>MDTP02000053.1 GCA_001714685.2 Methanosarcina sp. Ant1 | reverse complement strand
TGACCGATGTCGTGGATATCTCCTTCTGCAACAAAAGTGATCGCAAGTCCTGTTTCGTCTCCTTCTTTCTTGTTCTTCGCAAGTTCAGGAGTGAGGATTTCCATTGCGTTGCTCATTGCTTTTCCAGACATCATAATTTGAGGCAGGAAAAACTCTGCAGCTTCGAACTTGTCACCGACTATTCTCATTCCAACGGATAGACCCTTGGTAATGATATCGAGAGGAGGAATTCCTGCATCCAGGGCTTCCTTAGTTAATTGTGCAATGCCTGCTACTTTCTGAGTTACGATAGCATCGCGTAATTTGTCAAAAATTTCAGTATCTGTCATCCCATTATCACTTCTTTTATTTACTACTTCTAGCCCGGCCGTAAATTTATTCACTATGCCGGATAACGGAAACTTATTACCTATAATATCTATATAAATATTTTCATCAGGCCGTCATACCAAAATCCCCTTTTATAAATGAAATGACAAAAGAATCGCAAAATAAGACAGCCAGAAATGCCTTGGTATAGGCAGCTGCCGCTGTACCAGCATCTGTCCTGAAAGTGCAATCGAGATCACAAGGCTGAAGATCAAAGCAAAATAAGTAATGATGGAATTTTACTCCCACGTTATTTCTTTGACTTTTTTCTTTTCTCTACATTCAGCATTCTTGAGAGCAAGTCATGATTCTACGCCAACCTTTGTCCGCTTGAGCGAGCGAAGCGAGTGAAACGGACCTCGTGCTCCCGAAGCGAAACTCGGGAAGCGAAACTCGGGAAGCGAAACTCGGGAAGCGAAACTCGGCTACCGACACTCGATTTAGAGAACAGAATAAAGCATTGATACCGTTCCTATCCCGAGAGGTTCCATTACAATCTCAACATCGTATTTTTTTCGAAGCTCATCAGAAATTGCGCAGGGAATTCCGGGGGTTGAAATCACGCAATTCTTCGAAATTACGAATTCGGGAATTGTATTTGCACATGGAGTCGCTTCGAAAATCATGGAAAACTTTCTGGGGCTGGAGGGGGTGAAAGGGATAATCCCGAGATTGGAGACAGCTTTCTCGAGAAGTACTTTGTCAGCATCGTAACCGTAAACATTGAAACCTTTATTCGCAAAGTGCGCCGCTCCGGGGAAACCCACTTTCCCTAACCCTATGACAAGTACGTCCTTTGAATCAGCTTTCAGGTGCCTGGAAGCTATCTCCGCATAGATTATGCCTGTACAGGGCTGATTATTAGCTATTTTTCCATTTTTGAGGTTATGAGCAAGGAAGGTATGGTCATCTGCCATAAGGATAATTTCTGCACCTTTTTTCACTGCCTCGTAGTAGCCGCTAACATCGGGCATGTCCGTGACAAAACTTTCAAAACCGAAATATTGAGTAATTGCATGCAGGGAGGCTGAGAAATTTCCTATGATTCCATTTCCTGAAGTCACAGGCACAATGCCTATCTTTTCACAGCTTGGGGAAGTTCCATAAAGGGCTCTACAGACTTCTTTTATGTCAAGCCCCGTTACACGCCGGACGGCAGAATCAGCTTCTTCAAGCTGTCTATTAATATTCTTCAGGTCTTCTGAGGTTAAAAGTGCCATTTTTATCACCGTTTTCTGTTTCTGGGAAATCTTAATCCACTAAATTTCCTCTAATCTTCCTCTAATCTTCCTCAAATTTTCCTCTAATCTTCATCTTCTTATGCCGCCGCCCTGAAGTTTTCCTTTATAATCGAAAGCCCTTCCCTTTTCCTGGCGTCGGCTTCGTCCTTATCCTTTCCCCAGAAGACCAGAGTAAATACAGGTTTTTCCCCTTTACAAAGGAAAATCTCAATTCCTGGTTCTTCATAGTACTTACCGTAATCATTTCCCATGGAAAGTACCTGTTCTCCCACAGGAATCAGAATTCCGTTTTCTCCGAGCATGAGATGTTCGTAAATACAGTATTTGTTTTCAGGAAGAGTTGTTATTTCCTTGACACCTTCTCCAAAGGCACAGAACAGGAGTTCTATCAGGTTAACCCCTGAAGAGTAATAGACAGCTGTTGGGGTCTGGCTTGGAAAGCGAGCATCTATTTCAATTACTTTGAACCCTTTAGGACCGGAAATGGCTTCCACATCCATAATTCCTTTTAAGGAAAGATTTGCTGCAAGGGTATAGGATATCTCTCTGAAAGAAGGGTTAAGGGGGAGCGGAGTTACCATATGGCAGTCGTAGGTTCCGTCAATGTGGATTAGGGTTTCCTTTACCACAGCAAAGCGGTTTCCGTCTCCAATAACTTCAAGGGAGACAACTTCCCCTTCCACGTATTCCTCAATCAGCATGCCAGGTTCGAGATTTCTGAGTTCTTCTTCGGAATAAATGATCCTGGCACCTACGCTACTACTTTCACATGGGGGTTTTACAAAATAAGGGGGTCCCGAGGGTTTGTCCTGGGGAGTCGGAACTCCTATGGATGCAAAATATTCTTTTGATTTTTTCTTGTCCCTGCTGATCCAGTAAGCCTCAAAATCGAAAAGGACAGGGCAGGATAATTTGTCTTTTATGGAACTCAGAAACTCAATACATTCAAGGTTCTCGTTTACAGGGAGTAAAGCATCAACTCTTTTTGAGATCTCAAAGAGCTTTTCCGGTTCCTTTGTTACATCAAAACAGTGAAACTTATCAGCGTAATTCCTGATCAGTGCCTGCGGATTTTTATCTACCACAAGCACTTTCATCCCGGCTTTTTTAGAAAGGTATGCAGCCTCGAAGCCCTGGAGTTTTCCACCCACAAGACATATCGTTTTCAATCTAGCACCCCAGGACTGCCTCAAACTCATCTTGCTGCGCAGGCTCCATTCCCATGCTTTCAAGCCTTCTTATCACACTTTTTATATCCCTGTCCCGCTCCTCAAGATCGCGGTCGTAATTTGCAACGCCTTCTAATCGAGAATCGGAGGGAAGAATAGAGGTAACAATGTTTGCCCCTGCATTCAAGCGGTGAACCATGCCGTCGATGCCCTCCAGGTCAAGGGAGGCCGGGATCAGGCACTTCGGGAACATTAACCTGAGAATTGAGATGATCTTCAATTCCGAGAGGTTTGAAATTTCCCTGAATTCCGAAAGTGGAGTTCCTTCCTGGGGCAGGAAGGTCATAACCCTGACCATATCAGGGTCGTTTGTTTTCATTCCTCTTAAGGACTGAATAGTCGATGTTATATCGTTTCCGACTCCCGTGAGAATCCCATCTTCTATGCAGTATCCCTGCTCCTTTGCGAAACGGCGGGCATTGACCCTTCCATCGAATGACTGTCCAACCCTGAGCTTTCGGTAGAGTTCAGTGTCATATGTTTCCTGGTAAAGGGCGAAGAAGTTTGCTCCTTTTTCCCTGGCTTTAAGAAGAGTGGCATTATCCATCACTCCGGGAGAAATCATTATTGGAAGCTTAAGTTCTTCTTTCACTATCTGGACAAGCTCTACAAAACGTTCCGGATCTTCATAGTAATAGGGGTCTTCTCCCATGGTCAGGTCAATCATATGAAAACCTGCTCCTTTCAAGGTTTCGCAGGTATCTTTGATTTCGTCTTTAGTCAAACGGTAGCGATTGATCTCGTTTTTACAGTTATAATAACAAAAAGCGCACTGATTTTTACAATAAGTGGAGAAGTAGATGAAACAGTTAAGAAATACCCTGTTGCCAAAATAATGATTTCTTACCTTCCGGGCTGCGTAATAAAGTTTTTCCAGATCTTCTTCGGACTCAAGAGAGAGAAGAGCCCTCAGGTCATCGTCAGATAATTGAAAACCTTCAATTATTTTTTCCCCGAACCTGTCAAGTTCGTCAAGTGCCATTTTTTGGATCAAAATTTCACCCTCTCATAGATTTTTAGATACTTATGCCGACCCTGTTCGGGCCGAATTGCCATTTTAATATCGCCATTCTGTTTTTGCCATTTTGATTTTTTATAGTCCTGTTTTTGCCATTCTACTTTTTGCCATTCTACTTTTTTGCCATTCTACTTTTTTACCATTATAGTATCTCTAAGATGTTTTTAGTTGCTCCACATTACTTTAAGCGGTTTTTTCAGCTCACAGGTTGGTTGAAATCCCATTATAGTACGATTCGGACCTTGCCGCCCTTTTTATATTCTTGAAATCGTGTTTAACCTTCAACAGACGTTCAAGCCCGAAACCTGCACCTATCCATGGCTTGTCAATTCCCCATTCCCTATCCAGGGGTATTGGCCCTACAACTGCTGATGAAAGCTCCAGATCCCCGTGCATTACGTCAAGGGTGTCCCCATAGACCATACAGGAGTCTCCTACGATTTCAAAATCGATTTTCAGGTAGTCTAGGAATTCCTTAATTATGGATTCAAGATTTTCCCGGGTGCAGCCCGAGCCCATCTGGCAGAAGTTCAGCATTGTGAATTCTTCCAGGTGTTCTTTTCCTTCAGACTCTTTTCTGTAGCAGGGTCCGATTTCGAAGATCTTTATCGGGTCAGGCAGAACCTTATCCAGTTTCCGCAGGTAATTGTAGAGGTTAGGGGCAAGCATGGGTCTTAAGCAGAAATTTTTATCTACCCTGAAGACCTGCTTTGAAAGTTCAGTATCACTGTCAATACCCATTCTCTCAATATATTCTGCCGGGATCAGGATCGGAGATTTGATTTCCAGAAAACCCCTTTCCACGAAAAATTTCGTAATATCGCGTTCGAGTTTTCCTAGATAGTTTTCCCTTTCTTCTGCGTAGATCCGCTGCATATCATCTTTTCTTCTGGCCAGCAGTTCTGACTCAAGCTCTCTGAAAAGCATTCCCGCGTTAAGGGAAATTTTATCCCCCGGAATTAAGAGAGTTTCAAGCCTTTCGACCTGGCTCCGCGTGAGTGCAGGAACGGGTACCGGGACCGGAACAGGCGAAGACACAGCCGATTTTGCCATTGCAGGTTCAGATGCCGATCCGGATGCATTTACTGTTGCCTGTGCAGATTCAGGATTTTCGAGTGGTTTTGGAGCTCTTGAGACGGATTTTGGAAGAGCTTTCCTGATAATCGGAGCAGAAACTACCTTAACTTTCACAATGCTTGCGTTTTCGCTTGTTTTAGTGAGGAAATTATTGAGGTCTTCATCCGAAACCCTGCAGTGTCTGCAGGTTTTTTTGTATTTGTGGTGCCTGAGTGCCCTGGCAGTCCTGCTGCTTCGGGAGTTATTGGCAACAAGTCGCTCTCCGCATGCCATTTCAATATATATTTTCCTCTTTGAGACCTCATGGTGCTTTATTTTGTGGAGCATCCCGGTCCTGGACATCCAGAGCCCGGTTGAAGATATTAGAGCATCTAATGGTTTTTTATCCATAGTGTCACCCCTGGTGAATTAAGAGCCCGGATGATTTCCAAGAAACAGTATTTCAGAATCCCGGCTTACTGAATATAAGCGCGGAGTCAGCAACGTGCTGACAGCTACCCGGAAAATAGAGATGATCCCAAAAAACAAAAACAATTTATAGACTCTGGAAAATATTCCCAAATACTATAAAAAATTTCAGCGGAATATTATGTATGCACCATTCCGGGATTCAGAAATATGGCGGAAACCCCGGGAATCTAACCCGGCTGAACGGATTTAGAGTCCATTCGATCTACATGATCAGATTTCCTCCTAGGTAAAATAGATTGAACAAGGTGTTCTGTCCCTATGTGGTGTTATTATTAATATAAAATAATATTGTCTAATATATATAGTTTTTGGTTTGATTTGGGACGAAAATCGAATTTATATTTATATTTTTTTGAAGATTGTGATTTTCAACTGCCAGTAAAAATAAAAGAAATAAAAGAAATGAAAGAAGAGATTAATGGATCGAAATGAAAAATTTCCCCTTTCAAGTCCTATTATAAAGCCCCAGACTGCTCAGACACAGAGCAGTAGCATTTATATCTTCTTCATTATTTCCCCAGGCTCCGCTTTTACGGGCATTTTCAAGGAGCCAGTGGACTGAATCTTCAACTTCTTTTTTGAAGCCTGCAAGAAGCAGGGCCTGGATTGCCAGATTGCTTGTGGAAATATATTCCCAGCCTCCGTCCTGCCTTTTTCTGGAAAGGATCCACTCAGCTTTTTCCCGGATAAAAGACTCGAAATCTTTGCTTTCTGCCAGATTTTCCTGTTTTTTAAGAGCCGTAATGATAAGAGATGTAGTCCCAACCTGTTCCCAGGAAGGGCAATAACATTCGTATAACCAGTTGCATCCTTCTCTTTCCTGAGTTCCCATATCTGCAAGAGCTGCCAGGGCATAGGCTGTATCATAAACATCCTCGTTCCAGGAATTTTTGCCTTTTCTTGCGAGCAGCCATCTTTCTGATGCCATGAATACGATTCCCTCAGTGGAAAGCGCTGAGCAGGCCCTTGCGGTATCCTTGATTGAGGAATTCCAGGAACCATTGTCCTGTTTAAGAATCAGTCGAGTTATGTAGGGATTCGGGAGTCTCCAGAGGGCATGCGCTGATACTGTACTGGAAAGTTCTTTTACGGAATTAATTTCCTGGGCAGAGAGCCATTCAAAACCTTTTTTCACGATATCGAGTTCCAAGTTGCTTAACATTTCACTGTGCCTTTCAGACTCCATATATTAAAACCTGACTCAACGCCTTAAGAATTATTTTTCGTCTTCGATAACTGTTTTTCCGGAAGTAGATGCTTTGTCTTTCTTTATCTTTATCTTTTTTATTATGAAATGCCGCGGAAGAAATGGTGCAGCCACTCAAGATAAAACCAATTAACGTTTTTCCACGAAAGCATGCATATAAGGTGTTTTCACCTTTTTTCCCCAAGGTTATTTAGGAGGAAGCCTCTTTGCCAGTTTTGCATCAAGTTCTGACAGGGCATCTTTGTTATCATCTACATCTATCAGTTTGGCAATAATTTCGTTGTCGTTTTCTTCCTCTTCGACCTGTTCATCGACATACCACTGTAGAAACGATACCGTGTTGTCGTCCTTTTCCGCACGGGCAAGATCCACTAATTCGTGAATTAAGCGGGTGACGAACTGTTCATGCTTAAGGGTCTGCTGGAACATACTCCTCGGGGTTCCGAATTCCATCGGTGGCTCTTTGATTTCCTTCAACTTCACCCTTCCACCCTGATTATTTATGTAGTCAAAGAGTTTCATTGCGTGGATATTCTCTTCCTCTACCTGAACTCTAAACCAGTGGGCAAATCCCGGTAGTCCAATAGACGAACTGTATGCAGACATTGCGAGGTACAGATAAGACGAATACATTTCTTTGTTGATCTGTTCGTTTAGCGCTTCTTCCATTCTTTCGTTCAACATCATTTTCCCTCACTTTGTGAATTCTCACCTAACAATTATTTTATCCTCATCCTTTTTTCAAGGGCATGGTGCACGCACGACAAGAACCTCGGCTTTCGCATGCCTTACTACCTTTTCCGTAACTCCTCCAAGCAGGAACCTGTCAATTCCGGCTGTTCCTTGTGTCCCCATCACAATCATATCGATATCATTCTTCTCCGCAAAATCTAGAATTTCCTGAGCTGGATGCCCCTGTAGCAGGACGACATTTACCGGAACTGCGGCTTCTTTCCCCATTTCCTCTATCTCTGCAACGGCTTCACTCCCTTCTTTCCCTACTTCCCAGTCGTAACTTTCGGGCATGATAGGAGAACAGCAGGAAATGCCGGCAACGTATACAACATAGACTTCAGATCCAGTCCTTTTTGCAATTTCAATCCCTGAGCAAGCTGCGCTTTTTGCATTTTCCGAGCCGTCAGTTGCGAGCAGGATTTTCCTATAAGGTCTTCGTTTCATAAAGTATCCTCCTTATATCCTGGATTTCGGGTCGATCTTCATCGTCTACTCCCATGTACGACAAGCACTGGAACTTTTGCATTCCTGACGACTCTTTCGGATACGCTTCCAAGAAAGAAGTGTTCGGTAGCTGTTTTCCCTAGCGAACCTACGACAATCATATCAATATCCTGTTTTTCTGCAAAGTTGAGGATTTTTTCGGCAGGATTCCCTTCAAGAATAAGGGGTTCGACCTCTACCGCTATATCTTCAGCCGCGGTTTTCACATAAGAGACGGCTTCTCTACCCAGCTCCCTGAACTGAGCGTACATCGCCTCTTCCCACCTGGGATCCCGCGGCACCGAATAATAAGCAAAAATATCAATAACATAGACTGCCTGGATTTTCGCCCCGCTGATACGAGCGAGTTCAATTCCGGCATCTACTGCAAATCTGGCGCTTTCAGAACCTTCGGTTGCAATCAAAATTTTTCTATAGAGCTTGCTCTCCATGCCCTGGTTACTCGAATTTAATCCCCTATCTGAATATCGATGTATTCATATTAATAATTTTCATCCAATAATTCCCAGAGAAAGGACGAAACATCGATGAAAGCAAAAGAACATAAAAATTTCAAATTATTAACAAAGAAGAAGATGTATCTTGAGTAAAGAGACTCAAGCCATTTCAAATCTTATTTTTCAGAGAGGACCTAACTTTAAAGAGCTAAAAAACTGTCATTGTCACTGATAAATCGTTACTGCTGTTTTTCACCGGACTTATGAGAATCGTGGCAATGATAAAAAGGTTATAAATGTCTAAACCAGGTTCCATAAAGTCGTCTTCAATTGACCACTTCTAAAACGGACATGAAGTTATTTGAATAACATACAACGGACCTGAAGTCCTTCGAATAACATACGCAACGTAATGATGGAATCAATAGTTAAAAAATAAGGTAATAAGTACTTTCACTTATTAGTGCCTGCTTAAGCTGATTCTTCAACTCAGAGATCTGACTCTAAACAGATCTCAGATTGTTCATTCATCTGGTTCATTTTTTATTTGTTCGGTTCCCGAACAACCAGGACCGGGACTTTTGCATGCCTTACGACTTTTTCGGATACGCTTCCAATCACAAGGCGTTCAAATTTACCTTTTCCAAGTGACCCTACTATAATCATGTCAACATTCTGCTCTTCTGCAAAATTCACAATCTTTTCAGCCGGATCTCCTTTAAGCACTATAGATTCGGTTTCCATTCCGGCAGCTTTTGCAATTTTTTCAACATAAGAGGTTGCTTGATGACCCATTTCCTCAAGCTGGGCATAAACGTCCTTTGACCATATTTCATCCAGCGGAATTGAATAATAAGGAGTTGTGTCGATGACATATACAGAGTAGACCTTTGTTCCACTCAACCCCGCAATTTGTATCCCGAAATCTGCTGCCTTTTCGGCGGTTTCTGAGCCATCGGTTGCAATAAGGATTTTTTTTAGAATCTGGCCTCTATGCTCTGGTCCCACTAATTTATCACCTATTTGAATATATGTTCATTGATATTAATAATCTTCATCCATAACTCCAGATTTTACTGACACAGCACAGTAAGGAGAAATCAGGACAAAGAGATCAGAGAAAAAATGAAAGAGAAAAAATGAAGGACATTTTCTCAAAAAGTCATATTTGACTAATTTTGGAAGTAAGCTATATATGCTTTTAGAGCTTTTCAGCAAGACTTCCTAACTCCAGCCGCCTTGAAGCCGGAGATTCCAACTCCATCTTTTCCAGATCACTCGACGTGATATGTGCAAAAAAATCCTCCACCAGACTTCCTACATCTTTGGGGGCAACATCAATAAATTCTTTTCTTTCTTCTGGTGGGAAATATTCAAAGACCGAGAATTTGCCAAGCTTACGCATCTGGGAACTCTGATAGCGGGAATCCATGAGGATTCTCACCCCAAAATCCTTCGGAGAACGGACTACCCTTCCCATAGCCTGCCTTACTTTTCTGATTGTTGGCACCTGAACTGCAAATTCCCAGCCTTCCCCACAACCGAAAATAGTATCATATGCAGATTCGACTGCCTTAATTCTGTCGTTTAGAGCCGGATATCCCACTCCTACCACAATCACTGTCCTTCCGCGATTATCTCTGAAATCAACGCCTTCACTCAATGTCCCCCAGATATAAGTTACAAGTACGGCTTTTCCTCCCTGCTCTCCGATTTTGAAAAATTCCTCTCGGATTTCCTGGGCTGAAACCCCTACCTCGTCAAGGAAAATCGGGATTGAAAGTTCAGGCTCAAGAAGTTTAGTATAGCGGAGAGCTTCAGCATAGCTCTGGAAGTAGATTATCACGTTTCCCGACGATGCAACAGTAGCTGCAAGAAGAGCTTCTTTCAAACTCTCCAGAGTTTCAGGGCTGTCACGGTTTTTTGAAAAGAGAGGAGGCACAGAAACCGCAAGAGTAAGCCTTCTTTCCCTGGGAAATGTAGTGCCATAAGAGATTTCTTCCACTTCCCTTGAAACTCCCAATGTGGATTTCATCATCTCAAAGGGGCGAAGTGTAGCCGACATTAACACTGCCGTATAAACGGAATCAAGTAAAGGTTGAGTCACATTTTTAGGGATGCATGTGAAGAGCTCGACCCTGCCGACCACCCTATCACTTTTTAGATCTCTGCGCACGTTTAAAATAGGATAATAGTTCTGCCTGTCCGAGAGTACAAGGTAAGAAGACAGAAAATCAGCAACGTAACGGATCTGGGAACGTTTGGGGACAGAAAGAAGTCCTTTTTTGTAGTTTTCTGCATAGATTTCTTCCAGCCTGCCTCCGAATTCTCCGATTTCCCGCAGTTGGATCAGCACCTTCTCTTCATCTTCGAATCCCTCTTTCTTTGCATCTCTCAAAAAGCGAGCTTTCAGGATGTCAAGGCGCTCGTAAGGATCACTTATCTGAATGTCCTGCCAGTTTTTTCCAAGCCTGTTCTTTTCTCCGAATTTCAACTTTGAGTCATATGCATCTCTTAGAGCAGTAAGAAGGCAGGAAAACAGCCTTTTGGCAAAGAGCCGGACAGTATAGTCCTGGTCAAGAGGGATGCCATTTCCTGACCCTGAACCAGCCCCGAATGCGGGATAGTTTCCAGGCTCAGGAATTTCACCAACCTCAGAAAGAGCTTTTTCAATGGTCAGTTCTGTGAGCATTACGGAAGAATGAGAACGAGCAGAAGCCTCTATATTATGTGCCTCGTCAAAGATAAGAATAATGTCTTCCGGGTCGCGTTCAAGCCACTTCAGCAGAGTCATAAAGATTTCGGCACTGAGTACATGATGGAAATTGCAGATTAGAAGTTCGGTATTTTTGAGCTCTTTTTTAAGCAGCTCATATCCGCACATATCCCGGTCGTCAGCATATTCCATTACTTCTTCAGGACTCCTTACATCGGAAAAAAGCCAGGAGGAAAACTCATTTCCTTCAAATTTCAGAACCTCATAAAGCTTTGGGCAGGAATGGGCCCGCAATGACTGAGCCTTTTTCCGAGCTTCTTCGACTTCCTTTTCAAGCTCATTCCTGAGGGCGTAAAGAGAAGGATCTTTTGTCCGCTTATATTTTTCATAGGCGTCTTTAAGCTCTTTTTCCTTTGAAGAAACTTCCCTTTCAAACTCAAGAAGGTCGTATGTATTCTCCCCTTTTAGCTTGCACTCGTCGTAGTCGAGATTTTCAGGGCACATGGAAGTCTTGCCCTTAAAAACAATTGTTTTTATATTGTTATTTTGTGAGATTTCTTTTGCCTCGTTTACGAATTGGACCATCTGCTGGTGGACATTTGTAACTATAATGACGATTTTATTAAGTTTCGTCCTCACATTCAATGCAGGAGCAAGTGCACTCAGAGTCTTACCTGTGCCGCATGCTCCCTCAAAAAGCACAATTTTCTCCTGCAGAAGAGCCGAGTTAATTTTTTCCATGGCTTCTGCCTGGTTAGGGTAGCAGCTTTGTTTCGTAAAATACCGCATGTATCCATTCTGTTGCGTCATATGCTTAAACCTGATATCTCGAATTTCCGAAAGTCGCGAGGAGATCTCGGACATTTCGATAGTTATGAATCAAACTTTCAAAAGTTTTAAATGTTTCTGAAAATATTGTTAAATGTATTCTAAATTAGTTATATATCTTAATCGAATAAAATAGGATTCAATATTGAATCAACATAGAGATAGGATTTATTTTTACTTGTTGCGTGGGTTCTTGTTGTTTTTGGCTTCCTGAAATTAACCAGAGATATGTTTCTCCAAGTATACAAATGAATAAGAGCAGCCAGTTGGACAATAATTCTCTATCCGGTACTGCGCAAATTATATTCGCAAACCTGGATTTTAAAATCGATTTATTGATCACGAATTTCAACTAAACAAGAAATTTTTTCAACTAAACAAGAGATTTATTCCGGAATCGAGATGATAGGATTCCAACAAGGAAAACGACCCCGAAAATGATCTCTGCAAAGTCTCGGGAAACAGAGGGTCCTCAGGCCCTCCGGGTCCTCATCTAGACGGAAATTTTCCTGGTAAGAATTAGCCGATGCAAGATAAGCACTTATTTAAATGCAGTAAATTTGTCTTTTAATTCGTTGCATATGGGACATCTATCGGGTGCTTCTCCCTCGAGGGTATATCCGCATACTTCGCAAACCTGGATGGGGCCGAGTTCAACGTCTTTTCCTGAATTAACAGATTCGAATGCTTTTTCATAAAGCATTTTATGCATTTTTTCAGTGCCATAGGACCATTCAAAACTTCTTTGTGCGCCTTTTTCCCCCTGGAATTTTGCAACTTCAATGTATGCAGGATACATTTCCTCAATTTCGAATGTCTCGCCAGCGATTGCTAGTTTAAGGTTTTTCCTGGAATCACCCGGGCCAAAAGCTGCCATGCTATTTGCGACAAATCCCCCATCGAGGTGTTTTAACTCCCTGTAATGGTCTCCTGCATGTATATATTCAGCATGAGCGACTGCGCGAAATAAACGGGCCACATTAGTAAATTTTTCTTTTTCGGCCTGATTTGCAAAATATAAATACCTAATATGCGCCTGGCTTTCTCCACCAAATGCATTGATAAGATGCTGTTCTGTCATCTTCTTCATTTAAAACCCCCATTTCAATAAAATTCAATAAATTCAATAATTTTGTTTCTTTAAGACTTATGCACTTAAGGATCAAGGGAAAGCATGAACAGGTCTGTTATAAATATTATGATCTAGACAGATTGAAGTTTCATGCTACTGGTTTCTTAGTTCAACTG
Organism: Methanosarcina sp. Ant1; assembly: GCA_001714685.2. GTDB lineage: Archaea > Halobacteriota > Methanosarcinia > Methanosarcinales > Methanosarcinaceae > Methanosarcina. The sequence continues at coordinate 45,026 of MDTP02000053.1, read as the reverse complement.
CATAAGTCCGAATTCATTTTGCATTTGGGTTTAGAGGATAAAAGCCTTTTTAGGAATAGCTGGAAAATAACTTCAAGTTTTCACTTTGGATAGCTCTATAATTCCATTTTCCCAAATAATCATCAGAGACAATATCGGTAACTGAAATACTTGAAATTATATTCTTGTCATTCCTTAGTTTGCGGAAAATATTAAAGCAGTTGCTTTGGGTGGTGCTGTCCTGTCTATATAATGCCATCTCCTAACTTATTCACTCGTACATTTTTGCGATCATTTTCTCTTAGATATCATTTTTGACACTACCATGAAACTTAGGATGAATATCATAACGAGGAATATTATATTTATAGGGCTGCCTATATCTGAAAAATTATTGACAAAAGGAGCAGCAATTGAATAATCAGTGTTATTAATGTAATAATTGTTCTTCGGATGTAGTCCGTAATAAGATGCCTCTATAATTACTACAATAAGTAGTATAAGACCCGCTATTATAAAACGGCGTACTATATTAATAAGTTTCATTATCGATCATCTTATCATAACTGTATGCTGAAATATAAATGAATTCATTTGAGTTCTGTCATTTTTTCGATTGTTTCTTACTTCATGTAAGATGAAAGATAATTATAATTATCGTTACAATGGACAAAGTTAAGAACTTTGAACATTTAATTAATTGGATCTTTTAAGATGTTAAAATGTGAGTACAGACAGTACCAAAATCTCCACCATTGCTTTTTTGCTCATGGCGCCTCAATTCCCTCCTCTATAGCTCCTCTATAGCTGTGAGTATGGCGTCATGCAAGCTCTTAGGTATCTCAGCATTAACAGGTATGCGTATTTCATCGGGCATACGGGCGTATTATGGCGTATTGTAAAAATATGATGAAATTTTTTAAGAAAATTGTTTTGATTTCTAATTATGTATTGAAAAAATACGTTGTTGTACATCTAAAGACATCCTAAACAGGTGTAAAAACGGGTATTTCGGGCAAAATGTACAATACTGTGCAACTCATAATAATTAATTAAATAATACATGTCTTATGTTTCTACTCGAAGAAAAGGGGGCGAAACAAAGGTTCTCATCTATAACGATAGCGTTTTTACTTTGATATGTTAACCACGGCTAAAAGTAAGGTGACAAATTCTCCTATTTTTGAAGAGTATACTTTGTTTTCCTAATCGTTACACATACATTAAGAATATATTCTTTCCTTTCGATTACAGTGTCATCAAATGCAAAAATTCTATGATAAACACATAGGTACTTTTCTCAGTGCCTCTCGATAGTGGAATGTATTGGTAGTTTTAATTTTAATAAAATTCATTCAGATGGAACTTTAAAAGTTTCAAAGTGAAATAATTTCAGGATAAAACACCTCACCGGCCATATTCAAGGTTCAACCCATACTTTGCCGAAATCTACTATCCAGGGGACAGAACAACTATATAATTGGTATTGCCAAGCTTTCCGAACGACAAAGAAAAAATTTTTAACCCAGAAATGATAGTAAGTAGCCTTCCAACCTAGCTCTAAGGGAACCATTTTCTTGAATTCTACATCATCTGTTACCCAAGTCATGACGCATACGGGCTGCAAATTGTTTTTGGTCAAAATTGGAATATTTTTCACTTCTATTGTCGCAAACTGGTCTTCGAACATATTATTCCATTCCCAGTCATGACCTTGTGCCTTTTCAAACCTGAAATCCCAATCCCCTACAGTCCCATATGATCTATTAGTTATTTCGAAATCTGAGATGGCATGTGATTCTTCTTTCGAAAGTGTGTATTGAGACTCGAATCCAGGATCTGTCGAAATATTTATACCTACGCTTATTGATGAAGATGTTGTATATTCTGTAACATTGTTAGCATTTACTGGACTGCTTTCTTTAGTAGCTAACTCATTTTCATTTGCTTCGATGTGTATTTCTATTTCACTTTGGAAACACCCTCTTTCGTACACATCGTCCCATTGTAATTTACCACTTTTAGCTGGACTGAAGCCTGCACCTAACGAAGTGACCTTTAAATATTTACAATTAGGGTTGTACGAAGCCATAAGAACAACTTCCATCAGCACATGATTTGAGAGCTCTTGTTCAGTACCCATAACCTTATCGTCTAGTTCGAGCCTAACATAGTTCTGTTCAATTTGATGTTCTGGTAACGAGCCCTTAGAGGAGTCATTATATGTATTTCTTTGAGCCAAAATTCGATCTTCTTCTTTAGTAATACCTGTTTTAATCTTCTTCTCAATAATTCTTGCTTTTTCTTTATGTAGGAGTTTAGGGAAAAGTGCAACTGAAAATGGTATTTCACTAAACTCATTCGGTGGACTCAATTTAAAATATCCATCTGATTCTAGAATAGCCATCCTACTTCCATTAGAGATTCTTACCTCCAGTGATAAATCCAAAACTTCAAAAATTTTAACTTCTTTCATATAAGGGAAAACTATACAGCATTCAGTATCCGTCCCTAGGCAGCATAATTTGGCCATAGAGTTTTTTGTGACATTATATAAAACAACAGGTATATCTGATTCCATTGAAATATTAAAAGCGTCTTTAATAATTGGAGCAATCTCATCTTTATTTTGTAAGTTGATAAGAAGAGACGCGATTTCATTTGATCTTTCTTTAATGTTGCCAACTTCCTCATAAGGCTCTATCGAATACAAGTTGCCTAATTCTTTTAGAAGTCCATCCTCTTTAGGCATATTTATTACCTGGATCGTACTCTTTGTGCTCATAGAAATCATCTCTCAAAAGTTTGATATTTTGTAGCGTATTTCACTATGATTACTTCCTTCAAATTAGGATTGGTACAATCATTCAAGTTCCTAATCTAAAAAAATCTTTGGAACCATTGAAAAATTCCATTCAATTCCTAATGTGTAAACCAAATAATATTATTGAGAAAGTAACATAATAACTTTTTAATGATATAAGGATACATATACAAAACTTTTTGTATTTTATATAAAAATGTCTTTAAAAAATATATTCAGCTCACCTAGAAGATGGGTATTTTTGCAAAAACCGCCAAAAAGACATAGACTTCAAAGTAAAACCTGTATATTTTAGTAAAAATCTATTTTGAAGGATGCTTCAATATACGAACGTTTTGTCATAGAACGTTCGGATTTTAGGCAAAAAACCACTCATTTTACTATCGATTTTTAGGAAATTCTTCAGAAAACACGAACCTTTTAATATTTTGTTCGTGTATATCTTTCATGGAGAATGGACTTGTTACTCCTGATGGAACTAAGGTTCTCACAGTTGCAGAATATGATCGGTTTGTTAATTTTATTCCTGCAAAGTTCAGGCCTGTTTTTGAAGTCAACACCATCACAGGCCTTCGGTATGTGGAGCTTCAAAGGTTACACGATCACGAAGAATGGTACTATACTGAAAGAAATCAGATTATTCTTCCTAAGGAAGCACAAAGGAAAGTAAAACAAAAACTTGTAAAGAGGACAATTGATAAGTTACCGGCTACATTCCCCTATCTCTTAAAAGCTTTTCTAGAATGCAAAAAACCACCAGCACGCAATACTTGGTTTGAGAACCTTGAAAGATGGAGCTACAAAGCCGGTATTACTCCAAAGGTCAATCCAAAGACTCCCAGGAAGACAATTGAAAGTTGGATGCTGAAAGCAGGTATACCAGAGATTGAAATATATTCCAGACAAGGGCATGATCCAATAACCTCTCTTAAACACTATCAAAGTCTTTCTTTTACAGACTATGAGCTTAGAGACATTAAGAAAAGACTGGTAGAATGGGGAATTCTAAATAATTGAAATTTATTGCATTATGCTTTCTTGATAACGTTTTATAATTTATATGTTAACCTAAATAATAGTTATTCGATTTTTTCTCTATTTTTTAAATGATATATTTTGTTTTCTTCAGCATCCTAGATCATATATGAATATGGAAAATATGTATGATTACATACCGAGTAAGTGTGAAATAAGATTAAGAGATACATAGCAAGCCGGAAAAGCACTATCAAGAGGCTTATATTTACAGCTACCGGTTATTTTTCATAGTTAACCCATATGGATTTTTATCGGGAAACTCTCAGAAGATAGCATTGATTGATTCTCAGGCTCACTGTTGAACGTTTAAGAGATCGTAGATAATTACCTTTTCCTGGTGTTACGTTTTGTCATGATGGTTTTTTGGTGCTATTATCTGTTACATCACCTGTTTTATTAGTTTCTGATTTTGAGCCAATATCTCCGATAATCTTCTCAACGTATGGATATAACCTCAACTTATCTGAATCGGCCACCTTGAAGTACATTCTTTGGCCTATTTCCTGATCAGAGTCCCTGGTCATAGTCATGAGTTGGTGAAAGATAACAACAAGGAAGTAGCGGTTCAAAACCAAAAACAATCTGCCCTAAATGCGGAAAAGAATATCTCGAGACAGCAGGAGGAAAGAAAGGTAGGTTTGGAAGAGAATAGGCAAATATTGCCCGAATCCAGCATGTGATTATATCGTCAAGGACTTTGTAGAACTGGAAGAAGAGGCAGAGAAAGGCAGGGATCAGGCAGAGAAATAAAGAAACTGAAAGATGAATTCATCAAAAAACATGATCAGCTTAATAAGCTGGCAGTACAGATCAAAGAATTAGAAAACGAGTAAGCTTTCAAGCACGGGCTTATTTTCTCAATAACTGCACAAATCATTTTTTAATGTTGTGAATTTAAAAGAGTTATAGTTCACTCCATGATTTAATAAGAAGAGTTGGCTACTCCATTTCGGGGTAATAATGACACCTGGTTCCATTGTCTTGTTATCCCGGCTTCTTTTTAAGCGTTCCGTAGATAGTTGTTATTGTGTCGATTGTTGAAATTAATTGAGAAGTTTGTTTTTATAAGAAACCGTAAGAGGCCTTAAGAGCTTACATACGTTTAAATCAAAATTCACAAACAAGGTAGAAGTTTTCCATCTATTTTCCGATATAAATAGAGTACTGCATTGAGAAAGATAAGCAATATCTTGTGAATACTGTGATAATTTCTGATGTTTTTTAATATTTTCCGGGATCGTCAAAATAATTATTATTGTTATTATTATTTTTCACATTCAGTGACTGTCATCAATCTAAAACTCATAAATAATAAAAAGTCTCGCAACTTAAGTACAGGACACTAATAATTATTGATTGCTATTTTTTGTAGTTTACCATAAGCTCTCATAATGTTCATTCTGTTGGTTGGTAACCGAATTGAATGTATAAATAATAAGTATAATTGCGCAAATTAGATATTAACAAGTATAGATTTACTTAAAGAAGGAAAAATCGGGTATAAACCATAAAATAAATTCAGGATAAATTCGGTTTAAAGAATGAGAGGTATAATAGAATGAAAGTTATAGGCATTGTAGGAAGTCCCCGCAAAAATGGAAACACAAACATTGTTGTCCAGCAGGTCCTTGAAGGGGCAGCCGAAGCAGGAGCAGAGACCCGGACTTTTCTCCTCAACGAAATGAATTACAGAGGTTGCCAGGCATGTGACTACTGTAAGTCCCATGAGAAATGCAAGCTTGAAGATGATCTTACAGAACTGTTCGAAGAAATGGCAGGTGCAGATGGGGTGGTTTTCGGAGCGCCGATTTATTTTGCTCAGTTTTCAGGCCAGATGCGGCTCTTCCTTGACCGCTGCTATTCCCTGATAAATTCTGACTTTTCAGCCCGTCTGCCAGCCGGAAAAAAAGCCGTGATTGTAGGAGCCCAGGGTATGCCTGACCCGACAGCTTACAAAGGAGTCTTTGGAGAATTCGAAGGCCAAATTTCACAATTTGCGGGAATGGACGTAAAGGATACCCTTGTTGTAGTCGGATATCACGTTCCAGGGGAAGTCAAGGATAATGCCGAACTTATGTTGAAAGCAAAGAATACAGGCCTTAACCTTTTCAGATAATGAAGGAATAAAGAAAAAAATCCAATTAGAAAGGAAGGCCACATACAGGTCTTCCAAGTTAATTATTTTTCCATTAGAAAAATAAGATGAGGCATTATTATGGATACTATGGAAGCAATTCACACCCGGAGAAGCATTCGGAAATATACAGACAGACCAGTTCCACGGGAGCTTGTTACCGAACTGCTTCGGGCTGCAATGAGCGCTCCGTCTGCGGTTAACGCCCAGCCCTGGACCTTCATTGTCATCGATGACCAAAAAATTCTCGATAAGATTCCCACATTCAGCCCCTATGCTGGCATGTGCAGGGGGGCACCCCTTGCAATCCTTATCTGTGGGGATACGACTCTGGAAAAAGTGCCCGGATACTGGGTGCAGGACTGCTCGGCAGCTACCCAGAACCTCCTGCTTGCAGCTCATGCTTGCGGGCTTGGAGCAGTCTGGACCGGGATTTATCCTATTAAGGACCGGGTTGAGGGTTTCCGGAAAGCTTTTGGGTTGCCTGAACACGTAATCCCTCTGGCCCTCGTACCTATAGGCTACCCTGACCAGGAACCGGGTCCGCAGGACAGGTTTGACAGGAAGAAAGTATACTACAACACATACGGGAAAAGAGAGGAATAATCCGCTGAGAACTGAAAATTCAGGCTGGCTGTCTGGGATAGGGAAAAACTGGCATATTTTAAATCCGGAAAAAAGAAAAATCAGGATATAGCCGGAACTGTCAATAAGCTGATATCATTTTCAACACATTGTATGAGGTTAAGTGAACAAAAAGAGGGGATAGGAATGTTGGGAGAAAAGATCAATATAGGAAATAATGTGTTCGTTTATACCATGCCTGTAACTCTTGTGGGGACACAGGTTGAGGGGAGAGTCAATTTCATGACTGTGGGATGGATATCGAGGGTCAATGCAAACCCGCCTTATATCGGCGTAAGCATCAATAAAAATCATTATACTGCCAAAGGAATTCTTGAAAATGGGAGTTTCAGTGTCAATTTTCCTTCCTCCGACATGGTTAAAAAAACAGACTACTGCGGGATTGTTTCCGGAAGAAAGGAAGATAAGTCAAAGCTTTTTGATGTTTTTTACGGCAAAATAGAAACTGCACCCATGATAAAGGAATGCCCATTAAACCTCGAGTGCAGGCTTGTAGATACAATAGAATTTCCAACAAACTATTTTTTTGTAGGGGAAATCCTTGCAGCCTATTCAGAAGAACAGTACCTGACCCTGGGAAAACCTGATATCGAAAAGATGGAACTTCTTCTCCTTACCATGCCAGACAACTGCTATTGGACCATAGGAGATTATAAAGGAGAAGCCTGGAAAACAGGTTTAAGCCTGATGGATAAAAAAGGGGCTGAAGAGGATAAAGCCTGAAATGAACAGTAACCTGGAGGGAAACAATATTGAAAGTTGTTGCATTTAATGGAAGCCCACGAAAGGAAGGCAATACAGCCGCTCTTATAAAACATGTCCTTACAGAACTTGAAAAAGAAGGAATAGAAACTGAAACAGTACAGGTCGGGGGAAAGAGTATCCACGGCTGCACTGCCTGTGCCAAATGTTATGAAAACAAAGATAAAAAGTGTGTAATTGACAAAGATATCGTCAACGAATGCATCGAAAAGATGCTCGAAGCCGATGGTATTATCCTCGCCTCTCCCACCTACTTTGCAGACCTGACTCCTGAACTCAAAGCTCTGATAGATAGGTCGGGATTTGTTGCCAAAGCCAACGGCGAGCTTTTCAGGCGTAAAGTGGGAGCAGCTGTTGTCGCGGTAAGAAGGGCTGGGTCAGTTCATGTATTTGATTCCATCAACCATTTCTTTACCATATCCCAGATGATCATCCCGGGATCCAACTACTGGAACGTAGGGATCGGACTTGCCGGAGGGGATGTGGAAAAAGATGAAGAAGGCATACGGACCATGCAGATTCTGGGACAGAATATGGCCTGGCTTTTGAAAAAGCTCAATGCATGATTAACTATGCTTATTTATTTCGATGAATACTTTTTGTATACTTCTGCCTCAAAGAAAGAGGCAGCCTTACTTTTTTATTCAGGGAAACGAATTTAATAGATAGAATTTGGGGGAATGAAATGAAGAACGAAATGAAAGTCCTTTATGTTTATGCACACCCAGAGCCAAAATCCTTTAACGCTGCTCTGAAAGATACAGCTCTTGATGCCCTGAAGGAAAAAGGGCATGAAGTAAAGCTTTCTAACCTTTATGCAATGAAATTTCATCCTGTCCTGAAAGCTTCGGACTTTCCAGAAAGGAAAAACCTGGACGTTTTCAACCCTTTTTTCGAAGCCATCAAGGCCTCAAAATCAGGGGCTTTTGCTCCTGACATCAAAGAAGAGATGGAAAAAGTGAAGTGGGCTGACCTCATTATTTTTCAATTCCCTATATACTTTACTGCCATGCCAGCCATAATGAAAGGCTGGATCGACCGCATCCTGGCTCCTGGATTCGGCTTTAACCCGATTACCAACAACGCCTACGATACCGGTCTCTTCAAAGGAAAGTCCGCAATGCTTGTCACTACCACAGGATCTCCGAAGGAGATGTATTCCGAAGGAGGGGGGCACGGAGACCTGAACAAACATCTAGAATCCATAACTCACTGCGTCTTTGAATTCATGGGAATGAAAGTGCTGCCTTCCCATATAATCTACGAAGCCAGCAGTATGTCCAGGGAAAGAGGGGCTGAAGAGCTTGAAAAATATAAAAAGAGTTTGCTTGCTATTTGATTAACGCAAAAAACTTTAAATCTTTTTTTTCAGGATATAAGGCTCAGAAACGGCTCTAGTAAAGTGTAAAACTATTTTTATTATTTTATTTCTCTATTCTGATCTTAGAAATCTTCATCAATCGTTATGTACGATCAGACATATCAGTTAGACATATCAGTTAGATATACCAGTTAAATTCCTTACTGAAAAAAAAGGTGGCCAAATGCCAGAAATTGAGAACTCTGGAAAAACAACAAAATCTCAAAACGAAAATGACGAAGAAGGAAAAGAAAGCGGGATCTTATCTACCCTTGTAAGGGAACTCAGGCGCGAATTCGGCCATGTTCTTGAAAAAATTAAGGTGGAAGATGTCAGGATAGGTCTCGCCTATACCGGAGTCCTGCTTTCCGAAAACTACGGAGGCGTAGCCTGCACTCCCCTCTATGAATTCTCCGGCTGCCCTGCTCTGGATTTTTCTGAGATTCTAAAAGGCAAGACTGCAGGTAAGATACTTGAACTAACCCTCTCGAAAAATCCCCTTGAAGCAGCTGTAGGGATTGCAACTGTAAATGCTCTTTCCAATATGCTTCGAGACCTTAAGCCTGAAAACTTCCCGGCCTCGGATATAGATATCCTTGACCTCATAAAGCCTGAGGACAGAGTTGCAATGGTTGGATACTTTGGCCCTCTTGTCCCAAAAATCCTGGAAATAACCGATAAACTCACAGTCCTCGAAAAACGTGAAATCGAAGCTGCAAAAATCAGAATCCTGCCCTCCAAAAGAGCAGGAGAAGTCCTTCCAGCATCTGATATAATTATCCTGAGCGCAAGCACTCTTGCCAACCGAACTTTCGATGGACTTCTGGCCTGCCGGGGAGCAGCAAGAGAAGTTATTCTCCTGGGTCCAAGTGCTCCACTCTACCCGAAACCTTTTTTCGAACGAGGAATTACAGCAGTAATGGGTACCCGGATAATGGATTCCAAGACCATGCTTACAGTGGTAAGCGAGGCTGGAGGCACGAAAAAACTGCATCAGTACTGTGGACAGAAAGTGGCTTTTAGAAAAAACAAATAAAAATGATAAGTATGCCTGAGCGAAAAGTAGTTTAGCTTTATAATATTAGCCCTCTTGAGCGCAGCGAAAAGGGCAGTGTACTCCCGAGGCGCAATTCGGGCAGCGAAAAGGGCAGCGTACTCCCGAGGCGCAATTCGGGCAGCGAAAAGGGCAGCGTACTCCCGAGGCGCAATTCGGGATTCCAATTTATATTTCCTTGGTCCTCGGTAGAAATTATATGGGTCTGTACATTATTGGAAAAAACTGAAATAAAAACTGAAGTTTTTATAAAATTTATATATTTGTAATAATGGCATTATATCTCGTTTTCACTAATTTTGATTGAATGAAATAAATAAGGAAGCATAAGCATTAGAAATCAAAATTAACGGTAATTAACTGTTTAAATTACAGATAACTTATTAACATACTCCTTTTTTATTGAGGAAGCAATAGGACTATATTTGAGCCACGAAATAAGCCCTATTAGTCCTTAAATAATAAGCCCTTAAATACAGATCATTTTTGGGGATACTATAGGGAAAGAAATGGAATAAAGCAAGATTTGGGGGTATAAAATTATGGATGGGGAGTATGAAAATATGTCTGGGAGGTATGGAAAAAACTTATCCAAACAAAAGGATTTCTGGGTAGAGTTTTTTGCAAATAGGAGAGACGGTGGCCACAGATCTTCAGCTGAGGAATTTATTTCCAAGGAAGCTAAGGAAAAACTATTCCATCTGGATGGAGGTGAAACACTTCTTGATTTTGGATGCGGTGCAGGAGAACTCCTGGTCCACTACGCGCCGAAATATGAAAAGATGGTAGGAGTTGACTTTTCCGCATCCATGCTTGACGAAGCAAGCAAAAAAATCAGCGAAAGAAAATGTGGAAATATATCGTTAATCCTGGCTGACGACAAAACTGTCTGGGATAAACTCGAATCCTCCTTTGATCGAATAACTGCAGCTGGAGTGATTCAGTATTTGACATTGCAAGAAATTGATAGCTTTATCTTTAATGCATCAAATTATCTTAATAAAGGGGGTAAAATAGTACTGTTTGACATATTGGATCCCCGCTTATACCCATTGTGGAAAATAGGGCTGTTCTCACAGGACGCAGATTTCGGGAAAATTTTATGCAAAATAGGCTTTGAGTTCAGGATAATAATATCGGCAGCCTTGAATAATCGCCCAAGAGATATTCTTGAGTTTGCCCACAATCCCGATTCAATTAGAAAAATTGCAAATAAATACGGTTTTGAAACTACTTTTGTACAATCAATGTATTATGAATACAAATATCATGCAATAATATCTCGGACTTAATATTCAGAATGTTTATCGAATCTTCCGGACTTAATGTTCAGACATACATTGAATCAAAGGCTAAAGTCTTAAAGGGTTTAGAGGAAATAAACAAATATGACGCTTCGTTGTTTTGTGTGGATATCCTCATCAAAACCAACCCGGTCTTGAATTGAAAATCATCTTATCCATAGAGAATGACGAAGAGCCAAAAAACGTTATGGGCGCTTGATTATCAACAACGATCATTGACTCTGCATCCTATTTTTTTGTGGTGACGGAAAAAGGATACAGAGTCAATCATATTTTACTGAACTTTTGGTACACTGCCTTACTAAATTAAAATATTAGTTAGAAAGCAACTTATATTGTTGGGTGAAACAATGAGAAAAGCACTGATTATACTGATAGTGTTGTTCGGCGTATTCCTCGCAATAGGATGCGCGGGAAATAAACCGGTAACTCCAAATGAAACAGGAACTCTAGAACAGGCTGTAACTCCAGATAAAGCTATAACTGAAGCTGTAAAGGAAACTCCTGTTGCAGAAGTAACTCCTGCTAAAGTAGTTACTCCAACTGGAGAAAAGGCAACTGGAAGACAGAATGCAGCTGAAATGCAGAATGCGACAGATATACTGAAAATAAAAGAATATACACTTGAAGAGCTTGCACAGTACAACGGTAAAAATGGGAAGACATACGTTGCCTATCAAGGCAATGTCTATGATGTATCTAATAGTTCTCTTTGGAAAGGTGGCGTTCATAAGGGACACAATGCAGGGAAGGACCTCACTGAAGAATTGAACAAGGCACCACACGGGCCTGCAGAAATTAAGGGTTTTCCTGTTGTCGGGACTTTGAAAAAATAACATCACTCTATTCCCTAAGTTTAACAGTGCCCCTAATTTATATTGAAAAGCTATCCCATTTTTAGCTCAAATTAATTACAAAACGTATTAATCTAAATATTTTTATCGATTCTACTGAATAGTGCTCAGTAGGATCAGAAAATTGGAAGGGCAAATTTGCCCTTCTCCTCCTAATATTGCTTATCTTTACCGCTTAAACGCAAGAAGAAGTGTAAATATTTATTTTCGGCTCTTCGTTGTTTTGTATGGATTTCCTCATAAAACCAACTCGGTCTTGAATTGAAAATCATCTTATCCATAAAGAATGACGAAGAGCTAAGGAATAGCTAGAAAATAACTTCAAGTTTTCACTTGGGGAATAGCTCTATAATTCCATTTACCCAAATAATTATCAAAGACATATCGGTAACTAAAATACTTGAAATTATATTCTTGTCATTCCTAAAATTCAGATAGATCATCAATCCGCAAGCTTTACAACAGCAGTTTGCTCAGCAAGAACATTTTTGCCTTCATTGTCAATAACCTTCAGGGTAATTTCAGAGCCTGCTTTGAAGCCATAGTTGTCAGAGGTATTGCCGACTCCATTCACACTTACTTTTACACTGGAATCAATGCTATTCACTGAACTGTCCTGTCCGCAAAGTATCAGTTTTTCTCCAGCGTCCCAGAAGCCGTCTTTAAGGACTGCACTATTTCGGGCTGTGTATTTGGGGTTTTTCCCTCCGGTGCCCATATTCAGGTAGGAAATAGAGAGGTTTCCGTTGAGATAAGCGCCCCTGTGTCCAGGAATACCCCGGTAGGAATTCCCATATCCTGAAATCCTTACAGAAATTGAGTCAAAAGGAAGAGAACTGCCTCCTTCATGCACAAGCACAATCCTGTTTTCTTCAAGCGTAGCTCTCTCAGCCCTCGGTCCAGTACCAAAAAGTCCCCCTTCACAGGATTCAAGAGTGATCCTTGCCATATGGGGCCGGAAGCCTGCGTCATCGCCTGAAAAATTAAAAGTGCTACTAGCAACTACACCCACAAGTGCAAAAGTGATTAGTAAAAGAAGAAGAGAACCTACTACTGGGGTATAGGCTTCTAATGCCGATTTTGCTAATAAGAAAGGTTTATACCGAATTTTTCCCCATATTTTCATCAAGAAGAAATATGGGCCAACTATAATAAATAATTTCCGAAATGTCTAAAAATAGACTTGATAGAATATACTAGCCAAATTAAGAAAATTAAAGATAAAAGGAAGATAAAAGGAAGATCATCTCTCAGATTTATTTCCTTCTCTTCTGTTTCTTCTCATATTCCTTTTCAAGGTCCAAAATTCCTTTAACGGACTCAAGTTCTTTTTTGCTCCTGGAATAGTAAAAAAGCACCAGAATAACTCCAAAGAGCAGAAACACAATTGCGGCTAAGAAATACAAAGGTGCCGAGTCGGCATAGTATTTCACCTGGATAGCCTCTTCTCGTCCTCCCATCTTCGAAGAGATCCAAAGGAGATTCTGCCTTCCTTTTTCATCAAAACTTGTATTGGAGGGTGTCGGTCGTGCTATCCCGAATATTCTGTTGCCAGTAACATACCCGGGCGGGAGAACCACACGGATAAACTCGGAATCGGGTTTTATGAATGCAAAGCCCTGCATTCCTGGAATTGCAAGAGTATACGCAATAAAGCCTGTCACAGGTTCTTCAAACTTGAGGTTCAGAACTTTCATGCTCTGGTTAATTCCTTGAGTCAGCGTATAATTGATATCCGAGGTTTCGTTTCTGCGGGAAAGTTCTTCAAAAGTCTGCGAGTCTGTTATGGTCTCATTTGAAGGTTCAACAAGCAATAAAAAATTATCAATTGGATTATCTCCTGAACTGCCGCCCAGGGAGTCGGGAGGATAAATATCAAGTTCACTGCGATTTATTGCAATGTTTACAACCTGTACTTTTGTTTTGTCTTCCAGAAGATAGTACGTGGTAGTATTTGCAGGCACATGATTATTCGATTCATTCAGAAAAACCTCAAATTCATAGCTAGAGATGTTGCCCGACTGATTAAGGACAATTTGTTTTTTTTCGTCCATACAGCCCGACGAGAAGACCACTATCATGGCAAGGAGCATAAACAAAATTTTCGTTCTCATTTTCACAAACAAATTCTCCCTTAAGCTTGAAGCGATCTCTTTTCAGCCTGCAGTTATTTCCCTCTCTCCTGAGTGAAGACCTTGCAGGATCTGGAACAGGTCAGCCTTTATCCTATGCTCTCTCTTCTTAATAAATAAAACGGATAGACATCCCTCAAAAACGGAGACAAAAAGCTCCAGTCTCTCGAACAGAAAGAGTAAAAGCTCAATATCGATCCCAAAATCAGGGTTGAAGACCTTTATGTTCCTGAGATGTGCCGATAATGGCATAAGATTCATGTCCATAAAAGGATGTTTGTTGAACTCGAAAACGTAAAGAAAAAAGATAGCAACTTCTCACTTATTATTTTTTTTGTGGAAGCATGTGCAAGCAAAAAAAAGAATTTACAAGCCTAGACGTTATACATACCCACAGTTATACATACCAACGATTGCTGTCCATTCCCTCCTTGATTCAAGTGCCAGAGAAGCAGAAAGCAACCCGTATTGACCTATATAAACCTGGAAACGACATCAAGACTTTCAAAACACCCTCTGGAATTCAACTTTTTAAAAACCTTTGAAAATGAAAAAAAGTATATTTTAAGGGCTGTTTAAGGCGCAGTTCTTGAAAATGAGCCTTTAAAGACGGTCTAGGTCATCCCGTCCTACTGCGAGGATGATATGGCCAATTGTTTACTTAATAACTTGTGTTACGAGTTGTATTTCCTGTTATTTGCCTGTTACGTTCTGTTCTGTTGCTGCACCAGATCCACTGCCCTTAGCGTTTTGTGCGGCAATTATTTTCTGTGCATTGCGCTGTGCCGTGCCAAGGTTGATAGCAGTCTGGTTTCCTGTTGAAGTTGTACCATTTGCCGGTATAATCTTCAGGGTACCTGATTTCACGGCGACAGGTGCGTTGTTGCCAGTTGTATTAAGTGGGTTGGTGTCCTTCTGAGCTGTGCTGAATGGATTTGTGGCAAGACCATATGAAGGTTTAGACACGGTTACAGTCACAGTTCCATTGCTAACTGTTGATTTAACTCCCATATTACTCTGTTCTATCTGCAAGTTCCGTTCAGTTGTATTAATGTGAGTTCCATTACTAACTGTTGATGTCACGTTTTTGATTGGTGTTATCTGCAAATTCCCCTTCTCTACTGGTGTTGCATTAAACCCACCTATTGGCGTTTCGTTTTTAGTTTCTCCTGTTGAAGGTGTTACAGGCGTTTCTACTGGCATCGAAGGCGTTTCTGATGGAGTAGCTTTTATGGTTGCTGGTGTGGCGACTGGTGTTGCTGGTACTTGAGTATTATTAGTCGGTGTACTAGTACAACCAGATGCAGCAACAATTACAGCGACAATAGATAGCAAAACGATGTAATTCAAAGTTCTTGCCATTGATTCCCCTCCCTAAATTTTAATTATATTATGTTTTCCATAAATTATAAACATTCACGTTTTAAATTTCTAAACAGGGGCTCCAACTGTCCGGAATTATATTTATACCGTTTTATTTGGAGTATTTTTCAAAATCGTTCTTTTTCACCGCAGCTTTTCTAACTATTCCACCAAACTTAACTTCCTAACTTCATGCAACAAATTGTTTAATATGTTGTTTTGTTTTCTGCAATCCCGGAAAAACTCCGACTTTTATACAATTAAAATTTGAATATTGTTTATTGCAGATCGGGATTATTAAAGTCATTAATCAGCAGATAAAAAGTAAAAAATCTAATAAAATTATCTAGTTTGGATATATTATATAAAATCTGGATTCTATTATTCTATACTCTGGCGCTTAGCATGACCGAAGCGACGAATGTTCGAGTGCGCGACTTAATTCTAGAGAATAGGAGATTAACATAATCAGTGGCAAGAAAAGGAAGGCTAACTATATAGAGCCTTTACCGTGTAACTTGCAGGTTCTCAGGCAGATAAAGCGGTACTGTGATAGGTAAACCTTAAGTCACCGGATTTCGTGATGAACAGCAAAACAGGCTTTTGGGTAGTACCCATATTTATAACGCGCACACAATATTGATGCTCGCAAGAGCGAAAAAGCAATTTCGTACACAGACTAATGTAGATAATCTGTCGAGACGCTATTAGCAAGTATCAAACCCTTAAAATTACAATCCATCCATAATTAGCTTTGTTGATTCAGGAATCTTTCCACCATGGGCCATTCAATTTTTTTTATATATTTTGCCTGAAGCTTCGAAACATAAAGAACATTGTTATCAATGAGTATTTTAAGATCTGAAGGTTTGGGAGAGTTGCTGCCAAGCGGAAGAAGTACTGGTCCCTCGGGAGAGGTGGAAAGCCTGAAATCCTGCCCGCTCTTTCTTATGTAAGCTCTTACCTTCTCATCAATTGCAAACGCCGGAATCATATTAACACCATGCAGAACTTGTCCTGGGAAGATAAATAATTACAGGTTATGAAATTTGGAAAATGATAAAACCCATAGAGAAGAAATAAGCCCTTTAATGCAGAAGCTTCTGCGCAGTTTTAAATCGCATGAAAGCAATTTAGAACGAAGATAATATGATGATGAAAGATAAGGGAAAACTTGTAATCTGGCCCGTATATATCGACCAGATGAGGTCAAGGAGCGGTGGCAGAATAATCTCCCGGAAAAATGCGATAAAGGAGCCTCAGCTCAATGAAATAAAAGAAGCAGCCAGGCAACTTGGCCTGAACCCTGAAGTAGAGCCAGAAAAAGCCTACCCCAAATACTGGTGGGAGGTAAGCGGGAGAGTGCTCGTAGATGACAAGGGTCCGAAATCCGTCATTGTGAAACAGATAGCTTCATCCATAAAAAAGATACGAGGCCAGAAGGGCTCTCCCAGAGCTTAAAATTGCAAATTGGCGTCGTTGACTAAATAAAATGAATGATACGGTTTAGTAGGCGCTGGCTTCAAGATTGAACATTTCAGGACAGCAAATGCCAGTTAGCCCTTATTTTAACCTTTTATATGGATACCTCATTTCCTTTCCGCAGCGCTGGCAGGAAATCACGATAAATCCTTCCTTCAGCCTGTAACGGGCATTTTTCCCAGGCATTAGAAAAGCATAGCAATGTTTGCAAATACTTCTTTTGATCTCCCTTGGAATAGTTATCCTGTTCCTCATGGAAATATTCCTGATGAGCTGTACGTAGCGTTCGCTGCGGTCAGGCTGTTCTGCGTACTCCCTTTTCGCAAGCTCAAAAAGCCGCCACATGCGTTGGGCTGCAATGTCTTGAATCAGGTTCTTCTGCTGTTTTCTTGCCATTTTAGACATGTGTAGACCGATCCTGCGTTTTCTCTTGTCTCATAATCCGACTCCTGCCCCTTCTCTGAAAAGCGAAATCAGAAGCGAAATCAGGAATCAAGAATAATCACATTAATATCCGGATTCTTGCCGTGTACAAGAGTCTTAAACTTTTCGGGATTTCCATCCTTTCTCCCTGATCTCCCGTAATGCATTGGAATTACGATCTTTGGGGATATAACTGCGGCTGCACTGGCAGCCTCTTCCTCGTCCATAGTATACGTGCCTCCTATAGGCAAAAGAGCGATATCGGCCTTGATACTCTTCATCTCAGGGAAGAAATCACAATCTCCTGCATGATAAATCCGGATCCCTCCAAGTTCCACTATGTACCCAACTCCAAAACCGCGGGGGTGATAAGTCTTATTGAGATTATAGGCTGGAACTACCTCAATCCTTGTTCCTTTGATTTCAAGCCCATCAGCCAGAGTATCCCCCTCAGCAACTCGTCTCGCATCTCCCCTGAATTCAAGAGAACAGTTTTCGGGAATCAGAGTCGTTGAATCCGATCGCCTGACCTTCCGGATATCTTCCGGGCTGCAGTGGTCAAAGTGCTCATGGGTGATCAGCAAGATATCTGCCTTATCATCAAAAGCCGGCTCTTCACTGATTTCAAAAGGGTCTATATAGACTTTTTTGCCATCCCCCTCAAGCAAAAAACCAGAATGCCCTAACCATTTGATATTTACATTTTCAATTTTTACGCTGTTCATATTATACACCTGTTTACTCTCTAACCTTCGTTTGTGAAAAAGCCTGATGGAAGAATTGTCTCGGGATAATATTAATAGTATCCGACAGCGTTGACCTTCAGCTGTGTTTCTTTTTTTAATGCTGAGAATTTGCCTGCTAAAAGGAATGAAGACGAACAATTGTACTGTAACGAATTGAGCACCCTGGAAGTTTTCGAATCTCTTGCTAAAGAGAAGATGATGACATGATCAATTTTACAGTCCTGGAATGGATCAATTTTACAGTCATGGAATATAAGATCAGCTTCTTTAGAAGTTTGCCTTAACATTTTTCAGGAAAATACTTTAGTATAAATATAGGATCCAAAAAAAGATCCAAAACAAAAATGTTTAAAAATTAGTAATGTGTAAATGAATTAAGATTTTTCAGAGGTCGTCGCGTTAGAAATTATCACATTAAAAATAAAGGGATAAACAAATGGGAACTAAAAATATACTTTATTCAGTAATCTTAACTTTCTTGTTCTTAATTTCCTTCACGTCTGCAGCATATGCAGCTTCCACACAGCATGTAGATGGTCAATTTACCCTTATTGAGACTCAGATTACTAATAATGAATCAGCTCAGATAGATCCTGCTATCTATGGGGATAGGATAGTATGGCAGGATGAGCGCAATGGAAACTGGGATATTTACATGTATAATTTCTCAATTTCCACAGAAACCCGGATTACAACCAATGAATCAAATCAGACGGAACCTGCTATCTGCGGGGACAGAATAGTATGGCAGGATGAACAAAATGGAAACTACGATATCTACATGTATGACCTTTCCACTCAGAAGGAAAGTCAGATCACCGACGAATCAAGCGATCAGGTGAACCCGGCTATCTATGGGGACAGGGTATTGTGGCAGGATGAGCGCAATGGAAACTGGGATATCTACATGTACGATCTTTCCACTCAGAAGGAAACTCAGATAAGCACCGATAGATCAAATCAGACAGAACCTGCTATCTATGGGGACAGAATAGTATGGCAGGATAATCGCAATGGTAAGGAGATATACCTATACGAACTCTCCACTCCCAGGATGCTTTTTAACATGTTGTGGAACCATCAAAGTTTAGATTTATTTTCCCTATTTAGCGGCTTTAATCAATCAAAACCCCAAAAAATAATAAAGAGTCTCACTTCCAAGGAAACTAGTATCACTACTTATGAATCTGATCAGTACGAACCTGTTGCTATCTACGGCAATAAGATAGTGTGGGCGGATAGGCGCAATGCAAACCTGAATAATCCCTCAAACTTGAATACCCTCTCAAACCTGGATAATCCCGGTATATACATGTACGACCCCTCCACTTCTTCGGAAATACGAATCACAACCGGGTTCATAAACGATGAATCAAATTTACTTCCCACTATCTATGAGAAAAGAATTGTGTGGCAGGATGGGCGAAATGGAAACTGTGATATCTACATGTATGACCTCTCCACTTCCACAGAAACCCGAATCACTGCTGATGAATCAAAACAGGAGATGCCTTCTATCTACGACGACAGGATCGTGTGGCAGGATTATCGCAATGGGAGTCCCGATGTCTACATGTGTACACTTACTCCCGCAAATGTAAAACCTTTATCGTTCTCAAATGCGTGTATCAGTGGCCTGAACCGGATAAATGAATGGATAAGATTTCAAATGAGGAGTTTTCTCCAGTTTGTATGAAAAGATGAAATCTCTGATAGGACTGGCCTTATAGGGGCTGGTTACTGATCTTTTTTGATAAGACTGGGTTCAAGCACCTTGCTGTAGATCAATTTTTGCATGTAACAGACAATTGGCATTCTGATAACTACTGCTTCTCTTTTATTCCCTACACTATGAACTCCAATTGATTCCTTTCCGTCAGCAATTATGAAGAGTTCTTCGTTATACTGAGTGCCGTCAATCACAATATTATTTATGGAGTCTTTAAACTCTTTTGTAACTTCTCTAAATTTAAAAGGCATCGAGCTGAATCTTTCGAGCTCATTCACGATAAGAATTAACCTGCACGTTTTTGCCAGTTTTTGCAGTTCCGCTTCAAATTCCTGGAGGTACTCAGGGCTGGATGAGAAAATAATCAACTCTTCTTTCGCTCCGGCAAGGATTTCACGGATCCTGTTCTTTATTCCCCATTCACTCTGGATACACCATACAGGAGAACTCTTCGGAAGCTCATAACTCAGTTCGTTAAGCTGGTTAAGTGTCTCAGTTACACAATCGAGAAATTCATCCTTTATCTTCCCGATTATCTGCTTTGGATCAACTGCCCTAAAATAAGTTGGAGTCCCTTGTCTTACTTCCAGATAACCTTTCTTGGCAAGCACTTTAAGGAGCTCATATACTTTGGCTCTTGGCACATTTGTAAGTTCATGAATTTCGCGGGCTGTGGCCTCCCTCAAACTAACAAGCCCAACATAAGCTTTGGCCTCGTTTTCAGTTAGCCCGAGCTTTTCAAGGTTGCTAATTAACTGAGGATTAATTTGCGAAAACATTTGTTACCCCTAAAGTAACACTAGATTTAAATCTTTTGTTTATCTTACTAAGACCTGTAAATATCTTCCCGATTAGACGATTCCGCAAAAATTTTGCATTATAAAAGAATTGATTTTAAAGCAGCCCAGAATCTTTGAAAAGTAGGATCTTACTTAACTTAAGGCAGAGAGTCCAGTTTAAGATCAAAACTCCTAAATTAAATAGTATCTTTCGAAGATATGCGAAAAATCTCAATTCAACAATTGTAGTCTCTCAGCTCAGATTTTCACTCTCAAACTGAGCTTTATGCTGTTATATCGATTCAAAAACATAAAATATAATTTAGGAAGTAAAAAATGATACTATCATTTATTTTACTTACATAATAAATCAATTTCCTTTAAAAAATACCTCAAAAAAGTAATGAGAGGAATCCGCCATTAAGACCATTTTTGAAAAACTTGGAGTATTTATCCAGAACAACCGCATGACCATACTTCTGGTCTTTTTTCTTCTCATCTTGTTATCAATGCAGGGTGCACAGAAAATCTATATGGCATCAGGAACGGATACCTTTGTAGGGAAAGATTCGCGGCTGTACCAGGACTACGATCACCTTTACACAAGCTTATTTCAGACTCAATCTATCGTGGTGATGGTAGAAGGAAACGACGTAAGGTCCGCGGAGGTAATGCAAGCTGTGGATCGACTTGATCACCAGCTTCAGTCCACTGAGGGGGTTGTTGAAACAACAAGCCCTGCTTCTATTATAAAGAAAATAAACTACCAGATGATAGGTAGGTCCCGAATACCGGATACTGATACAGAAGTTAAGACAATTATTGATGGAAACCCCACTATATTCGGAAAACTGATCCCTGACAATACGCACATGGTGGTTTCTGTGGTAATGGCTGGATCCGTCACAGAAGACAAGACAAAAGAAATTTTGAAGGCGACCGAAGAAGCTGTCAAACTTTCGGATTTTCCTCCCTCATACAATGTCATAGTAACAGGCGATCCGGCTTTCAGCATCGCAATGAACACTGAGATGAATTCAAGTATGGGGCCCTTGCTTGCGCTTGCTGCCTTCTTTATGCTCATCGTGCTGAGCCTTGTTTTCGGGCACGTCCGCTGGAGATTGCTGCCCTTACCTATCGTTTTCCTTGGTATAATCTACACTTTCGGGGCCATGGGATTCCTGGGAATCCCACTTTCTATGGTTTCCATGTCAGCGTTCCCGGTATTGATAGGACTTGGCATTGATTATGCTATTCAGTTCCATAACAGGATTGAAGAAGAACTGCGTAAAGAAGGAAACAAATCCAAAGCTATTATAAGAACTGTAAAACACACGGGACCTGCTGTACTCATAGCTCTTACTATGACTGCTCTAGGCTTCTTTTCCTTGTTTACATCCACGGTTCCAATGATTCAGGATTTTGGGAAACTTCTCACGATAGGCATAGTAATGTGCTACCTCGCAGCTCTCTTTGTTGGTGTAATTACCGTTTCTCTCTTTGACGGCATCTCAGAAAAAGGCATGTGGAAGAGATTAAAGGGCAGATTAAGACCTACAAAAGCAAGTGTAGAGAAAGTATCTCCCAAGAAACCAAAACCCCGGTTTATAGGAGATTTCCTGGGAAAGCTCACCGACTTGACAATAAAGTACAATGTGATTGTCATCGGAATTGCAACTCTACTCTGCATTGGAGGCCTCTATGCCGATGAGTCGGTGGGCATCCAGACTGATACAAACAATTTTGTTCCCCAGGACATGCCAGCTCTTTTGGACCTGCAGCATTTGAAGGATATCATGGGCGGAAGCGATGAACTTAACCTTATCATAAAGGTTGAGGATACTGCTGACCCTAATGTTCTGAAGTGGATGGATAGGTTCAGCGAACATGAAGTTCACAGAGCACACATTTACAGTGCATCAAGCATTGTGACTCTTGTAAAAGAGTTAAACGGAGGCACAATCCCGGATAGCCGTAATGAGATTGAGGCAATCTATGAAAACATTCCAGAATCCCAGAAAAGCCGCTATATGTACGGCAAAAACATACTTCTCTTAAATTTCAATATTGGAAATGCAGCTTCCGATATAAAGGTCACAGGGATTCAAGATTTGACTAATATCGTAAAACAGGATATTCAATGGATGCAGGCTCCTCCAGGTACTACTGTAACTATCACCGGGCACTCTGTCGTCTTTACTGAGGTCATAGGCGCTCTTACAGGTGGAAGGATTGAAATGACCTATATTGGGCTTTTCCTGGTATTGGCCGGCCTTTTAGTCGTTTACAGGGACTGGCTAAAAGCTCTAGTTCCTATTATCCCGATGTTTATGGTGACCGGCTGGTCCGGATTGGTGATGAGTTCCCTGAACCTTGTCTACACCCCAATGACTGCAACCCTTGGAGCATTAATTCTTGGGATAGGATGCGAATACTCAATCCTCATGATGGAAAGATACTTTGAAGAAAGGGACGAAGGAGCCAGCCCTCTAGAAGCCATACATAAGACAAGTGCGAGTATCGGGGCGGCCCTTATTGCCTCAGGAGCCACTGTTGTTTTCGGGTTTGCAGCTTTGATCGCATCTCCATTTTCTCTAATCAGCGACTTTGGAATGGTGACGGTTATTGATATTCTGCTTGTCCTGGTTGCAACCTTCGTAGTGTTCCCGCCTCTTATCATAGTACTGGACTCCTGGAGGGACAAGAAAAGAGGAATACAGGCGTTACAGAAAAAAGCAAATAACGTCAAAGGGGCCGATATCCAATGAACAAACCCCAAAAGTACACATCGCAGAAAATAGTAACAACTTTTATTTTAATTGCACTTCTCCTCTCAGCTCTCTCAATAACCGTATCTCCAGCTCTTGGAGATGATGATGAGAAAGATTTCCTGATTCCGGGAAACGGGTACACTGTTGACTATTACAAAGTCTACGGAGAGCCGGCCATTGTGGCCTCTGTCACAGGAGACCCGGAATTAGAGAGGGGAGAAGTTGCAGACCTTCAGGTAAAACTTGTAAATGCTGGTACAATTGAAGGCATGAAGCGGCTTTATGCAAATCAGGCCCTCATCCCGGATTCTAAAGAAGAGCTTATTGCTCTTGCCGAGATGAGTGAAGAAAAGGATTGTACGACAGCCAAAGGCATCAAAGCAAACTTGATCTCGGAATCTGATTACATCCATGTCGAACCCACAACAAGCCTCCAGACTGCGGATGAACTCGAAACTGGACATGCACAAGCTCTCAAGTTTACCATACGCATTGATGACAGTACCCCCGCAGGAGATTATGAACTGAAGCTTCCCGTGACGTATGAATACCAGAGCAACGTCCGGACGGAAACTTCAAAGGTAATAAACCTCGGACTTTCTGATACAGCATACACAAGAGAATATACTACAAAAAATGTTACCCTTCCTCTTCACATGTCTATTAAAAAAGAGCCGAAGTTTGAGATAAGCAAGATTTCAGGCAGTCTGAAACAGGGCTCAACAAGTTTGATAAACGTTACTTATACCAATCAAGGGGAGACCGCAGCTGAGGATACTCAGGCAAAAATTGTGGTCATGAAACCCCTCGGCACCAGCAAGTCCATTGTCAGGCTCGGGATGATAGGTCCGGGAGAAAGCCAGACGGCATCATTTGAGATTTCGGCTGATCCTGAGGCAGTGGTGAAAAATTACGGTATTGATAGTGAAATAAAGTACGTTGACAGTGACGGGAAAACCAAGTTTTCCGAGAACATGAAAGTGTATATGCCAATTGAACAGTCCGAATCCAAGATCAGCACAACTACCATAATTGTTATATTACTTGCTCTGATCGGAATCTACCAGATTATAAAGGTGCTCCGCAACAGGAAAAAATACAGTGAAAATGAATCAGGTGATGAGAATGATTAAAAAAAGAAATATCTCTGCGATTGCAACTCTTCTCATGTTATTGCTCGCAACAATGCCTGTACAGGCAGCATTACCCGAAAGTTTTGATTTCGGCAAAAATTTCTACACTGTCTCCGGAGGGCCAGACTTAGATGCCACTCTGATTGGAAATAACGAGTACTCCAGGGGAGATACTGTTACCCTGAATTTAGGGCTTATGAACAAGGGGGTAATCAGTGGTTTTAAGTCCGAAAAAGATGCTGACACTTCACTTGATACAGTGCTGCAACAGGCGGAAATGAAATACGAAACCCAGGCTGTGACAGCTGTTGGTATCCTTGCAACTCTTAAATCCGATAATCCGAATATAACGGTAAAATCAGGTCCTCAGGAAGCAGGCACTCTTCAGCAGGGGAAACAAAGCGCATCTCCCACTAAGTTCACCATCGAAATCAACAAAAACGCTCCTGCAGGCACATACCCCCTGAACCTGGAACTTTCGTACAAATACCAGAACAACGCTCAGGTGAGCGGAGACGAACTTGATGCTGCCACAGGAATGGTTACTAACCAGGGAGTAGGCATCTGGTACGAGAACACGACCCAGAACCAGATAATAGAGGTCCAGGTCAAGAAAGAACCTTACTTTGAGGTCACACAGGTAAATGGTAGCCTTTACCCCGATAAAGGGGGAATGCTCTATGTAACCTATAAAAATTCAGGTGAAGAACCTGCAAAAGACGCAACTGTCAGGTTAAGCGCCAGCGACCCATTCAGCACAACCGATGACCAGGCCTTCCTCGGCACCCTGAAACCTGGAGAAAACGCAGTTGCAGTCTTTGACCTGGCCGTGGACAAAGCCGCAACTCCCAAACCGTACGCTTTAGACAGCGAAATCCTCTATGAAGATACGGAAGGGCACAACCAGATCTCAGATAGCGTCAAGGTCAACACACAAGTCCTGCCCGCTGAAAAGAATAAACTTCCAGGATTTGAGCTTGGAACAGGTTTCGTATTTGTGACCCTTGCAGCCTGCTTTATCATATTCAGAAATAAGAAACAGGATTGAAGTTAAAGAGTCAAAAGAAAAAGAGACCCGCAATAATAATCAGTTGTACTTTCAGGTTTGAGATTCAATCAAGCCGGAATGGTGCGATTGATTTCTTTTACGTTTTTTATTTTCTCTGATATGAAAAAACATTTCTATGACTTTTCAGTCTAAGTGACTTTTCTCATCCGAATTAGCTTCTGTCCGAATAACTTCTATCTGCCCTTTTTCGTTGACAGTTTTTGCAACCATTACCTCAGTCGATTTAATAACAGCATAAATCCGATCTCCAGGTTTTATGTCCAGCTTTTCTACAGCTTCTTCGGTGACCACCGAGGTTATAATTGAGGGTTCCATTTCAATTTTGATCTTACAAACAAGCCCGCTTTTTTCTACTTCAAGCACTTTACCAGGCAGCTGATTCCTGGCTGATAACTTGAAGCCTATATTTTCCCAGGCGGTTTCATCCCCAATTGTTTCATTGATAAGTTGCTTGCTTGTTTCATACTCAGCCAGCAATTTTCTTCCTAGCTCGGTCAGGAAGGTTCCCTGATTCTTCCCCCCACGTACTGTGATTATTGCGGGTTCAACGAGAGCTTCATTCATTTTTTTAAGCATCATCCAGGCATGTTTGTATGAAATATCGAGCTTCTTACAGGCTTTACGAAGGGAATGTTCTTCGTCAATAGTTTTCAGTAACTCAGCTCTTCCAGCACCCATAACGGTTTTTCCGTCTTCCGTAAACCAGAGTTTTGTTTTAGCTTTCACACACCTTCACCTTTTAGCGGAGTACATGGACAGAACTTGCCTTAAACTGAACGTAGACCGGAACCCCTAGGAGAATGCCCATTTCCTCTGCCGACTGCCTGGTTATCAGGGCATTAAGGATAACACCGCAGTCAATCTTCACCCGAACAAGAGCTCCCAGGATCCAGACGTCGGTAACTATGCCCTGAAGAGAGTTTCTGATGCTGGATTGTGTGGAAGTTTTACTTAAAGCTATGTTTTCAGGCCTCAGGAAGGCATATACCTGGTTTCCCACCTCAACGTCTCCTGAAGCTTCAATGACCATATTCCCTGTTTCAATCTTGAGAAGACCGCGGTCAGCAGATATAACCTTGCCTTTCAACACATTCTCAAACCCTACAAAGCTGGCTACCCGGCTATCAACCGGTTTTTCGAAGATTTCCTCGGGAACGCCGACCTGCATAAGTTTTCCATCCATTACTATTGCAATTCTGTCAGCCATTATCCGGGCTTCAGTCTGATCATGGGTAATATGCAGCACAGTCAGCTTTTTATTTTTGTGGAGGGCTAAAAGTAGTTCCCTGGCACTTTCCTGTGTTCTGGGGTCAAGTGCGCTAAGGGGCTCGTCAAGGAGAAGAATTCTCGGATTAGTTACAAGTGCTCTTGCAAGGGCAACTCTCTGCTTTTCTCCTCCTGAGAGTTTAAGAGGGTGACGATCAAGAAGATGAGTTATTCCTAAATCCTTAGCAACTTCAAGGAGTTTCTCCTCTGACTTTATCTTTTTCATCCGCATTCCAAATTCAATGTTTTTTTTTACGCTCATATGAGGAAAAAGCGAGTAATCCTGGTAGACAAAGACAAGGTCATGTTTTTCCGGAGGCAGGTGTGTTACTTCGTTCCCATCAATCAGGATTCTTCCGGAATCAGGGGAATGAAAACCCGCTATGAGCTCCAGAAAAAGGGTTTTTCCTGCTCCTGTAGGTCCGAGGATCACAAAATATTCTCCGGATTCAACTTTAAGGCTCAAATTGTCCAGAGAAAAATTCTTCCATTTCCTGGAAAGGGATTCAATCTCTATCATAAATACTCCAGCCTGCAGAGAGAACCCTTATCACTATGAATATCGAAAGCGTGACCAGGATAAGCAGTACGGCTATAGGCCTGGATGCAGACAGCCCGTAGGAAAGAAAACGGTCATAGATAAGAGTGGGTCCTATCATTGGGTAATAGGCAATCAGCACAACCGCCCCGAATTCACTGATAGCCCTTGCCCAGGTCATAATGGCTCCTATCAAAAGATGTCTTGCTGAAAGCGGGAGGGTTACAAAGAGAAATGCCTTCCAGAGAGGAGCACCCAGAGAACGAGCTGCATTTTCAAGCCTCGGATCCACACTTTTGAATCCTTCCCTGGCGGAATTAGCCAGGTATGGCAGAGATACAAAGAGCATTGCAATTACAATTCCCGGAATTGCATCGCGGAACTGTATATAGCCGTTGAGAGGGCCTCCAATAAGCCCCCTTGACCCAAAGACAGTAAGAATGGCAATCCCTGCTACTGTGTGCGGAACTACCACAGGCACATCAATAATGCTCTCAACCAGCCTTTTTCCGGGAAAGTCGAACCTTGCAAGGATATAACCTGTCGGAACTCCGAGAAGAAAGGCTAGAAGGGTTGCGAGAAAACCCGCATAAAGGGAGAGAAAAATAGAACCAATTACAGACTTATTTTTTGCAGCTTCGATCAGTCCCTGGAAATCATCCCGAATCTGCCCGAAAATCATGTTTGAAAGCGTTAAGAAAATAAAAAGAAATAGAACAAGCAGTAAAAGGGAAAAAATGAAAATCATAGGCTCAAGTTTACTGATTTTTCGAATTATGGCTTTCATTCTCATACCTTTTTACTGTCGTTTTCCCGAATTGCGCCTCGCCCGAATTGCGCCTCGGGAGTACGCGGTCCGTTTCACTCGCTTCGCTTGCTCAAGCGGACTAATTTATAAGCAAGATTATAAGCAAGACTAATTTATAAGCAAATAATATTACTTTTCGCTCAAGATGGCTAATTTACAAAGTTACAGTTTTCCGCGTCTTTCAATGTTTTCCTCGGTTCGTTTCTTTATTTGAGATTAGTGAAGGAGTTTTGATACTTCGCTATACTCTTTATTTCACAAGACCCTGCAATTCTTCAGGCATTTTGTTCTTTCCTTCCGCAATGGCAGGGACGATCGGGGGCTGACCGTTTTTGATGAAAATCTGCTGGCCAGGTTTATCGAGGAGGAGTTTTACAAACTCAGCAGCAAGTTTCGGATTTTTGGCATTTTTGGGGATAGTTACGCCGTATACTATAGGAGATCCTGTAACTATTTCTCCATTTGCCATTTGAACCTGAACCTTTGAGTAATTATCAGCATATTCCATTGAACCCAGGTCAATTTGAGGTGGGAGTTCTATGTATTTAAAGCCGTGCTGTTCAGCTACACTCCGGTAAATATAGAAGTAATCGATTTCTCCAGTTTCAAGAGCAGAAGAGAGTTCTACTTCCATACTCCTGAGCATAATTTTACTGGTGTTCGGAGAAATAGCTTCGGATGCAGGAACATGTACAAGAACTGTACCGTTTTCCTCTGTAGTGGTAGTCATGCCAGTGTTATTCTGAATAAGATCATCATAGATCCGACTGTCATTGTAGTAGGATTCAGCTAACTGGGTTATCATCTGTGCCCGATAGCCTGCGGGGTCGTCGTTAGGATTGGAAAAACCATAGCGGACATCTGAGCATCTGAGAATTTCATACCAGTTATTTACATTGATTTCGTTACTGTACTTACTTTCATTCGTGTAAGCAATCACCATCTGGTTTCTTGCAAAAGCCGCATACCAGTCAGCATATTTAGGCATCATCATGGATGGGATCAGGGCATAATCTGCAGATGCAAGGATATCAGCCTGTTTCCCGAGTTCGGTAATCTTTTTTATACTCTGAGCGCTACCTGCGGCTTCCCGCTGAACATCGACACCCGGATGCTGGGCTTCGAACTCGGCCTCAAGCTCTTGGAAAGGTACTCCCAGGCTTCCTGCATGGAAAACCGTCAGGACTTCCCCTTTTCCTGCAGAGGCATTTCCAGAAACGTTTGCAGAACCGTTTTCCATTGGCCCAGTACTTTTGTTCTCTGCCTTGTTGTCAACACATCCCAGACCGGCAAATACAACAAGGATCAGAAGAACTGCTATTAACTTGAAAACTCTGGTTTTAACATTCATGGTTATGTTGTCTTTAACATAACACATATAAATCTTTTGAAGAAAAATAACTGCTTTTTTTACTTTAAAGAAGTAATATTTGAGAAAAAAATCGATATAAAAGGCGTAATAAGGCGTTTTCCATCAGAAAAATCTGCATTTTAGTGGAAGTTACTCCTCGAAAAGGAGTAGACGACGGAGAAGAAAATGAAGTTCTAACGTTTCAATCGTTTTTTAACTGAAGCTACTTCTCGACAGAGCTGTAGGCCCTCAATGATCAGGAATGATGGCAACCTTTTTTGGATAAAGGTTGCTATCCAAAAATAAGGCAAGTGGGTTTTAACTTAAAGTTTATGCATCTGATCCCGGACCACGAGGACGGCAGATGCAGGATCTCCAGGCAAGGTCCAGGCAAGGCACGTATTCAGAATCATGTATCTTATGTTTTCGTTTCGAGTAGTGTCCGTTAGTTATTGAAAATCATATTCTTGAGAATATCTCTACATTTTTTCCAAAAATGGGAGATATACTCGTTTTTCAGATTTGATCAATGACTCAAGGACACGACCGGTTTTGGATACTGATTTTTAGAGAGGGGGACCTGGTTCATATCAGAACATCAATCCGGAAGCAATTGAAACACCAGGAGCCCAAAAACCATATTGAAAGTTCTGGTAACTTCAGTCCATATATATCTGGTTTGCAATAGAGAATGAATAAAGAGATAGCTGGAGACTACGATTAGAAATCATTTTCCGATGTAACCATTGTTAAGAGCAATCGCTTTCATGAATTCAGTCCACTTAGGAATGACAAGAATATAATTTCAAGTATTTCAGTTACAGATATTGTCTTTGATGATTATTTGGGAAAATGGAATTATAGAGCTATCCCAAAGTGAAAACTTGAAGTTATTTTCGAGCTATTCCTTAAAGGATTTTTCATCTGGACCTTATCCACAGTCGCATACTGTTTTGTATGAATCCTCGCGAATGTTGCCGGTTTATCAGATTTAACTAAAGGCTCTCCAACTACCCTTTATTCTGACCTTTTTGTTTGTTTTTCAAATTACGATGCTCACTTACTTCACTACGATATATCCAAACATGGTTTCAGTGCTACTGCCACCCGCATTATTTGCCGTCAAGCTTAAGGTATATCGTCCTGCTTTACTATATGCATGCGCAGGATTCTGATCTGTTGAATTTGTGCCATCTCCAAAGTACCATTTCCATGAACTTGGCGATCCTGTGCTTTTGTCAGTAAAACTGACGTTAAGCGGTGCGTTTCCTGAAGTTGTGGATGCCGAAAAAGCAGCAACAGGGGAATTTACCCCGTTTGAAACAGTAATATAGCTGGATTTTGTCACCGACCCACTGCCACCCGCATTATTTGCCGTCACGCTTACGGCGTATAGTCCTGCTTTACTGTATGTATGCACAGGATTCTGATCTGTTGAATTTGTGCCATCTCCAAAGTACCATTTCCATGAACTTGGCGATCCTGTGCTTTTGTCAGTAAAACTGACGTTAAGCGACACGTTTCCTGATATTGGGGATGCAGAAAAAGCAGCAACAGGGGCATTTGCACCGTTTGATACAGCAATATAGCTGGACTTTGCAGCTGTTCCATTTACATTGCTTACTGTAATCGTTACTGTATAGTTACCGTCTGTTGAATACGTGTGCATTGGATTCCGCTGTGTTGAATTTGTTCCGTCTCCAAAGTTCCAGTTCCATTTAGTTGCATTTTTTGAGAGATCTGTAAATTGCACAGAAAGTGGAGCATAACCCTTACTGACGTTGCTACTGAAGTTCGCTACAGGAAGTACTGGTTCTATTACTATATCTGTTACTGGGAGCGTACCGATGAACTTTCCGAAGGCGATATGAAAGCTTCCCACATCTACCGTGGCTGTAAGATTGTTTGTGGCTATGTCAATTACAGAGACATTGTTGCTACCAAAGTTCGCCACATATACCTTTGTTCCATCCGGGGTGACTGCAACTCCAAAAGGAAATTGCCCTACATTCACCACGGCTGTAACATTTTTTGTGGCTGCGTCGATCACAGAAACATTGTTGCTACCAAAGTTCGCCACATATACCTTTGTTCCATCCGGGGTGATTGCAACTCCAAAAGGAAATTGACCTACATCCACAGTGGCTGTAACAGTGTTTGCTGCTGTGTCAATAACAGAAATATTGTTGCTGTTGGAGTTCGCTACATATACTTTTTTTCCATCCGGGGCGACTGCAACTCCAAAAGGCCATTTTCCTACATTCACCATGGCTGTAACGGTGTTTGTTGTTATGTCAATTACAAAGATATTGTTGCTGCCGTAGTTCGCCACATATACTTTTTTTCCATCCGGGGTGACTGCAACTCCATAAGGAAATTGACCTACACCCACCGTGGCTGTAACCTTGTTTGTGGCTGTGTCAATTACAGAGACATTGCTGCTGTTGGAGTTCGCCACATATACTTTCTTTCCATCCGGGGTGACTGCAACTCCATAAGGAAATTGACCTACACCCACCGTGGCTGTAACCTTGTTTGTGGCTGTGTCAATTACAGAGACATTGCTGCTGTTGGAGTTCGCCACATATACTTTCTTTCCATCCGGGGCGACTGCAACTCCATGAGGAAATTGGCCTACTTCCACCCTGGCTGTAACAGTGTTTGTAGCGGTGTCAATCACAGAAACATTGTTGCTGGTAGGGTTCGCAATATATGCATATGTCCCTGTGGGCAAAGTACTTTGTACAGTAGATGCCAACGCCGTAGACGAAATAAGGATTAAAAATAAAACAAGAGCTGTTGAAGCTAAAGCTATTGGATATAATCTTTTTTCCTTTTTCATTTATTTTTTCTCCTTTATTCTTTCCATTTTTAAAAAAAATCTTTTATATAAACACTGCCTCAGAATTTTTAAACGTTTCGTTGGAATTTTGGGTCATGCCCGTGAGTTAATGAAAACAGTAAGCAAAAGAATATCTCTTCATTTTCCTCATATGCAGGAGAGTACTCGTTTTTTCAGAATTGCTCAATAACTCACAGACAGGCCAAATTTTTATCTTATAAAAAAAATCCTATAATCTTAGGAAATCATCTAGAGAAGAAAAACCAGATCGAAACGATAAATGTAAAAATGCCAAGGTGTTTAGGCACAAAAAAAGTAAAAGATAACCGTTTTAAATGTCAAAATATTATAAAACAGTCGATGAATCAGATTGTTGGGGTGATTTACTTAAGTACCCGCTGCGAAATAACTTGATTCAATTTTGACACTGTACTTAAACGATTCCACGCGCTGCTCCATGATTTCGTTTGAATTAAAAATGCATTCCTTAAGTTATTTCGTTCCAACTCCTAAGCATATACTATATTGCTATTTTTCCAATTTTAAATCTAAAAATTATGAATTTCATGTCCCTTCAAGGGCAGAGTAGCAATTTTTCACTATTGTATTTCTGTCATCTCAGGGGCAGGGAAGTGAAGTGAGATGAGCGGTGAGGATGAGCCCTTCATGAGTCATTTTCTAGTGGAAGCTACCTCTCTACAGAGCTGTAGGTCATCAAGGATCAAGAATAACAGCAGCCTTTTATCAAAATGTTGCTGGCATGGTTCATAGGATTAGGGCCACAAATAGAACTTACCAAGAAACGATTTTAATAGGATATCTCATGATCCTTGAGATCCTAAAGGCCTTTTAGGTCTTGTAGAGATATTCTGATCCTGAGGTTGAGACAGTGATTAATTGCTTTATGGGAAATAAACTAAATTACCAAAATCTCCACCAGATAGTTACAAAATTTAAATACTTCTAATCTTTTCATAACAGTGACTATAGCAATTCTTATCGAACCTTTAAAACCAAGATTTTGACATAAATATTATCTGCGTCGTTTTTGTAGGGAAAACTCAATGCTAAATTTTGAAGACTTAGGAATACAATAAAAATCATTTTTAATATTTAATTGTTGTTTGATTTTAAAAAATTTTATGCGGGAGTGCCTGTTGTCCAGAAACTATTTTTTGTATAATTAATTTAAAATAACCACGGGATAATTATATATTGTAGCTTAGAGCGAACAGATCAACAAGAGTGAGGATAACCGGTAGGATACTTGAAGTAAAGAATTGCCTGGAAGACTTTGGTTCTTTTTCGCGTCATATGCTTGCGGAAGTATATATTCGAAGTTACTTTATCGGGGGATACAGTAGAAGGAACATAACTCTTCCGGGCTTTCCTCCAATCTTTCTTTAATGTGTTTTTTGATCCCGGCGCTTCAATTTCATTTCCAGCTATAACTTATAGGTTTTCCAGTATCTCCGAGCATACTGTCTATCGGGCTACAGGCATCCACCCCCATGCGGTTCACAAGATCTACTTTTTTGACGCCGAATGTCGTTGATTATAGTTCACAATTGACAAAGGACAAACAAAATATTCGTGTAAAAGAAAGAGGTTATGACATGTCTGACTTTACAGCGGGTACCCTTGAAAAAGCTAACCTTAAGTGAGCTAACCTTAAGTGAGCTAACCTTAAGGGAGCTGACCTTGAAGGAGCTGACCTTGAAGGAGCTATCCTTCGATGGGTTAACCTTGAGGGGGCTAACCTTGAAAAGGCTAACCTTATAAGGGCTCAACTTACATGGTTAACCTTAAGGGAGCTCACCTTGAAGGAACTAACCTTGAAAAAGATAACCTTGAAAAAGATAACCTTGAAGGGGCTAACCTTATAGGGGCTCAACTTACACGGGCTCAACTTGTAGGGGCTCGCTTAATAGGAGCTCGCCTAATAGAGGCTAACCTTGAAAGCGCTCACCTTAAAGAGGCTAACCTTCGATGGGCTTACCTGAGAGGTGCTCACCTTAAAGAGGCTAACCTTGAAAGCGCTTATCTTCAAGGGGCTAACCTTAAAGGAGTTCACAAATTAACAATTGACCAGCTTTCTGAAGTGAAAACACTTTATAATGCAAAATTAGACGAAGAGCTTCTCATATCACTAAAAGAGAAGTACCCTATCCTTTTTGAAGTAAAATAGCTGCAGGTCCTCCAGATTATCGAGGTCTTTAAAGCCTGTAGATCAGAGAGCTGGAGGGCCTCAAGAGATCAAGACTTTCCAGTATCTCAAGGATCAGGAGTAACAGCAACCCTTTAAGATTAACATTGCTATTTTTCAGATTTTACATCTAAAAATTATGAATTTTATCTCTTTTCAAGGATCATTTTTTAGTGAAAGCTATTTTTTAGTGGAAGCTACTTCTCGACGATGTAGGCGAAAACTTCAAAACAGTCATTTATTATATTCCCTGATGATTTCGCTTTTTCAGGAATCAAAAGGTCAAATTGAGAAAAATACGTGATTCCTTGAGAAAACTGGGGGACAAACTTTCGTATTCGGTTTTTGGCCTAAATCTTCGAGAAATATACAGGACTTACGCAGTTGAACTGAGAAATCAATAGTACTAAACCATTAACTGTTTTAAATATAAATTTAAACTATAACGTATGTTGTACTTGATTTTGTACTTCAAGTGCGTAAGTCCTAATACTATTTTCGGCTCTAAGGTTTAAATGAAAAAGGACCGATTTACAAAAAAGGTAATTTGAATCCAAGTTAACTTGCGTGGAAGTAAAGAAAAGAGTAGCTAAGCAGTAAGCAAATAATATGAAAAAGTAAAGATTTATTTATTTGCCTGTTAATACAATGGAAGTACCTGAAAGGTAATCTCTTTCAAAAGTGGCAGCAGTAACCGTAAAAATTTCTATAAATGGATATATCCTTATTAATTACCTCATCTTTTTAAAGGTGTCCTTATGGATAGTTATAGTATCTTCCTTGTAATGCTTATAGTATATATAGCCGGACTTGTGGCTATTAGCTGGTATTTTAATAGTAGACAGAAATCCATTACCGATTTCTGGCTTGCTGGCCGCATGATAGGGCCCGCAGCCCTGGGGTTTTCGGCGGCAGCATCCTGGTTGACAGCCGGGGGAATTCTTGCAGTTGTCGGGTATTTTATGCTAGAGGGAATGGGTTCCATATGGGGATTTGTAGCCCCTAATATCCTCGCCCTCCTTGTTATTGCCGTGCTTGTGAGGAAGATTAAAAGCCTGCCTGCAATCACGCAGCCCGAACTTCTGGAACAACGCTATGGTAGTGCAATCAGATTGCCAATTGCCCTGATTATCACTGTTGTAATGATTCTTTTTTCAGTAGCCGACATTACAGGTCTTTCTCTGGTGTTGCAGGTCTTTTACGGCCTTGATCCCCTATATGCCGCAGCCATTATTGCGATTTCAGTATCTCTTTACGTAACCCTGGGAGGGCTTTCAGCAGTTATCTGGACGGATGTTATCCAGTTCGCCTTCCTTGCTATTTTCGCAATAGGAATAGCCTTTGCAGCAGTAGGAACGGTCGCTGACGGCGGTCTTAACACCACTGCAATAAGCAGTTCCGAACTTTTCGGAAATGTGCCTGGAAGCTGGTGGAACCCCTTCTCAATCGGCATTCCTATGGTACTGATCCTTAGCTTTGCCATAATCCCGGGCTGGATTACAGAGCAGGATCCCTGGCAGAAAGTTTGGGCTGCAAGAGATGCAAAATCTGCAAGTCGTGGAATGATTCTCGGCTCTCTTATGATCGCTTTGGTCTTTGCAGCCTGCGCTGTAATTGCAATAGCTCTCAATTCCATATATCCTGAAATAGCAAAATTGGGCTATCCTGCAGGCATGGCCCTGGCAGAACCCGCACTCCTGAACTTTGTCAACGAACGTTTCGCCTATGCCCCCGTGGTAATAGCCTTCAGTGCAATCGGGCTTGCAGCAGCTTCCATGTCCTGTACGGACACATTTTCAACATCAGGAGCCTCCTGTGTCTCAAGGGACATTTTTCAGAGATACATAAAACCCGATGCCACGATGAAAGAAATGCTCGCGGTAAACAGAATTAGTGTCGTTGCTATTATACTTGCGGCAACAGCGGGCTCATTTGTTATTCCCAACATTATCGATGCCATTCAAATCGCAACCTTCATTGCAAGCTCTTCCTACTTCTTCCCCCTAATGGGAGGCCTGTACTGGAAGCGGGCCACCAAGGAAGGAGCTTTTGCAGGAATGGTTGTGGGATTTGTAGTTCAGGTTACTCTTGTAGTTCTTGACCTCATAAAAACACCTATTCTGGCTTCCAACTATCTCGAAACCATCCACCCGATCCTCACGGGTCACGGAGTTATTGTGGGAATGACCATGAGTGCAATTGTTTTCTTTGGGGTATCCCTGATGACGAAACCCTCAAGCAAGATCAACCTTGCACCCTTTTTCGAAGAGGAAGCAGAAGAGCTTGCTCGCTACGAGACAAAGGGGATCAATGAAACAGATGAGTCATACAGCGCCTTCCTGAAAAACGTTGATGAAAAGGTCACCGGAGAACGCGCTCATCTCCAGCTCAACCTCCAAACTTCCGGAAATCTCAACTGGCATGAAATGATAGAACAGCTTAAAACCAGCTATCCTGCCTGGGTAACTCCTACAGGACTTGATTCCATATATAGACTGACCCATGGGGATATGCTTGCCTGTGTCGTGATCACAAGAGGACGCGGAGAAAGGGATGTCTGGCTCAAGGCCGAGCCCACGCTTGAAGTCGTGGAAAGGCAGAAGAAAGAGCTTTTCACGGCTTATCAGGAGCTTAAAAAGGTGCTTGACCAGAAAGGAGTGAAACTGAACTTCTACTGAACAGAAGGAGTTCTACTAAATACGGAGTCTGCTAAAGGGGGGAAAATCTACTAAAAAGTGGACTCCCAAAAAAAAAGGCTGAGGCTCTTAATCGAACCCCGGCTATTACTTTTTTTAACGGATTTTAACTTGTCAGATCTAAAGAGATTTTTCAAGGGTTTTTTTGCCGAAGTGGATATCTTCAACTGAAAAGACTTCCAGGTTATAGACGCCTCTGTATCCTGAAAGCAGTTTCAGGGCAGAGAAATCAGTACAGCCCTTACCTGGGGCCATATGCTCGTCCCCATCGTATTTTTCTGTCCATTGCCCATTATTGTCATGCAGATGAAGATGAATAATATGCTTCTGCAGGGTTCGGACAAAGGTCCGGAGTTTTTCAGAATTGCCCCCACAGGTGAGATTTGCATGTCCTATATCAAAAGTAGCCTTCAGATGCCCGGAATTTACAGTTTCGATGGTGCGAAAAAGCTCTTCCGCTTCACTGCAAAAGTTGGAAGGGTCGGTGCCCTCCTTATTCTCCAGACCCAACATAACCCCATAATCTTCGGCCATAGAAGCGAGGGCGCTGAGGTTTTTGACCATCGAGGAATAAGCTTTTTCCCTGTCAGACCCGACTCTGCCTGGGTGCAATACAACTATTTGAGCTCCGATCCTGTTTGCAAGAGTAATGGATTCTTCCATAAGGGCAAACTCTCGCTCACCCATCCGTGCAGTATCTACTTGGAGGGCTGAAGGATACTTGGGGTCTGCTGCAGAGTAAGGAGCATGAACGGTACACGCAAAATCATAGATAGATATTTTGTCAAGTATCTCTTCAAGCTTTTCCGTTTCAAGCGCCGAACCGTTGTAAATACCCAGCTTGGGAATATATAGCTCTATGAGCCCAACATGCTCTTTTAAATCTGCAAGGGGACCGGCAAAGGATGAAGCTCCGAAAATCACGCACTAAGCAAGGGGACCAAGTATAAAATTCTATTGTAATCCCCTAGAAATCAAATGTGAACTACCGCTTAGCTAAAGACTAACCGGCTTCGCGGGTCATCCCTCCCTCTATCGAGGACAAGTTACACGCGCTCAACCCTGCGTTCCGCAGGTGGAAAATTATGTTAACCTTTTAATGTTCCTAGCTATGCCCTGTTAACCAACTTGCTTTCGCATTGTGGTGACAGCATTTTAAGTAATATATAATAGGTTTGAAAGTATTAATAAGATTACGGAATCAATAACAGTAGAACGTGAGGAAGTTGACGCTTATATCCCACGAAGCTAAAGACTTCGGGGTTTTATGCTTCGTCCTATAAAAAACGTTAAAAAATAATAAAACCCTTAAAAACTGAAGAGAAATATATTGAAAGTTGCTATCAAATAGAACTTGATGAAAGTTACTTTAAAGCCGAACTTGAATACTTTTCACCATGTAAACGACAAAATTGAACAATATATTTATATATGCAAATATGTATTGCCCGTCCGATTTATCACAAGAGTATGGATAATTACTGAAGGGATATGAGTGATTACTGAAGGGATATAGAGTGAGATGAAAATATAATTTTGTCAAAAGTTAAACAGTATGTAATTCTTTTATTTTTTGGATACGAAAGTCGCGTTTTATTCAATTCCGCCAGGAATATAGTGAAATCAGCACCAAGTACAAGTTATAAAAATAAATAATATAATGAACAAAATCTAAAACCCCTATCAAAATAAAAGTACAATATATTTTTTAAAAGTAATAATAAAATTATTCACTAACGACAATCGGAATCTTTATATTATATTAAAAGGAGTTGAATTTATTTTTTTATATATTTATATAAATTTGTTTCTTTATATCCACAAATTCACTTTATAAAATTGATTGTATATTAAACAAGCAGATAGTAATAGTTTAAATGTATCAAAATTTCGAAAGGTTTATGAATGATCCTCTCTAATCAAAAATTCAATGTTTGTCATTCGTTATTTTTCGTTGTGTAATATGACAAACGACTTCAAAAAATGTACAGCGTTTTTTCAATCCGGCTTATTACATGTAATAACATAGGAGGAAAATGAATGGAACCACTCATAAGCATGGGAGTGCTCGCACTTATTGGAGCCGCGGCGACCATTGCAGGTGCCTCAGAGGACCTGGAATCCGACGTAGGGTCGCAGAGCAATGCCAACTCACAAGTGCAGTTGGCTCCCCAGATGGGTTACGTACATCGAATTTATAATAAAGCTATTGCTGGTGAACCGGTCTCCAACGCGTTGATGTGTACAATCGGTGCTACTGGAGCTCTTGTCTTAATCAAACACTTTGGTTTTTCCCCGCTCTTTGCACTGGTTATTGGATCCCTTATTGCAGCTATGGTGCATGGAAGCTATTCCGTGACAGCAATTATGGGCAGAGAAGCCAGCCAGGCCCGGTTTAAACAGCCTATATATCTAGACTTGATAAGATCTCACACACCTGTGATCATGGCCTTTGCATTTTTAACAACGTTCTCTGTCATGATAGTCTCGTACCTAATGGTCTATTCACTGATGCATCCTTTCCCATTTGTCTTGTTGTGTTTCTTGTGGGGAGTTGTAGTAGGCTCAGTAGGATCTGCCACAGGTGACGTCCACTTAGGTGCAGAGCGTCAGTTCCAAGCGACTGAATTCGGCGCTGGTCTAAATGCATCACAATCAGGAAACATTGTCCGTAAAGGCGAATCAGGTCTCAGAAACGGTATTGATAACCTCTGGTTCTGCTCAAAGTTCGGTGGACCGATGACAGGAGTTTCTTTTGGAATGGTTGTGTTCCTGGGCACCTGGATTCTAGTTGTTTTCGATCCCGCAGAAGGGAATCTAGAGGGCTGGCTCTCTAACATTTTAGGATTAGTTATTGTTATTGTGCTCGGTATCTGGAACTGGCATATCGAAAAGGAAACCCGTGAAAAATACGGGCCGTACAAGGAAGACAAGGGCGAAGAGGTGTCCGCATGATAGATATCGTAGGACTTATTGCGTCTAACCTTATCTGGATTCTCGCGATTGTAATCGGCGGTACTTTAATTTCCATTAGTGTCCACTTTATACCTGTGGGCGGCGCTCCCGCAGCAATGGCCCAGGCGACAGGTATCGGTACCGGTACTGTGATGCTTGCAGCCGGAGCCGGAATTGCAGGGATCATAGCCGCTGGGGCTGTAATGGCTGTAAACCAGGATCTTTGGGTCGTTATCGGTGCTGCAGCAGTAGGCGCAGCGGTCATGCTGGCAGCAACCATGATAGTAGCTACCTGGATTTACGCCTATGGTGTGGGCGTTATGCCGGTTTCGGCAAAAGTAAAGTACGATCCCATCACCAAGTACAGACAGGATCTTTATGTCTCCCAGGGTACTGAAGGACATGGTATTCCAACTGTTGCTTACGTAAGCGCGACTATAGGAGGTCTTCTCGGAGGTCTTGGAGCAGGTCTTGCATACTATGCTCTCATGAAAGTGTCAACTCTTCCGGTAACTAATCTGAACCTCGTAGCCGTTGTATCTACTTTCACGATAGGTTTCTTCTTTATAAACTCGGTTATCCCTTCTTACAACATTGTTGGTACTATTGAAGGGTTCCATGACCCGAAATTCAAGAAATGGCCAAAGGCGGCTATTGCTTCCTTTCTTGCGTCAATTCCTCTAGGTATTTTGGCAGTAGTAGCTGTTGGAAGTCTTGCAGCTGTAGGAGGTCTCTAAATGACAGAAAAAAAGATGATCCCTCCGAACACATTGTTAGCATTTGGCGTAGTTGGCGGCCTCGTAGGAGTATATCTCGCTTATTTCCTTGCCCCAATGAACCCTATATTTGTATTCTTCGGGGCTCTCGGGGCAGTCTGCGCCAGTGTCTGGGGTGCTGATGTAGTCCGACGTGTTGCTAGTTACGGGCTTGGTACGGGTGTTCCGTCAATAGGTATGCTTGCCCTTGGTATGGGAATTATTGCCGTCCTCTTTGGACTTTCCCTCGGTCTAGGTCCAGCAGGTCCTCTTGTAGCATTCATTACCTCATGCGTTATCGGAGCTATAATAGGAATTATTTCTAAAAAGGTAGTCGGCATGACTATCCCAATTATGGTAAGTGCAACAACTGAGATTGCAGGGGCAGGAGCTCTCCTAATTCTCGGACTTAGTATTGTAATTGCAGGTTCCCTTGATTTTGGAGTAGTTGTCACAGAAGTGGTTACAACAGGCTTCATAATGATGATTTACATCGCCGGCGGTATGGCAATGTTGCACCCGCACAATTCAAACCTGGGGCCTGACGAAACTCAGGACAGACTCCTTGCACTCTCTGCGGAAAAAGCAGGAATTGCAGTGGTTCTCTCAGGCTTTGCATCCGTAGCAGGTATGGGAGCAATCGCTGTAACAATGCTTATCGGACTCTTTATCTGGTACATTTTCTGGGGCAAGTACTACGGCTTTGTCAAGAGAGATGCATACAAGGTTATCGATGTAGGTATGCTGCCGACTGAGGAGGAAATGCAATGAGTACCGTTCGCATAGCTCCAGAGATACATCTGATAATGGATACGGATCTCGGTTTGGTCGCACAGGAGCGAGAGGACGTCCTCCTATATAGCCTGGCACCTGTCTATGAAAAACTGGACAAGCTTGATCTAATTGCGGAAGACCTCATAAACTCCCTTTCCCCGAGCAGGCCACTACTTAATACATGGCCCGGTCGTGAACACACATCCTACATAGCCGGATTCTACACCAATGCCTGGTATGGGATAGTAGTGGGCTTTTTCTTCTTCGGGATGGTTCTACTCTACCTATACCTACAAAGTGTGATGGGAGGAGTTTAAAATGGCAAACAAGAGAGATGCTGCCCCAGGGTGGCCTATCCTGAAAGGTGAATACGATGCTGGCGATTCTAAGAATCCAGTATGTGTAATTACCTGCGGATCACACCTTCCGGG
Organism: Methanosarcina sp. Ant1; assembly: GCA_001714685.2. Classification (GTDB taxonomy): domain Archaea; phylum Halobacteriota; class Methanosarcinia; order Methanosarcinales; family Methanosarcinaceae; genus Methanosarcina. The sequence continues at coordinate 2,824 of MDTP02000053.1, read as the reverse complement.
AAAGCCTGTTCTTGATGCAGGCGCATCAATTACAGGATCATGTAAAACCGAAAACCTCGGTATTGAAAAGGTCGTTGCTCATATTATCTCAAACCCCAATATCAGATTCCTCCTTGTGACAGGTTCTGAGGTTAAAGGGCACGTGCTTGGACAGTCAATAATCGCTCTGCATGCAAACGGCGTAAAAGAGAACAGGATAGTAGGAGCCCAGGGTGCAATCCCTTATGTTGAAAACCTGAATGCAGATGCAGTTGCCCGTTTCCAGCAGCAAGTCCAGGTTATTAACCTGCTTGAAACTGAAGATATGGGTGCAATTACTTCCAAGATAAGAGAACTCGTTTCAAAAGACCCGGGAGCCTTCGATGCAGACCCCTTGATCTTACAGATCGCTGCGGGAGAAGAAGAAGAAGAGGTATCTGGAATCAAACCGCTTGGTGCCGAAATTGCATTGGTCCGCAGCAGGATGAAAGGGATCGAAAGCAGTCTCATCGACATGGGAAACCTCAATAAGTATCACGCAGGAGTAGGCGCAGGGAAGATTGAAGGGTTCATGATAGGATTAACCTTCACCATTGCTATTCTTGGAATGCTATTGTTAGGGAGGTAAAAGAATGGCGGAAGCTGAATACGGAAAGGGAGTCCCGACGGTGACTACCCCGCAGATGGGGGCAATCGATTCAAGTGTCGAAAGTATCCGGTACAGGGCGCAGTTAATCGCAAGAAACCAGAAGCTTGATTCTGGTGTAATGGCTACCGGGATCTTAGGTTTCGGAGCGGGATTCATATTTGTATTTTTGGTAGTCATCGCAATCCCGTTGTTGGTCTGGAGTATAACGAGGTGAGTGTTATGAGTGACGGAAAAGCACCCGTAGTTATTGTAGATCAAAACGATTTTAATGCGGCCATGAAGCGGCTCGATAAGATTGAAGAAAAGGTTGAGTTCGTTGGCAGTGAAATTGCACAGAGAATCGGAAAGAAAGTAGGAAGGGACATCGGAATTCTGTACGGCGGCGTGATTGGCCTGCTGCTCTTCCTGGTCTATGTCTCGATAACATCAATGTTCACAGTAATGAAGTAACAATTGAGGGATTAAAATGTTCAAATTTGATAAGAAACAGGAAGTTTTTGATCTTGGTGGAGTCAAATTCGGCGGTCAGCCAGGCGAATATCCTACTGTATTGGTAAGCACAATGTTCTACGGAAGACACAAGATCGTGTCAGACGAGGACAAGGGGATTTTCGACAGAGCAACTGCGGAAACTCTCTGGAATACACAGGTAACATTGAGCGATGCCACTGGTATCCCCTATGCAAACCAGATCGTAGGTGAAACCCCCGAAGCGATTATAAATTACATAAAGTGGTTCACTGACATTGATGACCACACTCCTTTCTTGATTGATTCCTCTGCCGGAAGTGTAAGGGCTGCTGCTGCCAAATACTGTTCCGAGATCGGAGTTGCACACAGAGCTGTACACAACTCGATCAACGCAAGTATCGAACAGGAAGAAATCGATGTCCTTAAAGAAAGTGAAGTGGAAGCAGCCATTGTGCTCGCCTTTAATGCAACCGACCCCACCGTAAAAGGAAAGTTAGACATTCTTGAAGTCGGTGGTTCTGGACAAACAAAAGGAATGCTTCAGATCGCAAAGGAATGTGGAATCAAGGTACCCTTAATCGACGTCGCTGCGATGCCTCTTGGCGCAGGTTCTGGCCCTACTATCCGGTCGGTACCCACACTCAAAGCAAAATTCGGGCTGCCAGTCGGCGGAGGATACCACAACATGGCTTCTTCCTGGAGCTGGTTCCGGAAATTCAAGAAAACTCAGCCTAATCCACAAGCTGTCTACATGCCTACGGACATTGGTACCAACCTGGTAGCACAGATTGCAGGCTCCGATTACCTTCTTTATGGGCCTATCGAGAACGTCAACGAAGTCTTCCCTGCAGTAGCAATGGTCGACATCATGCTTGGTGAAACCGCAAAAGATCTTGGTATCGAGATCGCAGACCTGATAAACCACCCGTTAACTAAGCTGACGTAAACGAAGAGAATAAACAAAAAGAATTTTAATATATAGAAGCAGAGGAAGTTCTCCTTTGCTTTTATCTTTTTCATTTTGATTTTTCTGGTGTTTCTATCTGACTTTTTTATACTTTTTTATCCTTATTTGAGTTCCCAGGAAGAGAACTTTTTGATTGTAATGCCGAATTGCGCCTCGCCCGAATTGCGCCTCGGGAGTACGCTATCCTTTTCGCTGCGCTCAAAAGGACCAATTTAAAGACTAAGTTGCAAAATTACAATTTTTTTCCGCGCTTTCCGCGGTTCAACTTTACATTAAAAATGAGTGGCGAAATTTTGGTACTTGATGATAAATTTATCTGCCAGTTTGTTAAGGAATGACAAAAATATAATTTCATGTATTTGGTTACCGATATTGTCTTTGATGATTATTTAGGGAAATGGAATTATAGAGCTATTCCCAAAGTGAAAACTCGAAGTTATTTTCTAGCTATTCCTAGTGCTGATTTTTACTGTGAGGATTATTGTTATTCAAAATACAAGATTCAAAAAAATCAAATTATGTGTTTCGGGATAAGCTCATCATGAGAATAATTCCTTCCTTTTTGTAGGAATAAAGTGTAGGACTTACGCACTTTAATCTCCGTAAATTTAAAATCATATGAAATATAATTATGTATACATAAAATGTAAAATTTGGTTAAGTATGTCTATAAATCTGCCAAAATGTACTGACCTTGATTACATTAATTTTCTTATTGCTGCATCTAACGTTTATAGTTGTACTGAAGCTGCTCGCTG
>MDTP02000052.1 GCA_001714685.2 Methanosarcina sp. Ant1 | reverse complement strand
CATTTTACACATTCACCACAGCGGGTGCAGGAGTCAAGCTCCATAAGCTGGACTGCGGTAAGATTCTTCGTATCTATTGAGGGGGTACGTTTTGCCATTTTTTTATTCGCCTCCTTTATTTGCAAGGATTGCAAGGGGTGTGGCGATTACGTGGATATATTTACTGTACGGGATGTATGCGATACAGAAGAGCAGGGAGATTATTGAGTGGAAGAGAGCTGCAGGAGGTGCTGTCACTGGGTCAAGTCCGAAGCCCCAGATAAGTCCGGTCCTGATTCCATCTGCAATAAAACCGGAGACCGTGATAATGAAAACTCCTGCGAGAAGAATCCAATCATACATTATGGTAGCTTCCCTGACTTCTGAAATAAAGAGCCTTCTTACTATTGCAATGAGGACGCCGATAAGCAGAATGTACCCGAAAACATAGTTCGGGAAAGCGAGGAGTTCTCTGAATTCAGCAGGTGAGAATGGTAGATGAACCCCTATCTTTTCGATCATTTCGACTGCGAACATCATGCCTGAGAGGGAAAACAGGGCCATCCAGCCTGCAAAAATACTGAAGTGCATGAACCATCGAAGAGAACTTCTTTTGAGAATTCTTCTCTGGAAGATAATGTCAAGAATGAGAACCTCGAGAATAGGCTTTGCATGTGGAGCATGAGACTCTTCCATGACCTGTCCCCACCAGGTTTTTAAGAACCTTAGCGCACTTCCCTTCTGTCCTGCCTGGGGCTCAAGGCCGTAACCAGTTACTCCTGTCCCCCATTTCTGGAGGTTAGCGATCATACCATATAAAAAAATTACAACAGCTATTGCGCTGAATATCATTATCTGGACAAACGTCATCTTGAGTGTTTCTGAGAGCCCAGAGAAGTATGCCATCTCTTCAATGCTAATAGTTTATTCCTCCTATATATAGGTCAAAAATTGAGAACTAATACTACTCCTAAAATTATCATGTTATGGGATGTCAATAACAGTAAATACAGAATGATAACCGTAGCGACTGTCTGCATAAGGTTTCAATAGTCTGTTAGTCTTTGTATTTATTATATTTAAACGTTATCTTTAATACACAATACATCGAAAAGCCCGCAAGAGCCACGAAAATCGTAAGCTCTGAAGTAATCGAACATAAAAAGAAAAATGAAAGTAAGACGAATACTAGTGCAATTATAATACATTAATTATAATTAAATCGTGTGGAATTCTTCTCGACGGAAAAGACTAAAATTTGGCTATATAATACTAAGAAGTAAAGTTGTAGAAAAAAGGAAAAAAAAGTCTGCAAAATACAAACGGGACTAAAATACAAAAAATGTATGAAAAGAGCTTTTCGGATTTCGGATATTATGGAAAGCTCTCCGAGAACTCAACTTTTCATGAAGCAAGTTTTATCTCTGGGATCAGTTTATAAGACCATTTTACAGCCCTACTTCAGCTTTGAATTTTTCAATGCCAATCTCATCTAATACCTCTCCGATCCTCCTTGGTTTTCCATATCCTTTATAAAAGCCGATTATCTTTTCGACCAGGTCCAGAACCTGCTCTTCGGAAAGGTCCTTTGCCACTATATCTCCGAGCCTCGGACGCGGTCCTGCACTCCCTCCAACTGACAGAGTATATCCCCTGGCTGTACCCATAATTCCTATATCCTTTATTCTCGGTTCGGAGCAGGAGTTCTGACAGCCGGAAACAGCCATTTTAAACTTCGAAGGAAGCTGCATTCCATGGTACATTTCGTCAAGCTTCAGTCCAAGCCCGACAGCATCCTGTTTTCCCCTCTTACAAAAAGTAGTCCCAGGGCAAAGTTTAACGCTGCGGACGCAGAGCCCTATCGCAGCTCCCGGTTTCAGATTCAGTTCCCCCCAGGCCGCATCCAGGTCTTCTTCTTTTAAACCTACAATTGCGATTCTCTGGGCAGAGGTGATTTTGAGGACTGCCGCACCATATTTCTCTGCTATATCAGCTATCTTTCTGAGGGTCTCCGGATATACGATTCCACCGGGAATGTGTGGAGCAATCGCATATGTTTCCCCGTCTCTTTGCAGAATTGCAGCTTTCTCAGGGATGTCCCCCTTGACGTATTCTTTACTTACCATATTTCCACTCTCCTAAGTAATAATTTCAGGTTTGCTTCAGGATCGAATTGTTAGTTGGCCTAAGACCTACACACAAAAATCGAAGTCAGAAGCTGAAATAGATCAACAGGCTGAAGTTCCAGATTCAATTTCTTGAATCCGTAAATGAACTAAGCTGGAAATCTTTTTTTAGCCCCAAGAAATTAGACCCCTATATAAGCACAGAACCTCAATACTCCGGCCCCTTCCGGATTCGAGGGATATAGTTCTGGATCCATTAAAAGCCCCAGATCAGAGAATATATGTTCAAGACAGTATAATATCGTTATGTCTCTAATATCGTTATGTCTCACTGTGATTTGACACAAGTTATGAGATGAAATGGAATCTATTTTACGTGCTCATACGATTAAAGATATAAGCCATATTATAACTTTGAAAATAGTAAAAAGGCGGATCAGAAGATCCGTTTTCTTATTTTCATTGTTGTTTTTTCATCCTGTTCAGAAAGCCATTAAGTCCTGCTTTATGCCTGGCTTCGTCCAGAGAAGCCCTCTCAAAGAAAAGGGCAGCTCTTGTGTTGCCTTCCTTCCGGGATAGTTCTGCAGCTTCGGCTTTTTCAACTTCTGCTTTGCTTTCCCCTTCCAGCATCATTTCCAGATTTTCAAGGGTTGTTTCTTTAACAAGTCCGAGGATTTCAGCTACTTCTGTAGCATGCCAGGCTTCGTCCATTGCGATCTGGCGGAGGTAAACTGCAATATCTGCAAGTCCTTCACGCTCAGCAACCTTCGACATTGCAAGATACCATCCAACTTCAGTGGTTTCTCCTTTAAAAGTGTCTTTTAAAATTTGTTCCAGACTCATGAAATCACCATTTATCCGTTAAAGTAATCATATTTATAACTTAAAGATAGATTGGCCTTCGAACTTGAATTTTAGCCGTATTTAGGCAGGTATAGAATTGCGCCTGCAGCTTAACTTCTCTATCCGATCCGGCAAACTTAAAACTAATATATTTAAGGGAATAGATAAGATTTCTGGATGCAAATGGAAAAGTAAACGAAATCTGCAAAAAGGTAAGAATTAAAGCCAGGAAGAGATGTGGAAAAAACACATGGAAAATAATCAATATGAAAATTTATATTGATGAGAAGAAATGTACAGGCTGTGGGAAATGCAAAGCTGCCTGCCCGAAAGGCCCCAGGATTTATTCAATAGAAGAAAAAGAAGGAAAAAAAGTTTGCATTTTAAAGGATCCATCTTACTGCCTGGGCTGCAGAATGTGTGTGACTGTCTGTATGGAAGATGCAATTACCCTTGAGAACTAATTTTAAAAAAAGGATTGAGAAATTTGTCACTTGAGATTCGTGTAGTGCTTGTAGAGCCTATGTACCAGGGAAATGTCGGATCCGTTGCAAGAGCAATGAAAAATTTTGGATATGCTGACCTTGTGCTGGTTAATCCCTGCAAACTCGAGGGGCAGGCAAGAGCAATGGCGTCCCATGCAAGAGACGTACTTGAAGGGGCAAGAGTAACCCCAACCCTTGACGAAGCTGTGAAAGGTGCAAACCTGCTGATAGGAACAACAGGAGTCGCTAGTCTGAAGACCGGAGAACACATCCGTCTACCGCTTTATACAGCAAGAGAACTCAAAGAAAAACTAAAAGGGTATAGCGGGACAGTTGCGATTCTCTTCGGGCGTGAAGACAGCGGTTTCCGGAACGATGAGCTTAAAAGCTTTGATATGCTCATTACGGTTCCAACCTCTGAAATATACCCCATTATGAATATTTCCCATGCAGTTGCAGTTGTGCTTTACGAACTTTCTGAGCTGGAAGGAGGAAACAGTCCGCTTGCAGAGGGGTTTGACCTGCAGCTTCTGTACGAGCATCTGGAAGAACTGCTAGAGGAAATAGATTACCCTCCGCATAAAAAAGATAAAACTTTTCTTATGCTGCGGAGAATATTCGGAAGGGCTGGACTGACTCCGAGGGAAGTTCAGACTTTGAGGGGTATAATAAGAAAAACAGAGAGAACAATGGGGTACGCAATAAAAGATGAAAGCCAGGAAATAGTAGATTCTGAGAGCATGGAAAAGTTCATATGAGAATAAGCCTGTTTTACATTAGATTTCATTATACGTTTTTTTCAACTTTTTTTGGAATCATTCTACACAAAAACTAGCTTGAAGAAGAATGGGAGTTTTACATAAAAGCCAAATATTTCAGAGAATGATATGACTGAGACAGAAAGCAAGTGGGACGAAAAGCTAAAACGGTTTTTTAAGGACTATTACTGGAATGAAATCCTCCAGCTTGCAAACGAGTATCCTGACCAGCGAAGCCTTGGTGTGGATTTTACAGATATAGAGAAATTTGACAGAGAGCTTTCGAAAGAGTTTCTCGACCACCCTGGGGAACTCATAGAAGCAGCTGAGGCTGCACTGAAGCAAATCGACCTTCCTGTGGAAAAGAGCCTCGAACAGGCTCATGTAAGGATAATGAAAATCCCGAATAGAATATCCATAAGAGAGTTAAGAAGCAAACACCTCTCGCGCTTTGTTGCAATCGAAGGTATGATAAGGAAAGCTACTGAGGTCAGGCCAAGGATCACGAAAGCTGCCTTCCAGTGTCTCAGATGCGGGCATCTGACTGTTGTGGAGCAAAATAGCTTCAAGTTTGAGGAGCCCTTTTCAGGTTGTGAAAATGACACATGTGGGAAGAAGGGACCTTTTAAGGTCATGATAGGGGATTCTACCTTTATCGATGCTCAGAAACTTCAGATTCAGGAATCACCCGAAAATCTCAAAGGAGGCTCCCAGCCCCAGAGCCTGGAAATTGACTCTGATGACGACCTGACAGGAAATGTTACCCCTGGGGATAGGGTCATAATTAATGGAATTTTGAAATCCGTCCAACGCACTTTAAAAGATGGAAAATCTACCTTCTATGATCTTGTACTCCAAGCAAATTCTATCGAACACCTGGATAAGGATTATGACGAACTTGAAATAACTGCAGAAGACGAAGAACAGATCCTTGAACTTTCCCGTGACCCTGCAATCTACGACAAAATCATTGGTTCTGTTGCTCCTTCAATCTACGGGTATGAGGACATAAAGGAAGCCCTTTCTCTTCAATTGTTTTCAGGCGTGGTGAAAAACCTTCCTGACGGTTCCAGGATAAGGGGGGATATTCATGTGCTGCTTGTAGGAGACCCTGGAATTGCAAAAAGCCAGCTCCTACGATATGTGGTTAAACTCTCCCCAAGAGGAGTCTTTACTTCAGGACGGAGTGCATCTGCAAGCGGTTTGACAGCAGCTGCCGTAAAAGATGATCTGAATGACGGGAGATGGACAATCGAAGGTGGAGCCCTTGTCATGGCGGATATGGGAGTTGCTGCGGTTGATGAAATGGACAAAATGAAGGCAGAGGATAAGAGCGCCCTGCACGAGGCAATGGAGCAGCAGACTATAAGTATAGCCAAAGCAGGAATTATTGCTACTCTTAAGTCTCGTTGCGCTCTTTTAGGGGCCGCAAATCCAAAGTATGGGCGTTTTGACCGTTATGAAGGCATTGCAGAACAAATAAACATGCCTCCAGCCCTGCTTTCTCGCTTTGATCTCCTCTTTGTTTTGCTCGATACCCCTAACCATGCCCTGGACAGCAAGATCGCAAGCCATATCCTACAATCTCATTATGCAGGAGAACTTTTCGAGCAGCGGCAAAAACTTCCTAGCTCCCTTATTACAGAAGATTTTGTCGAAGCCGAAATGGAAGTGATCGAACCTATTATAGATCCTGAAATCATGCGAAAATATGTTGCATATGCTCGGAAAAATGTTTTTCCGGTTATGGAGGGCAACACACGGAATCGCCTGATGAAATTTTATACGGATCTTCGAAAAACAGGAGAAGGCAAAGATTCACCAGTCCCTGTAACAGCCAGACAGCTTGAAGCCCTTGTCCGTCTGTCGGAAGCGAGCGCAAGAGTCCGCCTGAGCAATAAAGTCACTCTTGAAGATGCAGAAAGAACTATCAAAATCGTCATGAATTGCCTGAAAAACGTAGGCATTGACCCTGATACAGGAGCCCTTGATGCAGATATAATCGCGTCTGGTACAAGCATGAGCCAGAGGAACAAGATAAAAGTCCTGAGAGATATAATTAAAAAGGTAAGTGAGAGACATCCCGGAAAAGAAGGAGCTCCATTAGAAGAAGTGTATACAGAAGCCGAAAGCAATCATGGAATAAATAGAACTCATGCCGAAGAGTATATTAAGAAAATGAAGCAGGGGGGAGACCTACTTTCCCCAGATCAAAAACATATAAGACTCGTCAATTGATTTGAGGTTGAGTAAAGCTCAGAGGATTGCGTAGAAAATATCCCTTCCAAACCTCCGGAGCAAAAAGTCACACATAACAACTATGTGAACACGGTCAAGCTGTAAATACTAAAAAAAAATACTACTTGGAAGGGAGAATATGTATCTAAAAATCTATAAAAATGGAGGGCATGTTCTTGTTGCAGCCTGCGATAAAGAAGTGCTCGGAAAAACCCTGAAACACGGCAAAGCTGTAGTGGAGATTAGCAGGACCTTTTATGAAGGTGAATGTGTCTCCGAGGAAGAACTTCAAAAAGCGCTTCAAGGAGCTATGACTGCAAATCTCTTTGGGGAAAAAACTATCAAGTGTGCCATAAAATGTGGGTTTATTGACCCTGATTCAGTGATAATGATCGACTGTGTGCCCCATGCCCAGATCTTCAGAATTTGATCCGATATTGCAGGAACGAATCCTGGAAGGCTAAGTGTGGCAAAAACCGTTGGTTTAGTGTTCCGGATTGGCTATAGACCGGGATAGATAATATATTTATAAAATGCAAATACAGATTGTGATACAGTGAACGGAAACATCAAAGATGTAGGGATCAGAGTTCTAACAGAAGGGGAACTGATCTCAGCAGTTGTGGAAAAACACAGACGGTTTCTGGAAGAAGACAGAAAGGAATTCGAAGAACTAAGTAGCGGGCTGAGCCAGATCGAAGAGGACGCGAAAAATTTAAAGAATTCCAGGATCCGGATGGCGGAAAGAAAAGAAGTACTGAAGGAGAAGAGGCAGCAGTTTTACCACCAGGCAGAGGCATTGCTCGAAAAGGAGACCTTCCCTAAACTGGACCAGATAACTGCCAATAAACTCAAGGAGGATATTAAAAAACTCAAAAGCCAGATAGAACCTGAAGAGGAGCAGAAACTTGAAGACTCATTTATGGAGAACCTGCGCGAAATCATTCGAACAGCTGGGCTCGAAGAAAACCTTCTCCTCCAAACCCAGGCCAGAATAGATGAAGCCAGGAATTCGAATCTGGAACTAAAAGGCATAGTAGAGTCGGAAAAACAGTTTGAAGCGGATGATGGCAGCAAGAATGAAGAGATTTCCAAAAGTAGATCCCAGCACAAATGGCTCAGCAACAAAATAAAAAACAACGAAGAAGCCTTGATTTACTGGGAAAAATTGAAGGTATAACCCTTTTTCGAAAATATGCGGGTGGTAGTACATGAACAACGACGTTTCAACTACAGGAATTGCAACGGCCGACCTTTCAAACCTTAACGAAAGGGAACTGAAGGGCAAGGTAAACGAGCTCAGGAGCCGGATAGAGAAGAGCGAAAGGCAGTTGGCTTCGATTTTTAAGGATCTGAAAATAAACAGGACCGATATCGACGAACTGAAGGAAAAGAGAGACTCTCTGAACCAGCAGGTTAAGGAAAGGGTTGCAAAAGCGCAGGAACTGAGAAGTAAGCGGGACGAGATTAACAAGGCAATTGGCGAGTACAAGGGAAAAAGGAGTGACGTAAACTCCAAGACGCAAGAACTTTTTTCAGGAATCGCGGGACTCAAGGAACAGCGGGATGAGTGCAACAAACTTTCCCATGGAAGCGTGGAATCTCTCTCAAAGGCATATGAGGATGAGCTCGAAGCTTTCCTTAATAAAGAACTTCCATTTGCAGTGGAGATTAAGATATTCCAGAAATTGAATGACCTCAGCAAACGCCTCTACGCTGCAAAAAAAGCAAATGAATTGCACTCACAAATCCAGGACAGTTACAAAGATTCAAAGGGAATTCATAAAGAGGGAGATGAACTCCATGAAGTAATCCAGAAACTCTCGGATGAATCTCAGGCCTGTCACCTGGAAATGCTCGAAAACTTCAAGTCAGCTGACGAGATCCGAAAAGAAGCGAATATGTACCACTCCCAGCTTACGGATAAAATCGCAAACATAAATTCAATAAAGGATAAAATTGACCCCCTTAAAACCACTATTGCTAATAACCGTAAGGAACTCTCCTTATACCTTGACGGGTTAAAAGACCTACAGCTTACTAAAGAAGAGCACAAAGTAAGCCAGAAACACAATGATGCTCGCGAAAAGCTCCAGAAAAACGCTCGTTTGAGCCTGGAAGACCTTAAACTTCTTATCGAGAAGGGAGACGTTAAATTCTCCAACGACTAAGAAATCAAAAAATCCAAGACGCCGGGAGACAAAAATCTATTTTGAAGAGTATCTCCGGCTCATTCCTTTTAAATCGAATTTTCATTTCGACTGTAGCTTGTACTGTACTTTTATTTTCTTAGAATTAGTTTTCAGCTTTAGTTTTCAGCTTTAGTTTTCAGCTTTAGTTTTCAGCTTTAGTTTTCAGCTTTAGTTTTCAGCTTTAGTTTTCAGCTTTAGTTTTCAGCTTTAGTTTTCAGCTTTAGTTTTCAGCTTTAAAAATGAAAATTTGAGTACTATGATAAAGAAAATTTATTTATCTCTTCCCTTTTCCTGCAAAAAAGCCCGTAAACAGGAGCACGGCCCCCAGGCCCAGGAAGAATAGAGACACATTAAAACCTCCAGCTTGAGTTTCTGAGCCCTGTGATTCGAGAGATGTATCGTCCGAATAGTTGGGGAGAATTCCGTCCGTTGTTTGGGGCATAGGAAGCTTAGGATCCAGGTATTGATACACAGGTGAGAACTTGACCAGCACCCCGTCTGCTCCTGCGTATATCGTACTCACAGTAAGATTAAGAATTTCGGAAGAGTTACGTGAATATACAAACCGGGAGCCCTCAGTGACAATGTCATCCTTAAGTGGAGTTCCTTCTCTACGAAGCTCAAGCCAGATTCTTTTACCATCAGTATCTGTACCTTTCACATAAAGCTGATAATCCTGTGAAAAGGTATGAGAGTATCCTGATCGCACATAAATTTCATCTCCATCGATCAGAACAATTGAAAGCTTTTTTCCTTCGTCGGTGGCTAAGGCAGGTGAAATTATGTAAAATAACACTGAAAAGAATAAGGATACAATTAGGAAAAAAGAAAATATGGGAGGAATGTTTGTTTCCTTATCTCGTTTTCTTCCGGGTTTACTTGGGGCGCGCATAAATGCATCTGCCTGCTATAATTTCTTCTCTGGTATCGTCTGCTTTTCTTATAATAAGGGCTCCGTCGGGGGTCACTCCCACAGCTTTGCCTTCTATAATTCGTGAAGGCGTTGTGACCTTTACATCTCTTCCGATGGTATCTGAAAGGGCAAGCCAGCCATTCAGGATATGTGAGAAAGGCCGGGTCTTGAAATTTATGTACTGCTGCTCAAGCTCAAAGAGAAAATCCTGCAGGAATGACACTCTCTTTATGTGCCTTCCAAGCTCGACTTTCAGAGTTGTAGAGCCTGCACGGAAAGACTCGGGAATATCTTTCAAGTCCATGTTTACATTAATCCCTATTCCCAGCACGATATAGTCCACTCTGTCAACTTCAGCCTTTGCCTCGGTAAGGATTCCGCACACTTTTTTTCCGTTGATACGGACATCATTTGGCCATTTTATACGGGCGTCAAGACCCATCTCACGAATAACGTTTGCGACCGCAAGCCCGGCAACCAGAGTAAGTCTCGAAGCGTGCCTTAGAGGAATTCCGGGTTTCAGGATCACAGACATCCATATACCGCCGTGTGGAGAGACCCATTCCCTCCCCATGCGGCCTCTGCCTCCCTTCTGTGTTTCAGCGATCACAAGCGCCCCTTCTTCTTCGGAAGCCGCGATTTCCTTTGCAATGATGTTTGTGGAATCTACCTCTTCAAAATAATGAATCTTCTGCCCCAGAAGAGTTGTTTTAAGTCCCATCTGGATTTCTTCCGGGTACAAGAGTTGAGGTACGGATTTCAGAACATAGCCCCTTTTCGGAGATGATTCTATCTCATAACCATCAGCCTGGAGAGACTTGATGTACTTCCAGACCATTGTCCTGGAGATCCCTAGCTTGAGCCCCAGTTCTTCTCCAGAGACAGGGCTTTTCTGCGCATCTTTAAGTGCCTTGATAATTCGAGATCTTTTATCTCCCATCCATGCACCCCCTACAAATGTATACGTTCCACCGTATATATTTTTTTAGTTTATTCTTCCATTCCAAACTGATCAAGATATTTGATCCGTGATTCTCAAAAGGTATACCTGTCACCGCTGCGTTTTCTGGGCCATGCTCACATAGGCATACACGGCAGCTGTAATAGCCGCAACTTTTTTGTCTTTTGCTTCAAGAGCCGAAGCCAGAGTAGCCCCTTTTTCGGCATCTGCTTTGACAACCTCTTCAACGGATTCTAGAATATTTTGCTCCTCAATAAAAGAAGTTGTAAAATCGCCCCTGCGAAACGCCGGGTTACGCATAACAGCTTTATGGAAGGGTATATTGGTCTTCACTCCCACAACCACATATTCGTACAGGGCTCTTTCCATCCTGGCAATCGCTATATCCCTTGTCCTTGCCCATACGCAGAGCTTCGAGATCATGGAATCGTAATATGGAGAAATCGTATAACCAGTATGCACTCCACTATCCACCCTGACGCCCGGACCTCCTGCAGATCGGTATCCCCGGATCCTTCCAGGAGAAGGAGCAAAGTCATTCAAAGGATCTTCCGCGTTGATCCTGCATTCAATAGCATGTCCGTCAATAACAATATCTTCCTGCTTAATCTCGAGCTTTTCTCCCCAGGCAATCCTCAGCTGTTCCCTTACAATATCGATGCCTGTAACCATCTCAGTTATTCCATGTTCAACCTGCAAACGAGTATTAACTTCAAGGAAATAAAAATTGCCCTTTGAATAAAGAAACTCTACTGTCCCTGCGTTTACGTAGCCAATTGTCTTTGCTACTCTTACAGCAGCTTCTCCCATCTGTGCTCTGAGTTCTGGGGTCATGATTGGAGAAGGAGCTTCTTCAATAAGCTTTTGATGTCTTCTCTGAATGGAGCATTCCCTATCAGAGAGGTAAATTATATTTCCATATGAATCAGCGAGGATCTGAATCTCTATGTGCCTGGGTTCTTCTACATATTTTTCAATAAAGACCGAAGAGTCTCCAAAAGCCGAACCAGCCATCTGCCTGGTAGAACTGAATGAAGTGAGAAATTCTTTCCTGCAATGGACTACCTTCATTCCGATTCCGCCGCCTCCTGCAGATGCTTTAATCATAACTGGGTAACCCATTTCTTCCACTACTTTTAGGGCTTCTTCAGCATTATCAACCGCATCTTTTGTACCGGGCACAACAGGTACGCCTGCTTTCATCATTAGGTTCCTGGCCCTGATCTTGCTTCCCATCTCGGCAATCACATGGCTAGGAGGACCTATGAAGATAATCCCTTCTTCCTCACAGCGCTTTGCAAATACAGGGTTTTCGGAAAGGAAACCATAACCCGGATGAATCGCATCAGACCCTGTATTTTTTGCAACTTCCAGAATGGCATCCATATTCAGGTAGCTCTGGCTGGAAGGAGCCGGGCCTATCAGGTAGGCCTCGTCTGCATATTTGGCAAAAAGGGCATTTTTGTCGGCCTCCGAGCAGACAGCTACAGTAGAAATTCCAAGCTCCCGACAGGCACGCATGACCCTGATTGCAATTTCACCGCGGTTTGCAATGAGTACTTTTTTAAACATAATACCTTCCACCTGGTTATTTACTCAATTGATAGTATAATGTCACCAGGAGACACGGTAGCCCCTTCGGAAACAAAGATTTCCTTTACGGTACCTGAATGGGGAGCGTGGACAGAGTTTTCCATCTTCATGGCTTCAATGACAGCAACTGTGTCTCCTTCGGAAACAATGTCCTCAACCTTTACCTTAAGAGAAAGAACCATACCCTGCATTGAGGTGGTAACAGCTCCTTTAACGGACTCAGCACTCGGTTTTTTGGGAGACGCCTCGGATATGGAAACTCCACCACCTAGAGGCTCTATCTTGACCTCGTAGACCTCATCATCCACCTCGACCTTGAAATGAGTGGGAATTGTATATCCCTGCTGGACTGTAGGGGCAGGGGCAACTGCTGCGAGAGCTTCTTCTTCCATTTCTCCTTTCAGGAATTTCGGGGCGATAGCTGGATAGAGGATATAGGTAAGGATATCTTCTTCAGATTTTGCAATGCCCATTTCCTCTGCTTCCTTCTTCCTCTTCTCATATTCAGGTTTAAGGAGGTCTGCAGGGCGGCAGTGAATGGGTTCTTCGTCTCCGATTATCTTGCCTATAATTTCCGGACTTAAAGGAGCAGGGGATCTTCCGTAAAGCCCTCGAACATAGTCCTTTACTTCTTTTGGAATAACCTTGTAGCGTTCGCCCATGAGCACATTAAGTACTGCCTGGGTACCAACTATCTGACTTGTGGGGGTAACAAGCGGCGGATATCCAAGTTCCTCTCTAACCCTGGGCATTTCTTTAAGAACAGCTCCGTACTTGTCGAGAGCATTCTGTTCTTTTAATTGAGAGACCAGGTTTGAGAGCATTCCTCCAGGAATCTGGTAAATAAGGACATTGGTATCGATCTGCTCGGAAATAGGGTCAAGAATTCCCCTGTATTTCTCCTTTAAACCTTTGAAATAA
Source organism: Methanosarcina sp. Ant1 (assembly GCA_001714685.2). Lineage (GTDB taxonomy): Archaea > Halobacteriota > Methanosarcinia > Methanosarcinales > Methanosarcinaceae > Methanosarcina. Next base: position 61,059 of record MDTP02000052.1, on the reverse strand, counting down.
GCAACAACCTCCTCAAAAATTCCCAGTTCCAGACCAGTATCATAAGGAGTGCCTTTAAGGGCTGCTATAACAGACTCGGTGGGAGGCTGAGAAGTCCCCCAGGCAAGGGGGGAAAGTGCAGTATCCAGAATGTCCACTCCTGCGCCACAGGCTGCCATATAGCTCATAGGGGCCATTCCAGAGGTACAGTGGCAGTGTAGGGAAATAGGGATGGAAATCTCTTTTTTCATGGCACTGATTATGTGAGTGGCGTCATTAGGGGAAAGCAGGCCTGCCATATCTTTAATACAAAGAGAGTCGCACTCAAGCTCTTCAAGCTGTTTTGCAAGTTCTACGTATTTTTCAACTGTATGCACCGGACTTATGGTATAACAAACCGTACCCTGTACATGAGCACCAAGGCTTTTTGCCACTTTGATAGAATATTCCATATTCCGGATATCGTTGACCGCATCAAAAATCCTGAAAATATCAATTCCGTTTTCATAGGATTTTGTAACGAATTTCTCGACCACGTCATCAGAATAATGCCTGTATCCTACAAGGTTCTGGCCTCTGAGTAGCATCTGAGCGTAGGTGTTGTCCATATTTTTCTTGATATCCCTCAGACGCTGCCAGGGATCTTCATTAAGGTAGCGTATGCAGCTGTCAAAGGTGGCACCTCCCCACATTTCAAGGGAGAAATACCCGATCTGGTCTAATTGTTCCACCACTTCGAGCATGTCCCTTGTCCGCATTCTGGTTGCCAGGAGGGATTGGTGTGCATCCCGGAGGATGGTTTCAGTGATTTTTACACGCATGGATGAACCTCTTAAAATCGAATCAAAATAAATTTTTACTTCTTAATCGTACTTAATCAATGGATTTTCCGGTGGATTCATCTGAAGTTTCCGGAATTTATCTGGGTTAATATTTTGATTCGGTTTGAGTAAAGCATATAAATTCCCCTGATTGCTATTTTCTTGCAGTTTCCTGTGATTTTACCGGAGAAAGGGTTTATTCGGTTAAATTTAACCGAGTCTCCAGAATCACAAGCAGGAGATGATCAATTTAAATATCTAAGCGCAATATTATGCTGATTTTGCGTTGAAATAATCCTTTAATAAACCATTGTTAACAAGTATATACTTTTCGCCTGTTAACATTAAGCGACATAGTTTTCAGAAAAAGGTCTCGCGTTGGAGAAATGGCTTAGTTCTGTAAGAAGAGATTTTGGACCTGTAGAGGTACCTTTGAATACATAATATAATCTCCCAAAATATCTCCAAAGTTCACTAATTTCAAGTTAAATTTTTTGCTTTCTTCCGATAAAGAGCCATTGGTCGTAAGTCCCCTCAGAATCCGTGTTATCCACAATCTCACCTTTGACCCCTGCCCTGCGCAAGGCCCCGGCAAGAATTTCAATTTCGGGCTTGCTACTAACTGTAAATAGCAAAAGAGCGCCTTCACATGCAACCGAGACAGCCTCCCTCATAATACCTGTCCAGAGTTCTTTATTAAATTCATAGACAAGCCCCAGCATAAATCCCATCACTGTATCAAAGCTTTCTGGCTCGAAATACCTGGAAATAGCCGTTGCATCCATCACCAATACCCTTTGGGGATTCAGGACCCCCTGTTCAAGTCCCTGGCAGACCACACACTTGTTAATTTCTACTGCCAGCGGATCCAGCCCAAGCCTGTAAAGAGCAAGTGTGGACATTCCGTTCCCAGAACAGACTTCAAGGAGCCGCCCTTCAGGGTAAAAACCCTTTTTTTGAAGTAAATCAAATATTTTTGCAACTCTCAGCACACGATTTTCGGAAAAAACACTTCTGTAAGACTCAGGCCTGACAGCACATCCCGGACAAAGATTTCGGTTTACAAGCATAAGGGAGTAGTACTCATTCACGGCATTCCTCCAGCTTTCGGAAGAAATCTCGAGATCTTTTTCAGGAAGATTGGAGCTCATAAGTAAATCCGCAATAGCTTCAAACTCCTTTTTCAATGGAACTACTGCAAGAGCCCCTGTAAAAACAGACCAGAAATCCACAGGAACTTCCTCATCTGCCGGATTAAAGATCAGCAGCCCCAAAGTATGTTCTCCTTCCCTGACCCTCAAGAGCCGCATCCTCCTTCCCTGCGAGAAGTTCCGAACTCCATTAAGATACTGAAGTGTACTCTCAATGTTTCTCTGGGCGAGATAACTTTCCTCAACAAAATAGATATCTTCCTCGATTCCAAGGAGTTCCTGTAAAAGCATATTTGTGTAGATTCGGATAATCTCATATCAAGATTTCGAAAAAGGGATTCAAATTTAACCAATTCCATATTATATAACCATTGAAAATACAGCCTTACCGAAAAAAAAACTTACTCCGGATTCCAACCACTTGAAACACGGAAAGACTCTGGAAAGTTATCTTTGTGAATTAGTCCGCTTGAGCGAGCGAAGCGAAAAGGACCTCGTGCTCCCGAAGCAAAACTCGGGAAGCGCTGAAATAAACTGTAATTCGTCTTCTTGAGCGAAGCGAAAAGGACCTCGTGCTCCCGAAGCGAAACTCGGGAAGCGAAACTCGGGAAGCGAAACTCGGGAAGCGAAACTCGGGAAGCGAAACGGGCCTTAAAAAAGCAGTCATGGATAAAAAAGATATACGCAGGCTTTAGGAAGTAATCAAAGGGGAAAAAGAGCATTAAAAGCTGAATAAGAAGTAAAAACACCCCAATACAAGCAAAGGTATTTATAGAATCTAATTACAAAATCAAGGGTTAGAAGGAATTCATATTAATAAAAAAAGTAGATTGGAGGATAATATGGCAAAAGTAATACCATTCGCACCAATCGAGCGTTTAGTAAGAACCGCAGGTGCTCATAGAGTAAGTGAAAGTGCAGGAATGGCTCTCACAGAAATTCTGGAAGAGTATGGACTTGCGATTTCAAAAGAAGCGATAAAACTTGCAGAACATGCAGGCAGAAAAACCGTAAAAGCTGAAGATATTAAATTAGCAAAAGAGATGCTGTAATCTAAGACCATCTCCCCCTGACAAGCCTTCGGCAGTGAGATCTGCCGTATGGGAAAAAATAAAGACGAAATGCTGAAAAACAGCATTTTCCTATTTTTGCTGAATATTACTTATGCAGTTGCGGATTCCAGCTCCACTATAGTAAGGGATTCCACAGGGCAAATTTTTGAGCAGGCTCCGCATCTGATGCAGACTTCATCGCTAATAACCGCCATTCCGTCAACGATCCGAATTGCAAGCTCAGCGGTATCAGGATCAAAATCGTCACTTTTCATTACCTTTGCATTCACAGGGCAAACGGAATAACAGATCCCGCACCCAATACACTTTTTGGACTGAATTATTTTTTTGTTTTTCTTATCTGCCTTTGCCATTTAGAGTCACCTCAAAAATTCCAGAGAACTGCCAGACAACTGGAGTAAGCGCAAGAAGCTGAAAAGCAGGAACTGGTAATAAATATAAAGAGAATTTTATATTTGTGCTGCCAGTGATATAATTTGATATTTTTAAGATATATGAAGATTTCGAAGAGCCTCACGGGAAATTAATTCTTGACAATCATCTAAACCAGACATATCTAAACCAGACATATATAAACAAGGTATATATCAATCGGCTATATACAAATTAGAAGTTTATAAACCAGGCATGATACTGAGCCAGTACCTTAATCTGCATTTGAAAGTGCAAAATGTGCGAGTAAGGCTTCAAGCTGGATTTTTTCACTGGCTCCTTCCGTGAGCCTGAAGTCAGTCTCCCCGATTATATCTATGAGTTCAACAATGCGCCTTTCAGAAAGCCCAAGATCCAGAACCATACGGTTGTCCATTTCGGATATAACCCTGTAAATCTGTCCGACTATATCCTCACCAGAGAGCCCTTCCTCGTAGAGCAACCTGTTAAGTTCCTTTCTGGCAGCCCTGAAATTTCCCAGCAGGGCAGTTTCTATCAGGTGTTTGATTTCTTCAGGGTTTGCGGTTGCAGTAGTCCTGTAAATGGTTTCTCGGGATGTCGGTTTTTCCGGATCGATAAAGGCCGCAGCCTGCAGAGAATTTACAGCTTTTCGCATATCTCCCTGGGCCACGTAGATAAGAGCTTCATACCCATCTTCAGTGATGGTTAAATTCTGATCTTTAGCAATATATTCAAGGCGTTTTCTGATAGCCTCAGCGGAAAGGCGCCTGAACCTGTAAACTGCACATCGGGACTGGATAGGCTCAATGATCTTGGAAGAGTAATTGCAGGAGAGGATAAAACGGCAGTTGCTGCTGAAGCGCTCCATAGTTCGCCGGAGTGCGGATTGGGCATCCGAGGTCAGTGCATCGGCTTCGTCGAGAAAGATAATCTTGAATCCCGCTCCTCCTATGGGAGCAGTTTTTGCAAAGTTTTTAATTTTTGTTCGAACAATATCGATACCTCTCTCATCCGACGCGTTGAGTTCGGTAAAGTTTTCACGCCATAGATCTTCTCCGAAAATCTCCCTCGCAATAGAAACCGCAGAGGCAGTTTTCCCGACACCCGGAGGCCCAGTAAAGAGGAGATGAGGAAGGTTTTTCGTTGCAACGTAGGACTTCAGGCGTTCTATGGTTTCTTCCTGTCCTGCAACCTGATCTAACCGGACAGGTCTATATTTTTCGATCCAGATCTCTTCTTTAATCGTTTAGTCCTCCATTATTGCTTGCACCTTAATTAGAGAATATAATATTTAAACTTTCGAATGTTTGCTATTTTTGCTGTATATAGACCGCATTTCGAAGAACAGGAGTTCTTAATAAACAGTCAGCGTAAGAGCTTAGAGAAAGCAAGGCGTGAACTGGCATAGGTCTAAGACCCAGGGATTTTACACTTATTTATATAAATAAAGCACGTAATAATTGGCTGCAAAGAAAATGGACTGACGGTTGTTTTTATTGTCTTATTGATCGCACTTGTTCAGCCAAAATCTCCTTTTACTCGGAGCAAACTTATATTCTTTACCTTTCTTGATCAGAGAAATGTTAAAATCCGGTGCATTTTGTATTCTTGTCTGCTGTCTGACTTCCTGGGTGATTCGCCGGAACTGGAGAATCAGGTAATTATGTCTAATCTTGAAAAAGGACTATAAAGTATGAAAAAAAATACAAAGAATCGATATATCTGAATGGCATCAGAAATCAGTCTAATTGAGATAAGAAGTGGACTGCATGTATTGCAGGAACTTATATATATCCATTTTATATTTATATATGCATATTAGTACCGGGCATCTTAATATATGTATGAGAGGATAAAAGAACCTTTTAAATGGCATTCTAACCTTTGATGTTTGTAAATTGTCTTATAAGGGTGATTTTATGAAAAGGATTGTTTATTTCCTGATTTTCCCGCTTTCAGGTCCACAACAGAAGCAAAAGCCCCTAAAGGATGCAATTAATCCCCTGAGATTTATTAAATAAACGGGCAACTGACCCATAAAACAATTGCTTGAAGCCTGGCTAATCCACTAGCTAATGACCAGCGATCGATAAACTTGCTAGCCAGTTGACCTTCAAATCAACTAATCCACAAATCAATAATTCCAAAGTGAATTTACCCTCAAACCAATGGTATGAAATCAGTATTATACAATGAAAAAGGTGTTTAAAATGTCAGAAGACAGTTCAATAAGATCCTCCCTGGAAGATATTAAGTCCAGGGTAGAATTCCAGCTTGAGTGCGGGGAGATCAGTCCTGGAGATGTGAAGTCCCTTTTAACCGAAATAGAGATCATGAGGGTCCAGAATGAAAACATGAAGGCCCGGCTCCTTGAAGCAAGTGTGGCAACAGGCAGGCACCTTCAAGAAATAAATAAGTTAAAAGCTCATCTGGAGCAGCTTACCGAGCCCCCCCTCTTTATTGCAACTATTCTCGAGGTTACTGGGGAAATCGCCCTTATCAGGCAGCATGGGAACAACCAGGAAGTGCTCACCCAGATACCTGAGGAGTGCCTCGGAAAGATCGAACCAGGAATGAGGGTTGCGGTAAATGGAGCTTACTCAATCATCTCCATAGTTAGCAGGGCAGCCGATGTCCGGGCTCAGGTTATGGAACTCATTAACTCTCCTGGTGTGGACTACAGCATGATTGGCGGGCTGGATGAGGCACTCCTGGAAGTTAGGGAAAGCGTTGAGTTGCCCCTTACCGAACCCGAACTTTTCGAAGAACTGGGAATCGAACCCCCCTCAGGTGTTCTGCTTCACGGTGCCCCGGGTACTGGCAAGACCCTCATTGCAAAGGCTATAGCCTCTCAGGCAAAAGCAACTTTCATCCGAATGTCAGGTTCCGATCTTGTCCAGAAATTCGTAGGTGAAGGCTCAAGGCTTGTCAAGGATATTTTCCAGCTTGCAAGGGACAAGTCCCCAAGCATTCTCTTTATAGATGAAATCGATGCGGTTGGCAGCATGAGGACCTATGACGGAACCAGCGGCTCGGCAGAGGTAAACAGGACAATGCTTCAGCTACTTGCGGAGATGGACGGCTTTGATCCCAAAGGCAATGTAAAAGTGGTTGCTGCAACCAACCGGATTGACCTTCTTGATCCTGCTCTCCTGAGGCCTGGCAGGTTTGACCGATCCATCGAAATTCCGCTTCCTGATGAAAGAGGTAGGGTTGAGATTCTTAAGATCCATACCCGTAAGATGAACCTTTCCGAAGATGTGGATTTTGAGAAACTCGCAAAAGTCATGAATGGTATGAGCGGGGCAGAGATTAGTGTCATTACCAAAGAAGCCGGAATCTTCGTGCTTCGCAGGCGAGGCAAACAGATAACCATGGCAGATTTCATCAAAGCCTACCAAAAGGTCTTAAACGTTCAGGAACCCTCAATTCCTCACCCCATGTTTGTATAACTGGTTTTAGAAGCTGAACCGGCTATTCCTTCAAGCTAAAAAAGGAAAACTGTCACTCAGTCGTGCCGGATGAGGATAAAACCCCTTCCGGCAGTTCTCATATTTTTAGAACTCAGACGAAAAGTTTATATTTTATAAATTACTTGAAGGTATGCTGCCTGAGAGACAAAGCATAATAACAATATGCTCCGATAGTGTAGCTCGGCCAATCATTCAGGACTCTCACTCCTGCGACTGGGGTTCAAATCCCCATCGGAGCACTTTCCTTTTTTATACTCTTTTTTACACAATTTTCTTTTTAAGCAAGTTATTTGCACAATTATTTTACATTAATTTTTAATCTATCAAATCAATTTTGTCTATTTTCCAGCTCAATCTTTCAGCTAACTTGCGAATTTTTACGGCAAATTTTTCGAGACTTAATCCGGCCCTCACTATTGCTGGAGGCCTTTAGTGCGATGGTTTTTCTTTGATACGCGTTTAATGATTATAAAAGTAGGAATCAAGAGAAGCATAGGATCGAAACAATGAGAACAGGAAATATGCAGGATACTCCTGATATCGAAAAAAAGCTTCGTGGCTACCTTTTTGGCACTGCCTGTGCGGATGCCCTTGGGCGCCCGGTAGAGCATCTTACCCTTGAGAAAATTAAAGAGAAGTATGGAGAAAAAGGGATTCTTGAGCTTCCCCCCGATTCCCCCTGGACCGATGATACTCAATTGATGCTTGTACTTGCAAGGGGCCTGGTGCGGGGGGCAGAACTCGAACTTCCAGAGCTTATGGACCATATAGCAGAGGAACTCGTTCTCTGGCTGGACGAGCCTGACATGGGGGCAGGGGCAACTTCCAGAGGTGCATCCCTGAAGCTCAGGAAAGGAGTTCACTGGAGCGAATCCGGGATTAAGTCTAAAACATGCGGAAGCCTCATGCGGATTGGAATCCTTGGTTTCATTTACCGGAATGACCCTGAAAAACTTATTAAAGCTGCCCTTCTTTCAGGAAGAATTACTCACTCCCATCCAGTTTCAGATGCCGCATCTATTGCAGGTGCATATGCAGTCAAACTAGCTCTTGATGGGATGGAACCTGAGAATATGTATGAATCTCTTCTTAATGTAACTGAAGGAATTTCTCAGGAGTTTACCGGCGCCTTAAAAAATTCTTACAAAACAGCTTACTCTGACATGGAAGACAAAGATGCTCTGAAGGAACTCGGGTATGGATGGTATGCAGATGAGACATTTGCCCTTGCATACTTCTGCACTTTGCGTTATTCTAATGACTATAGAAAAGCAGTGCAAACAGCGGTTAATATCACCGGGGATTCTGATTCCGTGGGCAGTGTTGCAGGAGGAATTCTTGGGGCGAAGCTGGGAATTAAGGCAATACCTATCTCCTGGACTGAAGCCATTAAGGAAAAGAAAAAACTGGAGGAAATCGTTGGGCCTTTGCTTGAAAAGTATTTTCAGGTCTCAGGGAATAACGTGAGGTCTTAAAATGGATTTCTCCGAAAAGGGCATCTACTGTTTGATATTCGAAAATCAAGATTGCAAGTTTGAGATCGGAAAAAAAGGGGAGTTCTCGTTTCCTGCAGGCTTCTATATATATGTAGGTTCAGCTCTGGGGTCCGGGGGCCTAAAAAGAGTAACGAGGCATATCAACCTTTCAAGAAATAAAGACCGAAGCCCCCGATGGCATGTAGATTATCTTCATTTGAATCCTTCTTTCAGGTTAGTTTCGGCAGTTAGTGCCCTTACTTCTGCAAATCTTGAATGTGCACTTGCCAGCAAGATCGGAGGAGATTCAGTCTCTGGCTTTGGATGTACGGACTGTACATGCAGTTCTCATCTCTTTTACAGGAAAAAAAGTCCTCTTTCGGAGATTACTGAAGCTTTTCAATCTCTCAAACTTTCGAGCTTTATGCTTAAACTTTGAACTTTATACTTTTTTTATATTCTCTTTTTATACTAACAGGAAAGCTTAAGGTGAAAAAAGATTTTATCTAAGTTATTAAAAATCGGGTTGTTTGATCTGGAGACCTTTAATGGAACAGTTCTCTTTTATCGCCTGCATGCCTGACAGACCCGGAGCATTGCACGGAGCCGCCGAGATTATTAAGCGGTACGACGGAAATATTAACAGGATTCAATATGACCGCAGGATCGATAGATATATCGTTTTTTTTGAGGTAACTGCTGTTTCAGAAGCTTATGATAAAATCCGCGAGGAACTGGAAAAGATAGGTTATCTACAAACTTCCCTGCAGCCTGTAGCTTTCCTGAAATTCCATGTTTATCTCCCGAACTGTCCAGGGGCTTTATTTGATTTCCTGAATTATATCACTTCATGGGGAGCAAACATCACTTACCTTGATTTTGATGAACGTGGACAGCATCCTGAAAGGCTTTTAGTAGGTCTTAACATCGAAAATGCCAGCCTGATAGATGATCTTCTAAACCAGCTAAAGTCCAGGTATAGACTTGAGATCCTCGAATACGATACAACCGGGGAGAAACTTGATGATACAGTATTTTATCTTCGGTTAGCTCAGAAACTAAGGTCCTTCATTGGAAGTGCTGAAGATGATTTTTTGATGAAGTTCCTGCATGATATTAACCATATTGCCCAGGAGCTCTCAAACCTTCGGAAAGACCCTATTGAAGTTTTTGAAAATATCCTGAAAGTAGGGGATTGCCTGAACCGGAATACCGGAGAGAATTTTTATGCTGATGTACAGAGAGTCAGAATTAAGGACGGTACCGAACTCTTTTGTTTTCAACTTCCCTGCGGTGGAAATATCTACCTATTCGATACCACCTGTGAAAGGGTTATGATCGACACGGGTTATGGGATTTATTATCAGGATGTCGTAAATATGCTCCAGCACTACGGGCTTGGGGATTTAAGCCGGCTCAAAAGGATTTATATTACTCATGCCGATGCCGATCACTGTGGAGCAGCAGGCTGTTTTCCTGCCCCTTCTTATCTTAACCGCGAAACTCTCCTGATCACACGGGAAACCAGCAGGGCTTACGGGTCCAGCAGCCAGGGATGTATTCTGGAAGAGGTTTATACTAAGATTATTAACCTTTTTTCCAGGTTTACTCCTCCTTCAAACATCGTACTTTTCCCTGAAATCTCCCTATCAGATGAATTAACGGAAAAAAGAGGCTCATTTCCTGTAATTGCACGATTCCGGATAGGGGACCTGGATTTTGAAGCTCTTGCAGGACTGGGAGGACATATGCATGGAGAAATCTTCTATCTCTGTCCTGAAGAAGGGCTTATCTTTCCTGAAGATGCAGTGATCAATTTCAAAAGCTTGAGCCCTGATAGAACGGAATATAATGTTCTGGCTGACTATCTCATGACATCTGTGAATGTCGACAGCAAGCTTGCCCGGGAAGAGCGAAATGCCCTCCTTTCCCTTATTTCCGAGATTAATGGAAAGCTTGCCGAAAAAGGCAAGAAATGCTTAATCTGCTGTGGGCATGGTTCAATATCCGTACTTGAAAACGGGAAGCTTGTCGAATACTCCAGCTCCGAGAGGTACACTGCAAGGCAAAGAAGCGGTCCAGCCTCTCAAGAAGCTTTGTATAAAGAGAATTGAGGTGTAAGTGAGAAACTATTGCATCGATTCCAAATGGATGCATAATTCAGGATATAATTAGAGTCTTGAACTCAAATATTTAAATTAAAACCACTCGATATTCTATAATCACCGCAATCATGAACGGGCAAGGAATAACTCTCTTCACATTCTATAACCGCGGAAAACGCGGAAAGCGCTGAAAAACTGTTCCCATGCTTCCTTTTTTCAGTTTTTTTGTATGGTCCTCAATATCACTTTTGTAAATTAGTCCTCTTGAACGAGCGAAGCGAGTGAAACGGACAGCGCACTGCAGAGCCGCAACTCTGCTGGAAGAACTGTTCCCATGCTTCCTTTTTTCAGTTTTTTTGTATGGTCCTCAATATCACTTTTGTAAATTAGTCCGCTTGAACGAGCGAAGCGAGTGAAACGGACTTCTTGTTACTGAATTAATAAAAAAGGCATATAGTCTAAAGAATGGTTTACTGGCAACGCTTACAACTTAGCAGCCAATTCTCTCAAATTTGAGTAAAAATTGATATTAGGTCGGGTACACGAGTTATTGATCAATTCCGAAAAAGCGAGTACATCTCCTGTATTTGAGGAAAATATAGAGAGATTCTTCTGATTACGGTTCTCAATAACGCACACCCACGACCTGATATTACTTTTGAACAAATATTTGCAAAAAGGTTAGTATGAGAAGTTTGAGACCAGTATCTTTAAAAAGAAAATGCGAGGGGTGCGATTCGAACGCACGAATTCCTACGAAAATGGGTCCTAAGCCCATCGCCTTTGACCTGGCTGGGCAACCCTCGCAATAATGTTCTGGTTTTATTCAATATAAAAAATAGGAAAAAGAAAATTTATATTTCTATTTCATTATTTAATGCGCCGACCGGGATTCGAACCCGGGTTTTGGGCTTGGAAGGCCCAAGTCATAGCCACTAGACCATCAACGCGAACTGCAACACATCTAGAGGTATTTGTCACATATAATGTTTTCGCTCCCGAGTTTCGCTTCGGGACCAGAAAAATCTATGATTTTTCTTTTAGTTGCACTGCAAGTGCAACAGCACGATGTCCTTTTCGGCAGAGTTGCGGCTCTGCAGTGCGCTTTCCTTTTCGCTTCGCTCAAGAAGGATGAAGGATTAAAGAGGATTTACTATAATTTGTGTTTGTTTTTAGAGCTTCCAATGCGTGTTTCTTTTTCCGCGTTCTAGGGGGCTAATTGCAAAGTTACAACATTTCCGTATCCTTCCGTATCTATAACAGTAGTTTTTCAAATAGGTTTGAGAAGAATGAAAAGGGAAACACAATATAGGAAATTACGGCTTTGAATCTAATACTGATTAGTAGGGTTCAGATCAACACTGGATTTTTTGGATACAGGGTTGAAGTTGGATGTAATTAATGTGGTAATGTGACGGAAAAGAGTGCAGAAATACAATAAGCAAGTTATTTTTATTGTTTAGAGATTTCAATTTTATATTCAAAGTGTTATTTTATTGTTAACCTTGCTTCATGTAAAACGGATTTTTTAACACATATATTTTAAACATTACCTTTTGAGTGCGCCTTCAACAATAATATTTTTTTATTATGGTTAGAAGCATATTTTCCTTGAAAGCTTCTATTTTTTTATTGCTTTTTTAAAATATAATGCCTCTTTCTATATAAATTTTTTAAAAACGCTATTCTTCAATATTTACAGGAAAATAAAGTTCTAAATACATGAAGAATTTTAGTCTATTAAAGCCAGAATCAATATTATTATTTTTACTGTTAGTAGTGTATTTCCTTTACAATAGTGTATTTCCTTTACAATTTTCTATGCTCTGCTTTCTGCCGGGAATTTATTTCTTTGATAAGAGATAATATCTCTTATATAGTTAGAAACAAGTTCTCAAAAGAAGCTTTCTTCTCTTACGCTACCCTGGCTCAAAGTAGGGCATGAAGGAACCGTTTGATGTGGAGATGTGATGAAATGTTTTGTTACTCTCAAATATTCAGAGCTTAACAAAAAGTTAATGTAATGATCACACTATAGGGAGTTTCAGATGAATAAAAAAAAGAAAATAATTCTTGCACTTGCTTCTATTGCTGGTGTGTTCTTTACAGGGCTACGTGGCATCGACTCTTCGGACGGTTACCTTAGTATTTGAACTTCTATCTGATCCTCATGACCATATCAGAAAAAATGTAAATGCTATGGAAATTGTAGAATGCGGAAATCTTGAACGGGCTCTCAAGCGAGCAGGATTTGAACTCAGAGACGAAAAAATGAGAACTTGAACCATGTAGATTAGATAGTCGATCTTCCTTCCAACCTAATGAAGGAAAACAGATGAGTATCAGCAGATACCACTGTTTCTGAATCTGCGTTTGAGGCAAATAAGATTATTACCGAATGCCCTTCCGAGTGTACGGAGTAATATATATGAATATTGAAGAGTGGGAAGAGTACAGATATGTTGAATCCGGGATAAGTGCCTTCATTGCTCAAATGGAAGAGTCCCGTTTAAAAGAAATAGTAGAACATGTCTGTAATGCCGGAGGAAAACGAATAAGACCGATTATCCTCCTTCTGGCCAGTGAGATCTGCTCGGGCTCGTATCATAAAAGCCTCAGCGCAGCTCTTGCTATTGAAATGATGCATTCGGCTTCCCTTATTCATGATGACCTGCTGGATCAGGGAATTATCAGAAGAAACCTGCCTTCAGCCCCTGAAAAGTTCGGCCACTCCTGGGCGCTTCTATGCGGGGACTATCTTCTTGCCAAATCCATTGAGTTTATCTCTCCTTATGGGGAGAAGGTGATTAGGAATTTCGGAAAAGCCGGGATGGATATGGCTGAAGGAGAAGTCCTTGACCTGGGACTTGACGAGGGAAATTGCGGAGAAAGCAGTTATTTTGAGTGTGTTTATAAGAAAACAGCTTCTCTGTTCGCGATCAGTGCTTCTATCGGGGCTTATACGGGAAGAGCTGATGATGCCCTGGCAGAGCGTTTTAACTTATTTGGTAATTCTCTTGGAACTGCATACCAGATTGTTGACGATATTCTTGAGTTTTTAGAAGTGGTCGAAAGTAAGGAGTCGAAGTTCACATCTGAAACTTTGCCGCACGTTTACATGAAGAATATGTCAAAGGAAGAAGCAGTAGAAAAATCTGTAGATGCAGTAAAGCTTCACGTCAATGCCGCAAAGGAGACTCTTATAACATTCAAGGCATGTCCTGCAAGAGATAAGCTTTTTCAGATTACCGATTATATAACTGTCGATATGCTTGAAAATATCTGAGTGACTCAGCCCTTTCTAAAAAAGAATTGAAATCCTGCTAAACCCCATTTCCGAATATGAAAATGATATTACTCAGTTTTCTACTTTAATTTTTATCAAGTTTTTGAACTTTTTCCACTATAACTTTCCCAGGTGTATCCATGCGAGTATATGATAGTCCAGTGCTTAAGGTAAATGCCAGTACAGAAAACGAAAAAATGGTGCTTGATGCGGAAGGCCCCCTTTCCCAGCTTGCAAAACCTTTCCTGAAACGCATTAACAATATTTTTGCGGATGAAAAGCCTATCTCAATGACTGAGGACAAGATTATTTTCTCTACATGGATCCCGCCTATTCCCGGACCGGTCTTCAGCAGAGTAATAAATGCCGAGATTGCAGCTATCAGGAAGAAAAGAGTTCCAGACCAGTTCTCAATAGGAATTACTGCCCGCTGTCCCAACCGCTGTATCCACTGCGGAGCAGCCGATATTAAACCGGAAAAAGAATTGACTCTTAGTGAAATCTCCAATGCTATAGACCAGAGTCTTGACCTTGGCGCCTATCTTGTTTCCTTTGACGGGGGAGAAACAATGCTTCGAGATGATCTTGTCGAGATGGTATCCAGAGTGGACAAGTCAAGAGCAATTGCCACCTGTTTTACCTCTGGATTCAGACTTTCTGAAGAAAGGGCAAAAGAGCTTAAAGCCGCAGGCCTATATGCCTCAAGAATCAGCCTTGATAGCCCCTTTGAAGCCGAACATGATCGTATTCGGGGACGAAGTGGTGCATACAGTGATGCAATCTCTGGAATCAGGAACGCGAGTGCTGCAGGGATCCTTACTGATATGTTTGTGGTAGCCTCTCCTCACAACATTGATGACCTTGAGGAATTCTACAACCTTGCAACTGACCTTGGTATGCACGAAATTTCGATTTATGAAATCATTGCTGTAGGGCGCTGGCTTGACCACGAGGATGAGGTAATAGGAGAAAAAGATGTATCCAGGCTTGAAAAATTCCAGAAAACTATGAATAGTAAACCTGAAGGACCAAGAGTTACCGCTTTCCCCTATTTCATGGGTCCTGATCTTTTCGGGTGCTTTGCGGGCAGACGCTGGATGCATGTTGCTTCGGACGGAGAAGTAATGCCCTGTGCCTACACTCCTCTTTCCTTTGGAAACATATGTGAAGAGCCTCTGGAAGCCATATGGAAGCGTATGGGTAAACATAATGCTTACAAAAAGGATGCTTCTTATTGTATGATGCGCAATCCCGATTTTCGGAAGCAATACATTCATACAATTCCTCAGGGCGCAAAAATTCCTTACCGGCTTAAGTAACATTTTTTAACATTATTTTTTATCCTATTTTTTCAACAATTGGTCTGGTAAAAACCCTTATTTGAGGTTCTATACTCCAAAATACTTCTTTTTTCATCGGAAATTGACTTTAATTTCACTCTGAAAGCTGCATACTGAGGTTTGCATACTAGGCTTGTATACTATCGGAGGAGGTTCAAGAGCCCATTTTAATTGAGAGAACTTTTAAAAAGTTCAAATTCGTTGAAATTTGGCTTTCACATGGGAAAAAAAATTCGGTTATAGATATTCAAAATACTTTTTAGTCCTTACTAGAAAGGTATTTAATCACTTATTTTCAAAAAAGAAGTAATTTAGAAGTTTTTTCGTATAAAAAAAATTTTTTATTTGTTAGTGAACTTTAGAAGAGTTTTAAAGCCATTTTCTAAACCTTAGCGAAAAATAACTGTGGTTGCGCTCTACATTTTATTTTGTGCTTTATATTTTGAAAGATTTTGTAATACTAATTACATCCTACTGTTTGTATTTAATTATTTTTTACTGTCATATTTAATCTTTTTGATTTAAAACATATATTTTGCTATTTATAATTCTTATTTTCTTAAAAAATTCTTATGAATTGAATATATAATGATTTATCATGATATTCTGTACTCTAGTCCTTGATAAAACCGAAGCGGTTATATAGTTCTTTCACAAAGGGTTTGTTAACTACCTCCATTGGAGTAGGGATTTTTAATTATTAATTTATATATTAAATTTTGAGAGACGGAGATTCACATGGCTAAAAATGAAATCTTATCTGAAATCAAAAAAGCAGAAGAGAATGCGAAAAAAATGATTGATGAAGCCATTGAAGTAAAGAACAAACGTATCTCTGATGCTCGAGCTGAAGCGAGAGAAATCCTGAAACAAGCTAAAGTAGATTCAAATAAAGCTGGACAAGATTCTTTCAAATCCGGTGAAGAAAAGATCCTGGCCGATAAGGACAGGGTCCTTAAAGATGGTGAACAAAATGCTTTAGCCATGGCCCAGAAAGCTCAAGCTAATATTGACAAAGCAGTTGATTACCTATTAAAGGAGTTTGAGAGGGCGGTCCATGAGTAGACCTAAAAGAATGACAAAAGCGATAATTGTCGGGCACAAAAGTGTTTTAAAAAGAACCATCGATGTACTGCATGATTCTAGTCTCTTTCATATTGAAGATTTTGTTGAAGATGAGTCTGGTTTTAAGATCAGCAAGCCATTTCAAAACGCAGAGGAAGTATCTAAAAAGCTTGTGAAGATCCGCTCTATCTCCAATTATTTGGGGATTGAAGAAACAAGACAGGCCGTCCAGAAAAAGGATGTAGTTCTGCGTGAACTTGATGCAAAACTGGATAAACTGGACAATGCCATCTCAGAAAAAACAAAAACCATCAATAAAAATGAAACCGATTTAAAGGATCTCGAGACCCAAAAGAAAGAACTACTTCCATTCCTGTCCATTAATCTGGATTTTGATTATTATCGCGGCTACGAAAACCTCAAGGTTTTTGCAGGGTCGGTCAAAGGAAATTTGGAAGAAAGTCAAATTTCAAGGGTCACACAGGCATACGAATTGTTTTTTGATCCGCAAGCAAAGACGATCGTACTGTTTGTAGCCAACAAAGATGCAGATAAAGTCTATGAAGCACTTCAGGATCTCGAATTCAAAGAGCTCAGGGTTCCAGAAAGAGGTGGTATCCCAAGCGAGTTGTTAAAGGTAGCCGAACAGAAAGAGGTTGATACCTCCAATAAGATAGAGTCGCTGAAAGCAGAGGTTGAATCCATAAAATCGCAGTATACGGATTTCCTCCTTGCAAGTGATGAAGTCTTGAGTATTGAAAATCAGAAGGCAGAACTGCCCTTAAGAATCGCCACATCTGAGAACGCCTTTATTATAGAAGGTTGGGTTCCCAGCGATAAATACGATATCCTGGTCAACGGTATAAACGATGCCACATCAGGCCGGGCATATGTAACCTCAATTCCCATCGAACATGATGAAGGAGGAGAGGGACATACAGAGGAACACACAGAGGAACATATACCCGTCGAGTATAATAACTCGAAAGTAGTGGCACCTATGCAGGCGATCTTGGATCTGTACTCCAGACCCAAATACACCGAAATAGATCCCGCTTCAATTCTCTTAATCACGTTCCCATTGATATACGGGATGATCCTCGGAGATATAGGGTACGCAATTATTCTGGGAGCAATGGCGCTGGCGATTAAAACATTTGTAAAATCAGATGCAGTAAAGCCTCTCATGAATATTCTGATCTATTGTCAGATCTCAACATTTATATTTGGTATTATTTATGGTGAGTTCCTAGGATTTCCGTTAGCAAGCCTGCATACTGCGCATGGTGTAATACCAGGGTTGTTACCTTTCTGGAACACAGTCACTCTGTTTCCAGGAATTGCCGGTGAAGAATTTACATTCCCGGTCCACAGGACTCATATGGTAATGACTATGATTGCAGTCTCTGTCGGAGTAGGACTGTTACATTTAAACCTTGGGTATATTCTCGGATTTATAAACATTTCACACCATAGTTTAAAACATGCAGTTCTTGAAAAAGGCAGCTGGATTGTTATTGAGCTTGGTGCACTCGTTGCAGCTATCGGCTATTTTGGCGATATTTCTGGCCTGACTTATGTCGGCGCTGGCATTCTTGTTCTCGGAATTGTTATGCTCACCATGGGTGAAGGTATCAAGGGTCCGATCGAGTTGCCATCTCTTATGGGTAATGCATTGTCATATGCCCGTATTATCGCAGTCGGTCTGTCTTCGATTTACATCGCATCAACGGTCAATGATATTGCTTTCGGAATGATTTGGGCTGATCACTCCAAGATAGGTTTCGCAGCAGTAGCTGCAATAATCGTATTTATACTCGGACACGGCCTTAACACTGTCTTGAGTATTATCGCTCCCGGACTGCACTCACTCAGGTTGCAGTACGTAGAATTCTTTGGAAAATTCTATCAAGGCGGGGGCAAGAAATTCAACCCCTTTGGATACATAAGAAAATACACGGAGGATTAAAAAGATGGTAGACGCAGCAACAGCAGCAGCAGTAGCACCAGTAGCAGCACCATTGTTAGACGCAGCAGGACTCAAAGCACTCGGAGCAGCAATTGCAATTGCAGGAACCGGTATTGCATCCGGATGGGCAGAAAAAGATATTGGTTCTGCAGCAATCGGTGCAATGGCAGAGAATGAAGCCTTATTCGGTAAGGGCTTGATCCTTACTGTCATTCCAGAAACCATCGTTATCTTCGGTCTCGTCGTTGCACTGCTTATCAATTCTGCTTAAATTTAGGAGCATCCCTGCTCTTAAATTTTTTAGAGCATCCTTTGCTCTAAACCATTAGGGCATCTATGCTCTAAGTTTGTAGGGCAGTTTGCTCTTTTAGAGCATCTTTTGTTCTCTTAGGGCATTCTTTGCTCTGTAGGGCATTCTTTGCCCTTATTTATTTGGAGGTAGAAGCATGGGACTAGATATCGTCGTAAAGGATATCCAGAATGGTGCACAGGCTGAGATTTCTACTATCAAGGCTGAAGCTGATGCAAAAGTATCTGAAATTCTAAATGAGGCCAGAGATGCCCAGAAAAAGATGCTTGGAGACAGCCTTGCACAAGCTGAAGAAGACCTCAAAAACTTGCACCAGCAGATAAAATCCAGCGCAAATCTGGAAGTAAAAAGATTCAGGCTCAATAAACGCAAGGAACTTTTAGACCAGGTCTATAATAATATACATGAGTCTATTAAGTCAATGCCTGCTTCTAAAGCCGAGAAGCTGTTAAGTGTTCTGATCGAGAAGCATGAAGCTGATGGAGTCAGGATCTATTCTAATAAAAACTCAGAAGCTATTGTCAAGAAATTATCGTCGTTATCTTACGCTGGCAATATCGATTGTATCGGCGGCATTGTTCTGGAAAACGAGGACGGGACAGTCAGGTTAGATTTCACATACGATTCAATCCTGAAAAACGTGTATGAGCGCTCATTAAAGCAGATATCTGATATTTTAAACGGGTGATGTTCGATGCGGCTTTTGGAGAGACTCCGGGGGAAAAAACCCTCACAATCCGATAAGAAGAAAAAAGGCAATTCTAATTATGCTTATGCCGTAACCCGTGTCCGCGCGATGAAGAGTAAGCTGCTTCCTAAAGAGTCGTATCCCCGGCTTCTCAACATGGGGATTGATGAAATTACCCGTTTTATCCAAGAGTCTGAATACAAAAACGACGTTGACGAACTGGCAATGAAATACAGCGGTGGCGATCTGGCAGAACACGCATTAAACAGGAATCTTGCGCTTACCTATGATAAGTTGGGACGAATCACCTCAGGAGAACTGAACTACCTGATTACTGCATACCTGAAAAGGTATGAAATCTGGAACATTAAAACACTTCTCCGAGGTAAACTCTACAACGCATCTGTTGAAGATCTCCTGGAGTTTCTGATTGCTGCCGGGCAGTTTACTTATACCTTCCTGTCAGAACTTGCATCCAAGGCCACATATCAGGAAATCGTTGAGGCCCTGAGAAAGACCGAGTACTACCCAGTGCTGCAACAGTTTGACGGAACTAACCTGGCACATATAGAAAACGAACTTGACAAGGTATATTACTCAAACCTGTTTGAAGCAATCGGAGAGCCAAAATCCAAGGACCGCAAGCTCATTGCCAAATTTGTCAAGCTGGAAGTAGATGTTAAGAACTTAAGTAATCTCTTCAGGCTGAAAAGAGCAGGAGTTGAGCAGTCTGATGAGATCATGCCCCTCATGATTGAGGGTGGGCTCGAGTTGAAGCCCGAGAAACTGGCGCCTCTTCCATATGACGATTTTGTCAATTCGCTTCAAAAAACTCAGTACTGGGATGCAATTTCAAGCTTTATCGATCAGGAAACGGCTTCTCTTACTGCTCTTGAAGGCAGGCTCATAAGATATTATCTTGAATCTGCAACTACTTATTCGCACGCATCTCCGATCTCAATTGTACCTGTAATGGATTATATTATCCATAAAAATAATGAGGTCAATAATCTCCGGATTATCTTCAGAGGTAAGGAAGCTGGCCTCGATGATAATTTAATCAAAGACCAGTTGGTGGTTATCTGATGGAATTAGCAGTGATCGGAAAGAGCGATTTTGTTACGGGATTCAGGCTGGCTGGCATCAGGAAAGTTTACGAAACTGCTGATACCGCGGCCATCGAGTCCGCGGTAAAATCCGTGCTTGAAGATAAGAGTGTCGGGATTATTGTAATGCACAATGATGACATTGGTAATCTGCCGGAAATTTTAAGGAAAGACTTGAACGAGTCTGTTCAGCCCACAGTAGTAGCCCTGGGAGGCAGCGGAGCAGGCTCAATGAGTTTAAGAGCAAAAATAAAACAAGCGGTAGGTGTTGATCTGTGGAAGTAAAAGGTGAAATTTATCGTGTGGCTGGACCTGTCGTCACCGCTATCGGCTTGCAGGCAAGAATGTATGACCTGGTCAAAGTCGGTAATGAAGGGTTGATGGGTGAAGTCATCCAGATAGTTGGGGACAAGACCATCATCCAGGTATATGAAGAGACGGGAGGTGTCAGGCCAGGGGAGCCCTGTGTAACTACAGGGAGACCTCTGACCGTGGAACTTGGCCCGGGTATTCTTTCCAGTATTTATGACGGGGTTCAAAGGCCTCTGCACGTTCTGCTTGAAAAGATGGGCAGCTTCATCAGGAGAGGTGTCACTGCAGACGGACTTGACCACAAAAGAATATGGGAATTCAAACCCGTGGTCAAGAAGGGAGATGTTGTAAAAGGTGGAGAAATAATCGGTGTTGTTCAGGAAACAGTAAATCTTGAACACCAGATCATGGTGCCTCCGGATATCTCAGGTACAGTCGCTGATATTAAGAGCGGAAACTTCACTGTTATAGAAACTGTCTGTACCCTGACTGACGGGACCGAGCTGCAAATGATGCAGAGATGGCCTGTTCGTAGACCCAGACCTGTGGCGAAAAAACTACTTCCCACAAAGCCACTGGTCACAGGACAGAGAATCCTTGACGGACTTTTCCCTGTAGCAAAAGGCGGAACTGCTGCAATTCCAGGACCTTTCGGATCTGGTAAGACAGTTACCCAGCAGCAACTTGCAAAATGGAGTGACACCGAAATTGTGGTCTACGTTGGTTGTGGGGAACGAGGAAACGAAATGGCAGACGTTCTGCACGACTTCCCCGAACTCGAAGACCCGCAGACTGGAAGGCCGCTCATGGAGCGTACCATCCTTATAGCCAACACTTCAAACATGCCTGTGGCTGCAAGAGAAGCATCTGTGTACACCGGGATCACCATTGCGGAATACTTCCGTGACATGGGATTCGACGTGTCCCTGATGGCAGACTCCACCTCCAGGTGGGCAGAAGCCATGAGAGAAATTTCCTCCCGTCTGGAAGAAATGCCTGGTGAAGAAGGTTATCCGGCATACCTGTCTGCGAGGCTTGCCGAATTCTACGAGCGTGCCGGTGTTGCAGAAACTCTTTGCGGTAAAATAGGTTCAATCACTGCTATTGGAGCAGTATCTCCTCCTGGCGGTGACTTCTCAGAGCCTGTTACACAGAATACCCTGCGTATCGTGAAAGTGTTCTGGGCTCTGGATGCCAAGTTGTCTCAGAGGCGTCACTTCCCGGCTATCAACTGGCTGACCAGCTATAGCCTGTACAAGGAAAGCCTCGACGGCTGGTTTACTGAGAACGTAGCTCCTGATTACGTGGCTATGAGGGAAAGAGCAATGGAAATGCTCCAGGTAGAATCCGAACTGCAGGAAATCGTGCAGCTCGTAGGTTCCGACGCTCTCCCGGATGAGCAACAGCTCCTGCTTGAAATTACCCGTATGATCAGGGAAATCTTCCTGCAGCAGAATGCATTCCATCCAATAGATACCTATAGCTCGTTCTCTGAGCAGTACAGAATTATGCAGGCAATCATGAAGTTCGGAGACGCTGCACAGGAAGCTTTGAAATCAGGTGTTCCTGTCTCGGAAATTGTCAAGATGCCATCTAAGGATGAGCTTCCCAAGGTTAAGTTCGAGGAGAACTTCGATGCTTCTATGAACGCTGTCCTGGCAAAGATGGATAAGGAGTTTGCATCCCTGAGAGGTAGGTAAGTATGGTAAAGGAGTATAAGACAATCACTCAGATTGCAGGACCTCTTGTCTTTGTCGAAAAAACAGAGCCTGTAGGTTATAACGAAATCGTTAACATCAATTTGCCTGACGGAACCACCCGTAGAGGTCAGGTGCTGGACTCCTCCGCAGACATCGTAGTTGTCCAGATTTTTGAAGGTACTGGCGGTCTGAACAGGGAATGTGGTGTGGTTTTCACAGGGGAAACCCTGAAGCTTCCCGCATCCATTGACCTTCTTGGCAGAATCCTTTCAGGTGCCGGTGACCCTAAGGACGGCGGGCCCAGAATCGTGCCAGACCAGTTGCTGGACATCAACGGGGCTGCAATGAACCCCTACGCCAGGCTGCCTCCAAAAGATTTCATCCAGACAGGTATCTCCACAATCGACGGTACAAACACCCTTGTTCGTGGACAGAAACTGCCTATCTTCTCAGCATCGGGTCTTCCACACAACGAAATTGCCCTGCAGATCGCAAGGCAGGCTTCTGTGCCCGGATCCGAAGCAGAGTTCGCAGTGGTTTTCGCTGCAATGGGTATAACCAATGAAGAAGCTCAGTACTTCATGAGCGACTTCGAGAAGACAGGCGCTCTGGAAAGGGCAGTTGTGTTCCTTAACCTTGCAGATGACCCTGCTGTCGAGCGTCTCATTACCCCGCGTATGGCACTGACAGCAGCCGAATACCTGGCATACGAGCACGGCATGCACGTTCTCGTCATCCTGACTGACATCACTAACTATGCAGAAGCTCTCCGTCAGATGGGTGCCGCCCGTAATGAAGTGCCTGGACGTCGTGGATATCCTGGTTACATGTACACTGACCTTGCAACCCTCTATGAGCGTGCTGGTATTGTCAAGGGTGCCAAGGGATCCGTTACTCAGATTCCGATCCTTTCAATGCCTGGTGACGACATTACCCACCCGATCCCTGACCTGTCCGGGTATATTACCGAAGGCCAGATCCTGGTTGCCAGGGAACTGCACAGGAAAGGTATCTATCCGCCAATCAATGTGCTGCCGTCCCTGTCGAGGCTGATGAACTCAGGTATCGGAGCAGGCAAGACAAGGGAAGACCACAAGGCTGTTTCTGACCAGATGTTTGCAGGTTATGCAGAAGGGCGTGACCTGAGAGGTCTCGTAGCTATCGTCGGTAAAGAAGCTCTGTCAGAGAGAGACTTGAAGCTCCTCGAGTTTGCTGACCTTTTCGAAAAGCACTTTGTCACCCAGGGAAGAAACGAAAACAGGACCATTGCAGAGACCCTGGACATTGGTTGGAAGATTCTCTCACATCTGCCAATAAACCAGCTGGGTAGGATTGACAACAAGTACATCGAAAAATACCATCCTGCAAAGAAAAAGGCGTGATGTCATGGCTCAGGACGTAAAACCAACTCGGTCGGAGCTGATTCAGCTCAAGAGGAAGATCAAGCTCTCTGAAAGTGGACACAAGCTCCTTAAAATGAAGAGAGACGGTCTTATTATTGAGTTCTTTAAGATCCTTAACGAGGCAAGGAACGTCAGAACCGAGCTGGACGCTGCCTACGCAAAATCTGTGGAAAAATTCAATCTCGCCTCTGCCGTGGAAGGAATGATAACCGTCAGGTCAACAGCCTTCACAGCGAAGGAATCTCCTGAAATTCAGCTTTCAGGGCATAATATCATGGGCGTCGTGGTGCCAAAGATCAGCTCTACAGGCGTCCGCAAATCCCTCATTGAAAGGGGTTATGGTATCATCGGGACAAGCTCATACATCGATGAGACTGCAGATTCATATGAGGATCTCGTAGAAAAGATCATAGTCGCAGCAGAGCTTGAGACAGCAATGAAAAGGATCCTCAATGAAATCGAGAAGACCAAGAGGCGTGTGAACGCTCTCGAATTCAAGGTCATTCCCGAACTCATTGCAACCATGAAGTATATCCGTTTCGTCCTTGAAGAATTGGAGAGGGAGAATACATTCAGGTTGAAGAGAATCAAGGCGAGAAACGCAGAAAAATAAGCTTAGTTTCGTATGGCAACGTGTAAGGATCGACCGAACCTGGTTGAAAGAGCAGTACTTAAATTGGGTGAACCCGAAAACCAGGCCCGCCTGCTTCAGGCAGCCTGGCGGATTTCCTTTTTAATGATGATTTTGGGATTCCTTATTATCTTAAAAACGGCTTCACCAAATTTTATGTGATCTGAACTTGAGGATGATTATCATCTTCTAAGTCCAGTCACAGTTTTTTGCTTCTTTTGACTGAAACTGCCTTTTTTTATCTTTTTTCTGTTTTCTATTCAAACGCTTTCAATTTTTTTTATTTTTCTTGCCTTTAAATTAGAAAGCTATTTTAACGACAAACATCAAACCTATTAATATGCAAAACGAAGCCAGACTTCTTCATGTAACCGGCACAGTGCAGGGTGTTGGTTTTCGTCCCTTCATATACCAGCTTGCAAAAGCTCATGGACTTTTTGGGTACGTGAAAAATCTAGGGAACCATGTAGAGATCCTTATAGAGGGAAGTCCGGAAAGCCTTGAGAAATTTCTTAAAGAACTTCCGGAAAAAAAGCCTCCCCTTGCTAAAGTTACGGAAATCAGATCTAAAAATGTCCCTTTTTCTGGCTATTCAAAATTCGTTATCGTACCCAGTGAATCCGGAGTTTTTGAAAACTCTATTATCCCTCCAGATACAGCCATTTGTGAAGACTGCAAATCTGAGATTTTTGACCCTTCATCCAGATATTACCACTATCCTTTCACAGTCTGCACGAACTGTGGTCCCCGTTATACAACAGTCCGAAAGCTTCCTTACGACCGGGAAAATACAACAATGGCAGATTTTCCTCTCTGTCCGGAATGCCAGTTAGAGTACACTGACCCTCTAAATCGAAGATATCATGCCCAGCCTGTTTGCTGCAAGAAGTGCGGGCCAGAGATCTGGCTTTCAGATCCTGAAGGAAATGTACTAGCCAGGGGTTATGAGGCGATCGCAGAAGCTTCTGACTTCCTCCAGCAGGGTTCGATTGTTTCTCTCAAAGGATTCGGAGGGTTCCATATTGCCTGTAATGCCAGAAAGGAGGAGCCTGTAAAGGAACTTCGAAGGCGGTTGAAGCGTCCTGAGCAGCCTTTTGCAGTTATGGCAAAAAATACTGGCGTTGTGGAGTCCTTTGCAGAGCTTGAATGTTCAGGCAGGGAATATCTTACATCCCGTCGCCGCCCTGTAACCGTTCTCCCAAAGTCAAAAGAATTCAACCTGGCTGAATCTGCTTCCCCTGGCCTGCATAATATAGGGGTTATGCTTCCCTATACAGGCACGCAGAATCTGCTTTTTGACCGTGAATCTGATGCTGTATATGTTCTGACCTCGGCAAACCTTCCAGGAAGGCCCATGGTTGTCGAAAATAAGGAAGCACTTGAAAAACTTAAAGGAATTGTCGACTTTCACCTGCTGCATAATAGGGTTATTGCTAACAGAAACGATGATACGGTTATCCGGATAGTAAACGGAAAGCCGGCCTTTATCCGGCGTTCGAGAGGTTTCGTGCCTGAACCCATAGATTTACCTTTCGACATCGAAGCTTCCATAGGTGTAGGGGCTGAAATGAATTCCACGGTAACTGTGGCAAAAGGAAAGCTGGCCTATATATCGCAGTACATAGGAAACACTAGCCACTTAGAAACCTTCAGCTACCACCTTGAAGTTGTCCAGCACATGAGCAGGCTTACAGGAATAGAGCCTATCCACTGGGGCTGCGATCTGCACCCTGCCTTCAACACAACCCGTTTTGCAATTAAGATGGGCAAGGAAAACACACTTCCTGTCCAGCATCATCACGCCCACATGCTGGCACTTATGGCTGATAATTCCCTGCCACAGGATTCACGAATGCTGGGAATCGCTCTTGACGGGGTTGGATATGGCACCGACGGCACAGTTTGGGGAGGAGAGCTTTTCGAGTCATCTTATTTCGGATACGAACGCCTTGGGCATCTACTCCCTCAGCCAATGCCAGGAGGAGACCTTGTATCGAAGGTACCTTCAAGGGGGGTCCTGGGTATCCTTTTTGAGAGACTTCAAAGGACAGAGCTTGAAAAGCTTCCTCTTAGTTTTCCGCAGGGAACTCAAGAATTCTCAGCGGTTATGAAACAGCTTGAAAGGGGAGTAAATATTTTTCAAAGCAGCAGTACGGGGAGAGTACTGGATTCAGCGGCAGCAATGCTTGGAATCTGCGGAATAAGAACCTATGAAGGAGAACCTGCCATGAAACTTGAATCTGCCGCAAAGAAAAGTACCCACATAGTGGATCTTCCTATAGTTTTCAGGGAAGCAGGTAAATCAGGACTGCCGGCGCTTGATACGACTGAACTTCTTCTGGGAGCTTATGAACTTTTAGGTAAATATTCTTCCGCTGATCTGGCTTTTGCAGTTGAGGAAAGCCTTTCAAAGGGGATTTCGGAACTTGCCGTTTCTCTTGCCGCAAAAAGGGGCCTTGAAAAGATAGGTCTGAGTGGAGGGGTCGCTTACAATGAGCATATTACTTCATGCATGGCAGGAACTGTTAGAGAAGCAGGTCTTGAACTTCTAACCCACAGGCAGGTCCCCTGCGGAGACGGTTGTATTTCTTTCGGGCAGGCTCTTGCCGCCGGGATGAGAACAAATCCTTAAAGGACTTTCTAACTCACTTCAATATTAGACTGAAAAAGTTAATATTTATTCCTCAAGTAATATATTTAGAACATTTTCCGCATTCAAGCAATCTCTTTTTCTTTTTTAATTAGTTTTAAGCATCAATATTGTTATTTACTGAAATTTGATTAGGAAGGTGAAATCCAAAAATTAAATAAATGATCCGTGCTTAGATGTGAGTGGGAACATCAATGGGGTTAGGTAGTATACGCATTAGAGTTGTAACAAGCAGAGATGAAATTCTAGGCTTGGGAATTGAAGAAAAGGCAGTACATCTTGCTTTTAGACCTTCGGACAGGGATTTATTTAATCTTGTCAAGACCTGCCCTGGGATAGAATTACTTCAGCTTCCAGCATCGTCCTATGATGCACTATCTAAATTTATTAAGATGTATCTTGCTTCTTCAGGTATTCATCTGGTAAAAGGAGACGTGAGTGGGCACTGGCATGACATCAACAATTATTTTGTAATACCCGCTTATGTGATTGAGAAAATAAAAGAATTGGAAGTTCAGGGAAGAACTGAGGAAGAAATAATCAGTGAGATTGCAAATATAAGGAAAATCAGTCCCGACATGATCCTTCACTTGCTTCACAGCTCGTTTCTGGTTTCAGGTCCAGAGATGCCAAGAATGAGCAAAGTATAAATAGAAAAAATCGGCTTTCGCTTCCTGCTCACAAGCGTCTCCACCATTTTTTGGAAGCTTTCTGTTCTTCGATTTGCCTTAACCCATCAGATGAATATTTCTGCTGCATCCTGTATTTTCTATTTTCCTCATTGAGCCTGGAAAACGCCTCTTCTTTACTTGCAAGTGTTCCTTTCAATTGCTTTATCAGTTCTTCTTTTTCTCTAAGTTGGACTACCAGCTTTTCTTCTCCTATGTAGCCCGAAAGCTGCTTCTCAAGCTTCTTTACTTGTTCTTCACTTGTAGCGAGCATAACTTCCAGAGTGTTTATTTTCTTTTCTTTTCCGGTAAGTTTTTCTTCAATTTTTCTTATCTCCCCACCCGTTGCCATAACTTCTCCGGCCAGGGTCTGAAGGTCTCTGTCCTTTATTGAGATGCTTTCTTCTAGTTTTTCTATATCTTTTTCCTTTGCCGAAAGCTTTCCTTCAAGGGCTCTTATATCTTCTACTTTTTCCTTAATTATCGCATTGAGGCTGCTTCTCTCTCGTTCGTTTTCCGTGAGTTCTGATTCAAGTTTTTCGATTTCAACAACCTGGACCGTAAGTTTGTCCTGAAGGGTCCGTACTTCCAAATCCTTTTCCCTAATTGTAGTCTCAACAATCCTTATTGCCTCTTCTTTTTCGAGCAGTTGAGTTTTGAATTCTTCTATGGAACCATTTTTTTGGACTATCCACTCTTCTAGATCCTTTATGGTTTTACCCATTAGAGCAATTTGAGTTTTAAAGCTCTCTATTGCTTCCTCTGTCAGAGAAAGCTGATTTTTGAAGCTTTTTATTGCTTCATCTCTTTGAGAAAGCTGATCATCCAAACTTTTTATTGCTTCATCTCTTTGAGAAAGACAGTCTTCGAAATTCGTTATTTTGTCATTCTTAAGAATTGCTTCTTGATCAAATTCAGAGATTTTCGTTTCCATTTCATAGATAAGTTTTTCAATTTTCTCAAGCTCTGTTTTGCTGTTTGTGAGCTGTCCCTCAAGGTTTCTGGTATTTTCCTTCGAATCAGAGAGGTTCTTTTCAAGAGTGGATATTTTTTCAGATTTGGTTTTAAGCTCTTCTTTTAGCCTGCCTCTCTCTTCATCCCTGCTTGCAAGCTGCTCTTCAAGTTCCTCTATTCTCTCGGGGTTTTCTGCAAGCTTTGTTTCCAGGTTTTTCAGCTCAATGTCCCTGCTATCAAATGTCGCAGAAATAGAAGCCATTTCAGAATCTTCTTTTGTTTCTTCGATGTTGAGAGCCAGAGGAACTTCTTTTTCTTTTCCAAAGGTTTGAAGCTCTTCTTTCCCAGAAAGAAGACAAATTTGCCCCCTGGTGTTTTCACAAATCTCAGCCCAGGCAAGAATGGAAGCTATTGGTGTTATTCTCCTAAAAACAGCATCTCCTATTTCGCAATCGTAGACTTTACTGGCGATATAACCTTCCAGTGTATTCAGATCAAGATTAGAGTCTCCCAGCCTGGAGTTTATCGCATTTCCTTTCTTTACCTGCCCACCGTTTTCCTTCAGACAATTAAGAGCTTCGGAAAATATTTTCCACGGGAGGAATGGTTGGTTCTTCAGGTTGTCAACGTAGATTCCGTCCTCTTCGGATCTGGCTTCGAAAAATTGTTTCCCGTTCATAAGTGGAATCTTTGCTGGATTTCCTTTTTGATCGAACTGTTTTTTGATTTTTGTGACAACAGGGTCTTCCATGCGTGGGCCTCGTGACGGTCTAGTTCCTGGAATATAATAAGTACAACGTTTAATAAAAGTTGTGTGATTTAGCGGGTATTTGTAAAGTTAATAATTATCTTTTTTGAGAAGATTTTTATGTTATCGATAATTTTTTCCCAGAGCTGCCAGGAATTCTTACTCTCCGGTATGCACTCAGGAAGTACTCTGACCTTGAAAGAAATTAGATCAATATAATATCTCTGAATACTATCTTAAAGTTGACACTTAGAGGCTTCTGCTGAGGGCTTGACCCTCCTGCAGCCGAAGCAATATCACATATTTAGTGAATTTTTTTCTCCTACCTGGTTATATCAGTTAATCGTAGGCAAGTAAAAAGCAGGAGTATCAGGGGATTATCAAAGGGGAACAAAAACTTCTCTGTATAGGGGGAATTTATGGAGAATTTCCAAATTATTTTTTTATCCGCGCGCAGGGGTTTTTCCGGATTTCAAACATATATGAGGTTTTGCCAAACTTGATGAAAAAGCGTTAAAAGCAAAAAAATGGTCTATAATTGCTTATTTAGCTAAAAAATTACATCTAATGCCTTTAAAATACCATCGTTAAAGGGAGTTGAATACTGAATCAAGCGATAAGAACTTAAATAATGTTATATGTTTTTAGAAAAATCACATTTGGTGTGATTTTTCTTTACAAATTGCATAATATTATAAATGTTAATTAAGTATTAAAGATTAAAATCAGGCTTTTTCCTTTATTATGAGATTAATAAGCTCTTTAATGAGATTTATTGACATAAATTTGCATTAAATTGATTTCAAACTGCTTTAAACAAATTTTTTTACAAAATAGACATTTTTATCAAATATTATAGAAAATAAAGGAATTTGATGGGGAATGGCAAAACCTCATATATCTTTCATTTATGCATAATGCACATCTTTATAATACTGATTTTGTTGATTAAATGTCAAAATCAAAGAGTTCGAGGGTCAGTAATTGACCAAGACTTTCATTTTAGTGGAAGCTATTCTAAAGAATGTGAAAAAAATAATTGATAATTTCCATAAAATTTGGAAATTTGTGAACTTCAAAACGTCACATCCCCAATATCTAAAATGCCCTAACCTGAGAAAAAATGAGTGATGTCTAACAAAATTCTAGTTTTTTTTCAATTTTATCGATCATGTTTTTTAGGAAGCGGCTTTAAAGGTTCCCTCAATTTTACTAAAAATACTGCGAAGCACAATGTTTTTTTGTTGTTTGAGTTGGAATCCTTCTTAAATAAGAGAGCGTCGTAAAAGTCTATTTGATTCTACAAAAAGGATAAATTTATCCTTAATAAGGTAGCAATTGCCTGAATTTTATGTAAAAATTTTATATCCATATTTAAAGTCAACGTTCAGATTATCCAATTGTAGAATTTCTTTGACTTTTGCGACGCTCTCAAATAAAAGAAAGAATTTAAATATCAGTTCTTTCTAAATAATTCTTGCAATTATAGATAAATATTTGATGAAGAATTTATTACCATCAAATGAAAAAAATAAGTAGATCGGGAGGATGTACTTTGAAAATAAGGGTTGTGAGTTCAAGAGAAGAAATATTTACACTGAATCCGAACGAAAGAATAGTTCACCTGGCCTTCAGGCCTTCAAACAAGGATATTTTTTCATTGGTTGAGAACTGTCCGAAGATTGAGGTTATACAGCTTCCAAAGTCTTACAGGCGAACGGTCTCAAAGTCCATAGAAATGTTCCTTGAGATGCAGAGAATCCAGCTCATCGAAGGAGATGTATGGGGCCACAGGAAAGATATAAACGAGTACTACCGCATCCCTTCGTCAATTATTGAAGAAATAAAAGAACTGAAAATTGAAGGGAAATCCACTGAGGCTATTGAGGAAAAAGTATCAAGGGAGAGTAAACTTAATCCTGAGATGGTTGCTTACATCCTGAGAAAAGATGTTATTGCATGAGGCGCTGAAAAGATAGTTTCAAGCTTTTTCAGTTTTCTTTCCTCAATTTATTTCTTTTTTATTTTTGTTTTTTTGCTGATTTTATAGTT
The DNA here is from genome assembly GCA_001714685.2 of Methanosarcina sp. Ant1. Taxonomy (GTDB): domain Archaea; phylum Halobacteriota; class Methanosarcinia; order Methanosarcinales; family Methanosarcinaceae; genus Methanosarcina. Next base: position 29,707 of record MDTP02000052.1, on the reverse strand, counting down.
TCTTAATCTTCGCCGTTTGTTAACATTATAAATTTATTATACATTTTATTGCTTTTCATTTTTAATACTTTTTAATTTTTATTAGTTCATTAAATATGATACTCTTTTATTTTATCTGATGTCGCTTTTTAATCTTTTAGAGACCTTTACAGTATACACTAAATCCAATTCGATTAACTCTTATCCAGAGACCCATTATAGAAAAAAAACTAAATCTTTGAATTTATTAGAGAAAGTTAACTTTATTATAAGAGTTAAAGACTAAGATGTCTCGAGAATTTTGTTACGTTTTAATCTTTCGTATTGAATTGTTAAACTGAATTACAAATCTGGTTATTTCACTCCTTTCAAACTCAATAAAGCCTTCTTTTTCAGCTTTGAAGCTTAGGAGATGAGATGAGATCACCTGTACTAATTCTGCTGATCATTTTCCTGCTCTCTTCCTCCCGATTTGAACTTTCATTCCTTAGATAATAAATTTTCCTTAAAAAGTAACGCACAGGCTTTAAGTTAAGGGAAATAGCCATTTATTTATGGGGAAAATTATAGTGATCTCACGAGTTAATTACACATTTGAACATCATTTTTAAAACCGAACCAGATTTATAAAGTGTAAATATTTTCTGTGCTGACTATAATCTGAATATGGGAGACATTAGTGACAGCATCGAAACTTTCTGCTGAGTTGACATCGATGGTCGTGTCCGCAAGTTATTGATCAATTCCGAAAAAGCGAGTACATCTCCTGTATTTGAGGAAAATGTAGAGAGATTTTTGTGCTTACGGTTTTCAATAACTCACACCCACGACATATATTCACACATCAGATATATCCATCTCTAATAACACGCTCGTATACATTTAAGGCAAACAACTTAAAGGCATGGCAGAAAGCCGGCATACCCGCGGCAAGTGCAAGCACTTATTTTATGACATCAGGAAGCCTCTATAGAACCAAAATCACAATTTATTTCTATTCCTCATTTCACATATAGCTTCCAAATCATGGTAACATTCATCATACGAAGCATTCATGTCATCAATAAAACCAGGCACATATTTCAGTGTTGATTTTAAATGTTCCTGCATACATAATGCTTTCGATTCCATATTAAGCACATCTTTTTCTTCAATTTCATCAGACAAATTATTTACCCTTATCGAAAGGACACTCCTGAAATCATCCCTCAAGTTTTGAAGCCTCGTTATGTACTTACGTATTAAATCAGCATCATCCGTCATCCCAAATTCAACAGCAAGAACTTCCAAATCTTCTAATTCCAAAATTTTGCCCCTAGCTTCTTTAAGCACAAGAACCGTTTTCCTTTGTAAATCCCTTATTTTAGGCATCAAATCCAATTCATCCGATTCCAGTACTTCACCAACTGGATCAGAAAATCATCTATCCTCATTACGATTTCAAACATTTAACCGAAAGTATTTTGAAATCGGAATGAAGCTAAATGATTTCTCGATCCAGTTGGTGAAGTACTGGATTCAGACAAAACACTTTCCTCCATATTTTTTCCACATATCCATCAATTAAGAATAATTTAAATGTATTTACGAAAGAATCAGAAGTCCAGGAATTACCAACATTTTACCAAGATTTACTACTTTCCGTGTTCTCTGGCAGCAGATTTAAGTTTAATCTGCTATTTTCCTGGATTAAATTTAGACAAAATCGAAAAAAAGATAACGATCGCATGAGATCCACTAGAAAGGTGTAGAAATGAAAGCCAGAGCTTTAGTCTCTTATATCCTGTTGTCAACCTTTGTATTTATCTTGTTGTCTACGGCAACTCAGGCAACTGAATATAGAGAAGTTAATACAGAAGTTAAAGCAGAAGATATCTTAAAACATATAGAGAATGGTGAAGACGTTAATCTTACAAATTGTCGTATCGTTGGGGAATTAAACGTAAGTAATATAAAACTTGGAACTGTTCCAAATCCCTTTTTTAATAAATTATTGGAAAGAGGATGGGGCGCAGAATGGAAAACAGACATGATCAAAAAGAAAGGAATTAATGAAAATTTGAATGTTGTTAAAACCAAGATATCAATAACAAATTCAGATTTTGAAAATTCTATTAATTTATCAAATATACTATTTAAAAAATCGGTCTCATTCCAAGGAACAAGTTTTAAAGATGTTAACTTCATAGGTGCAAGTTATAGCAACTCTGCCAACTTCTATAAGGCGAGTTTTGGCGGTTCTGCCAATTTCGTTGGGGTGAATTTTGGCAATTCTGCCAATTTCCGGAATGCATATTTTCGTTATTCTGCCATCTTCTATAATGCGAATTTTGGTAATGATGCAGATTTCTATGAGGCGAATTTTAGTAATACTTCTAACTTCGGAGAAGCGAATTTTGGCAATTATGCGGACTTCTCTTATGCGAATTTTGGTGATAATGCTGGTTTTATAGATTATGCTTCCGCCATCAGATTGGGGATTGGTCACTCAGCCAGTTTCTTTGGAACAAATTTTGGTAACTCTGCTAATTTCCTTGGGGCGAATTTTGGTAATTCTGCTAATTTCGCGAATGCGCATTTTGGTGATGATATTATCTTCATTGGAGTGCATTTTGGTAATATTGCCGATTTCTTTGGGGCGAATTTTGGGAATTATGCTTATTTCAGTAGGGTAAATTTTAAAGATACTATCATATTCGTTGGGCCAGATACATCTGAAAATATAATAACTGACGGGAAAACGTGCGAATTATTTAGGAAATACTACAAGAATGAAGCACGATATGAAGATGCTGATAATATCTACTATAACTATCGAAGATACTCTCAGGGTGATAAAAGTTTAATATCAATTTCAAAGTGGATGGATATTATTAGCTGGATTACCTGTGGCTATGGTCTAAGACCTTCACGTACACTCTACTTTGGAGGTATTGTTGTAGTATTTTTCTCCATTATCTATGCAAAGGGTCAAGGTATTTGCAGATTATCAGATGTATCTGAAAAAAAGTCGATCATATCTTTTTGGGATGCTTTTTATTTTAGCATTATCACATTCACCACTGTTGGCTCTGGAGATTGGTATCCGAGAGACAACTTCAGGAAATGGGTCACATTGGAAGGATTGCTTGGTTGGATCATGTTGGGCATATTTATGGCAACTCTCACTAATGTGATGATAAGGTCTTAATATCTAATGAAACTCACACATTTTTGCGAGTATCGGATATTATCAAACTTTCACCAATATGTTTCTTAGCTTATTTGTGACAGACTTCTAAACATACTAACATCTTAATCAGGGAAAACAACCCATATAATAACTTAGTAACTGTCACAATATATATTAGGCAGATTTTTCATAAAGTTACTTTTTAATTGATGGTTATGATATTGAAAATCAAGGCATCCACTAGAAACCTGTGCATAGTTTGTTATGTGACGACTCCTTAGTAGAAGTTTTGCCAAAATTAACAAAAATGCTTTTGAAGCTAAAAAATAGATAATAAATGCTTATTTTTCCAAAATATTATATTTAAAATCTCTATTCATAACATAAAAACACTAAAGGGCATGAATAACTCAATAAAGAAACGATAACCGCGGAAAACGCGGAAAGATTGTTTCCTTTATTTCCGGCTTTCCGTGGTTTACTTTCTCGTTTTTAAACGATTAAAACTCTCTTCTTTTGAAATTATTGGCATAATAATGCATTAAATCGATTTTAAGTTGTTTTAAGAAAAATTTTTTGCAAAATAAGCTTTATTATCAAATATTATTTGAAAATGAGGAATATTGTGGAAAATGGCAAAATCTCAGTAGTAATGCCTTATTTGCAAGTTGCGGCATCATAAAGTGGCAAATTACAAAAATATAGTAGTGTTTAATGCTCTTGATTTTACATTTAACATAAAAGCGGGTTTGTATTAACCAAAAAAACAGTTCAGCATCAGTGGGCATTTCAATAATTTTATTACCTCAGCAGACATCAAACTATTGAGGTGAACAAATGCCAGCAAGAAAAGTAAAGAATGATAATAAAGAAAAAGAATTAATGGAAAAACTAGAATCAATAGAAGAACAAAAAGAAGATTCTGCAGAACAAATAAACATAGAAGAAGAACCAACCGAAAGTAAAAAACGCAGATAAAAGGCATGTTACAGGCAAAAGAAGTGATTTAATATTTTTAAAAAATTAAGCTCATTCACATCTGTATATCTTTTTTAAAGATTGCTCAACCTAAGTATATCCATAACTGAAAAATTCATATATCGGTAAAGACCTTCCTGAAATCAACGGAGTTGCCGAAGTAGATAGAATCGAGTATGATCGCAATTTTTAAGCAGGGTAGCTAAAATTATATTAGAAAGTAAGAGGGAAGGAAAAAACTGAGATAATAATAAAAGAAATTATTGAGAGGTTAAAGGCTCCTGCCCGACTCTTGATTTTGAATATTTGAAGCTCCGTTTTTCCGTTTTTCCGTTTTTCCAAGCTAATATAAAACTTGTTACTTATTAATTAATTTTATAATATAAATAATCTTCTACAGATGTGGATGAATCTATTAGCTACAAATTAACTTGTCTAGTACCTCAATTGCAAAAGTGCCCTTCTCTCCATCAGGTATAACCAGCCTTCGCAGATGTGTCAAGAAAATAACATTTTTCTTGCTATCGTTTTTGGGTATTTGCTCACTAATTTACAATTATTATCTCAACTGAAGCTTCCGGAATAGAGATTAGAAGCTTTCAATGAAGGCACAAAATCAAAAGTGTAAGATATTTCAAAAACATATGCCTGAATAAGCAGGGCAGTTTCCAGAAAAAACGATAGCAGAAAAAATTGGGAAAATTGAAAGGACATCTGCGGAAAGTGGGCTGTAGCATGAATTGCTATGCATATTCTTAAGGTCCTCTTTATCCTCGCTATCCTCGCTGACCTTCTCAGATCTCTAATTAATGTTTCATTATGCCTGTCTAATTCTTCATACATGCAGAGCTGTGCCAGTTTTGCAGAACAGGCAAAATGGTAAAAAGAGTCTTCGCTAAACACATATAGGAGCAGGACAGGCTACCCAGAAAGTTTACCTTCTAGGAGTTGAACTTGAGATCGGAACCTGTGCAGTCGGAGCTTTTAAAGACGTAGAGGTGAGAAAGGTGCTTAAACTGCCAGCAAATGAGGAGCCTCTATATATCCTGCCTCTGGGCTACATGTGAACCCTTTCCAATATGTCAATAAGGAAAACTTTGAACAGGTGAGAACTTAGAATAAGGAAGGATAACTTAAATATTTTTTTTCGTTTGAGGGCTCATTTCAGCATTCTCCCTAACCAGCCTTCCTTCCGAAAAACGATATATCGCAAGCTCACCTGTGGAGAACCTGACTTCCCTGATGCCCTCGTCAGAAATGCCTTCTATATATTTGGCCAGAGCTCTAAGGCTACTCTGGTGGGCGCAGACGATCACATTTTTCCCTTCTTTTACTGCAGGCAGGACTTTTTGCTCGAAATAGGGCACTGCACGCTCATAGACAGCTTTGAGACTTTCCCCTTCAGGAGGGCCTGGCTCAAAGTCCCACCGCCAGGAGGCAAGCTTTTCTGCCCCGTATTTTTCTTCCATTTTCTGCTTTTTCCTTCCCTGGAGCTTCCCGTAGTAACGTTCGTTTAAAGCGACTGCAGAGTATACAGGAATAAGATTTTTGCCGAGCTTTTCTGGGTAGGAATACCATTCAACCTCTCCTATCCCGCTTTCATCGCCTGTCCTTTCATGAACAAGAACCCCTGTCTTTTTCTGCCCGGATAATATGATGAAAAGGGTTTCTTGCGTCCGGATAAGGTTTGAGGCAAAAGCAAGGTCGAATTCAGTATTTTCAAGTTTGACTGCGCAATCAAGAGCTTCTTCAATTCCTTCCCTGCTGAGAGGAACGTCCATCCAACCGGCAAGCCTGTCATCAGGCTTCAAACCGGGTTCTCCATGCCTGACAAGTATAAGATAACCCATAGATTTACACCCCATAGAAATACACCAATAAACAAGTGCCAGTAAACACTTTGGTTTCACTTTGGTTTTGTACTTATAAGACTTTTAAATTGAAGGATTATCGCTTCGTTACAGGCCTGAACTCCAGCCTGGTATCGTAGAGCAGATGCCAGAGGTCGCCTTTTTTGGCCATCCTTTCAGTATCAATTACAGCACCCTGCCCCTTTATTTCAAACTTGACTATTTTTTATCTACAGTGACCTTTCCAAGTCTGCTTTCCATTCTGCTATAATCAAGGGCATCGGCAAGCCGGATAAGGGCAGCCGCTTTCAGGGTAAGATCCTGCAGGTCTTAGGGCATCTTTCCAAAAGACTTTTCTCTAAGAGGCTGTCTTAAAATTCAAATCAATTCTACAATGGGATAACAAGTATGTTTTATGTTAACTTTAAGGATATCACTTTATCCTATAGACCTGTGAGCTTAATTCACAAAATCAAATTCAATAGACATTACGTTTTAAATCTACTTTATAGGCAGTAAACGGTTTAATGCTACAGTTTTTTAAATCAAATGTGTAATCCTATCCCAATTGTGAGATCAGGTTGAATTTTCAGACACACTCTAAGTTTCATTAGTTTCTCTTTCAAAATCTTCTTTTTATGCAGGAACGTCGTCCAGGCAACATCAGGAGAACCATTAGCCCTACAGCAAAAGCAGTGCCCCCTTTTGCCACCTGGCGAGCTTCGGCAGGAACGGGGCTCCTGCAGCGCAGTCCCAAGAAGAAAAAGCCCGATGGACAATCCTTCTGAAAGTGGGAAGACCATCAGTATCCCGATTGCAAGCAAAGGGACGAGTATAAAATTTGCCGCTAGCGAGAGAATTACAAGCCTTACATTGTGCAGCGGGGAGAGTATCTGCGGAACTTTAAGGGAGAAGCCCATGCCAAGCATACTGGTGAGCACAAAGATCAGTATAAGCAAGGACACCTATGGTTTCAAGGAAGGTCAAAAAGGGAACTGTCTCAACCATTCTTCTCCCTTACTTCCCATCAATCGTGTGTCATCTGATCCATTGCTGCCGTAATAGCAAGGATAAGCGCATTGTCCTGTCCAGTCTCAATCTCCACTCCATAGGTATCCCTTATACGGAACCACTTTTTGGAGACCTCTGCAACTTTTTCCTTTCCTGCTTCAATCTTGTATTCGTGGTTCAGGATATTGCCCTGGATATCCATTTCAGGTCCATTTGCTACTTCAACTTTCCAGCGATCGCGGAGAGGTGTGATCAGGGCTTGTTTGATTGTTGCGGCCGTTTTGCCTTCCGCATCCAGGATGTCCATCGTATCCCTGACCCGGAGAAGCTTCTCTTTGAGTTTATACAGCTCGTTTCCCTGCACATCCTTGATAATCAGGGTGTCACGCACACGGAGAGCTTTGCCGTCAACATAGAATGCCCTCTCCCCAGCTTCGTTTTCTATCCAGTAGTCATCTCCTATGGAAATGAGTTTTTCGTGCATTTTGTAGCGTTGTATGCTTTCTGCTCCACGGCCCCTGAGACCGCCCAAGACTCTTCGCATCAATAATCACTCCTTCGTTTAATTGCATTCCATGTACCTCTCCTTGCGGGTAGTCTATTTATCCTGTCATAGAATAGGGAAGGATAATAATGGTTAGTTTTCCTTTCCGGGAAAGCGTAGTAATACTCTAATCTGTTCCCCATGATGGTCTTGACTGATGAGTCTTCGAATTGTTCCAGATATATCCCCCACATGAGTACATAAATGCATATAATATATATTCAAAGTTGATTATAATATTATCTCATGTATGTATGAGACTTAAGGGAGAGTAAATTATTGGCTAAATCACTGAGCTGCTGCCTTATTACATCATCTTTTGTCCACAGCAGTGTGGATTCTCAGTTTAAAGTGCTCTTTCCGGTAACATTGCTTTCCTGTAAATCTCAATAATATCTTCTTTTGAAAGTTCTCTGGGATTTGTGAGCCTGCAAACATCCCTCATGGCATTTTCAGCCAGGAGTTCAAGATCTTCTTCCTTAGCCCCGAGATCTTTTAAGCCTGAAGGAATTCCAATGTCTGCTGCAAGCTTCTTGATAGCAGCTATGGATTTATCTGCGGCTTCTTCCGGGCTCCATCCCTCTATTTTTTTCTCCCATTGCCTTTGCGATCTCGGCAAAACGCTCGGGGTAGACCTACTTGTTATACATTTCCACATAGGGAAGGAGAATGGCGTTGCAAACTCCGTGAGGAAGGTTATAAAAGCCTCCGAGCTGGTGGGCCATGGAATGTACGTAGCCAAGGCTGGCATTATTGAAAGCAATACCTGCAAGATATTCCTCATTGGCCATCATGTCCCTTGTCTTCATATCCTCCCCATGAGAAACGGCTTTGCGCAGGTACTTTGAGATAAGCTCGAGCTCGTATTTTCTAGAATTATTAATCGTAAGGAGAATTTATTCTATCAAATTTATAGGACGAAGCGTAAAACCCCGAAGTCTTTAGCTTCGTGGGATATAAGCGTCAACTTCCTCACGTTCTACTGTTATTGATTCCGTAATCTTATTAATACTTTCAAACCTATTATATATTACTTAAAATGCTGTCACCACAATGCGAAAGCAAGTTGGTTAACAGGGCATAGTAAGGAACATTAAAAGGTTAACATAATTTTCCACCTGCGGAACGCAGGGTTGAGCGCGTGTGACTTGTCCTCGATAGAGGGAGGGATGACCCTCGAAGCCGGTTAGTCTTTAGCTAAGCGGTAGTTCACATATCTCTTAATTATATATTCACTACGGTAATCAAAATTTAGATCTGTTGATCAAAAATAAAGACACGTAACCAAAATAATTAAGAGAATTAATTGCTGTGATTACCAAACATATATAGGACTTACACACTTGAAGTATAAAATCAAGTGCAATAGGCAGTGTGGTCAAATTTGTATTTTAGACAGTTGAAGGTTTCATGCTATTGGTTTTTCATTCAACTGAGTAAGTCCTAATATAATCACATTCAGGTATTTTAAAACATTAACCAAGTAATAGTGGATGATCCAGGGGATAAAGGGCACACAATTCAATATGGGGATTGACCAGTTCGTCTATTACCTCCAATTATATCATGATCGCTCACTTGTAGCTAGTGGAATTGGAGTGGGGTTTGATGACAAATAAATACATAAAAACTATTGCACGGTGCGTGGGCCGATGGGTCAAGTGAAGCAAGATCATACCTCTGCTTCAGGAAAGAGGCTACAATGTCTGCTGTTCAGATCCCTTTGACCTCGTTAGCTGATGACGTTGCAGTAACAAATCGCGTATTAGCTATGCAAAATGGTCCCACAATACTCGCAGGTCACTCATACGGTGGTGTAGTAATAACTGCTAACTGCTGCGGAAGCTAATGCATCCAGTGTTATCGGACTGGTTTATATTTCTGCATATGCACCTGACGAAGGAGAAGTCCTTAGTTAGCTCAATGAGCGAATGCCGGCTGTATCCGGCCAGGCAAACATTCATCCTGATGCTGAAGGCTTCTTGTGGATCGATTCCAAGGCATTTCCGGAATCGTTTTCTCAGGATGTCGATCATGTTGAGGCCTGCGTCATGGCCGCCGTACAGAAGCCGCTTTCTGCAAGTATTTTCGGCGATAAAATCACCAAGGCTGCCTGGAAGTCCAAGCCCTCCTGGTATCTGTTATCGGAGGACGATAGGATAATAAATCCCAACCTGGAGCGCTTTATGGCGAAACGCATGGGTGCCAGGGAAATTGTCTTGATACCTTCCGATCATGCCTCGTTAGTCTCACACTCAAATGAGGTCGCCAAGCTGGTAATGGACGCAGCACATGCCACGGCAACTGAGTAACACAACAATCACGTAGGAACTATAGTTTGGTTGTCAGATTATCACAGGAGGATTTGTACATGAATCAAGCAATCAACTTGCTCAAACAAACGACCAGAGAATTTGTAGAAGAATTAAACAAATTGAATTGGAAGTGCACTATTGGTAAGCAGAAAAAGGAATGCATAATATGAACATGATCACGACCAAAGACGGTACGCAGATATATTACAAGGACTGGGGCAGCGGACAGCCCGTAGTCTTCAGCCACGGATGGCCGCTCTCCGCGGATGCGTTTGAAGACCAGATGTTCTTTCTGGCCTCCCGTGGATACCGCTGTATCGCCCATGACCGCCGCGGCCATGGGCGATCAAGCCAGCCCTGGAATGGCAACGACATGGACACCTACGCCGACGACCTCGCCGAGCTTGTCGAGACTCTCGACCTGGAGAACGTGATCCATGTCGGCCACTCTACCGGGGGCGGCGAAGTCGCCCGCTACATCGGCCGCCACGGCACGAAGCGCGTGGCTAAGGCCGTGCTGATTGGCGCTATCCCGCCGCTGATGCTGAAGACAGCCGCCAATCCCGGAGGGACGCCGATCGAGGCATTCGATCAGATCCGCGCCGCCGTTCTTGCGGACCGTTCGCAGTTCTGGAAGGATCTAAGCATGCAGTTCTACGGCTACAACCGGCCGGGAGCAAAGATCTCGGAAGGCGTACGCGAGTCGTTCTGGCTCCAGGGAATGATGGCCGGCTTGCCAGCGTCCTACTTCTGCATCAAGGCGTTTTCCGAAACGGACCTTACGGAGGATCTCAAGAAGATCGATGTACCGACGCTCATCCTCCACGGCGACGACGACCAGATCGTGCCAATCGGTGACTCGGCCCTTCTTTCGTCTAAGATTGTCAAGGGCGCCATACTAAAGGTGTACAAGGGCGCGCCGCACGGCATGTGCACAACCCTCAAGGACCAGGTGAATGAGGATTTGCTCGCGTTCTTCAAGGCATAAGGCAGGGAGCTACTCGACGTGTTCTCAGTGAGTGGGTCGGGATACCACCAGTTTTTTGAATTGCGGGCCGGGAAGATGCAGGAAATTGACAAATGTTCAACACAATGAGGTTCATCCGCGCAACAAATTGAAAGGAGATTGTAATGTCACAGGAAAACATGAATCGTACATTTTTGAATGACAAAACAGGAAAAAACCGTGCCGAGGGAGAGATGGGGACTTCTTCCCCGTCGCAGAGCTCGACGCCGGCTGAGCTGGTCGACGCGCTCAATCTCGTTTTCGGCAAGCAAACCTACGGTCGGGCAGTCCATGCGAAGGGCATCGTGTTGGAGGGAAGGTTTCTCCCCAGCCCCTCAGGGGAGACCTTGAGCAAGGCACTGCACTTTCAGAAGGTCGCAGTTCCCGTGACAGTCCGGTTTTCCGACTTTGCCGGCATACCCACGGTTTCAGACACCGACGCTCTTGCAAACCCACGCGGTCTGGCATTGAAGTTCCACCTGCCGGATGGGTCAAAAATGGATCTTGTGACGCATTCGTTTAACGGCTTTCCCGCAGCCACAGCTGATGAGTTCCGACGATTCTTGATCGCGCTCGGCTCGAGTGGTCCTGGGGTTACTGCGCCGACGCCGGCTGACACATACCTGCTGACACATACCTGCTGACACATCCGATTGCGAAGTCGTTTCTGGATTCACAACAGCCACCGCCGGTCAGCTATGCAACGCTTTCCTATTACGGCGTCAACAGTTTCAAGTTCACCAATGCACAGGGCCAGGTCAGTTTCGGTCGCTACCGAATCGAGCCCCAGACAGGAAACCAGTTTCTGTCTGCGGAGGAGCTTGCGAAAGCCGCCCCCGGCTACCTCGCCGATGAGATTCGTCAGCGAGTGGCGCGCGCACCCGTCCGGTTCAATTTTCGCGTCCAGCTGTCGGAACCGGGCGACAAAATAGACGACCCCTCGATGGCGTGGCCGGACACACGCAAGACCGTCGAGATCGGCGTCATTGAGATCACGGAAGTCGTCCCCGATAGTGATGCAGTTGAACGCGTTCTGATCTTCCTGCCCGCCGAATTGCCCGGGGGCATCGAGCCGGCCGACCCGATGATCCAGGCTCGCAGCGCTGCCTATATTGTCTCATACGGGCGCCGCCATCAATGACACAGTGGAAAAGCGGAAGTCACTAAAGGATAAACTATGAACACTTCATTCACAAAGTTTCAGTGAATCGCTGCTGGAATCGAGTAACTGGCGGTCGGTGCATTGTTGGCTAAAACATTGTCTGGAGAAAATGGCCAAGGGATAGGAGTCCAGGTAAAGCCGGTACGCGTTGGGAAGCTCGCTAACGTGCTCGGCAAGACTCTCAAGGTCATCACCGTGAACTATGCACCGGGTGACAAATCAGGCGAGCAACATTACGCCGGAAGTGTCTTCGCCTATGTGCTCTCGGGCGATCAGATCCGAGAACCTCGCGTCAGGACTGGTCAAGGTCTGCAAGGCCGGAGATAACTTCTTTGGGCTGCCCGGCAGCTAAATCTCTGCTCCGGAATAGGAGTTTGAAGGCAGCAGGTAGAAGTTGAGAGGCTGAGAAGCAAAAGGGCAAACGCTTTTATAAGTTTTTATTCAAAATAGCCAGATGTGAACTCTGGAGAAACTGTGCGGGCGGAAATTTATGTATCAGGCAGGGTACAGGGCGTGGGTTTTCGAAGATTTGCAAGAAGCGCTGCCGAAAATCTTGGTGTGGACTGTAACCCCATAAACCTCAGGGACGGAAGAGTTTTAGTAGTTACAGAAGGCAAGCCTGAAGCTGTTGAACTTCTGATAAATGAACTCCGGAAAGGACCCACGTTTGCTCATGTGGAAGACGTTGAGGCTACGTTCAAAAAAGCCTCTGGAAACGTGTACGACCTTTCTATCAGATCTTGATTTCGTTCTAGCTTCTTTTGAGCTGCTAGTTCTTTTTCAGTATCTTTGCAATAACAACAAGTCCCACAAGATTGATCAATCCTATCAGAAGATATGCTAGCAGATGTCCGGAACTTGAGCCGGAAGTCGCGGAATTTCCTTTCAAAAAACCTGCCGCAGAAGTGGAGTTTCCTTCGGAACCACTATCAGATCGTGTAGTTTTCAGGTCTTTATGTCCTTTTTCCACGAATTCGATCACTGAGTCTTTTTCAAGAATAATTTCTTTTTCCTGCTCTTCAAGGCTATTTCCTGAATCAAGAGCAGCCCTGATTGTATAGGTGCTTTCAGGTTCAAGTCCGAGGAAAAGGAACTGGTCGTCGTTTTTCGGGGATGCGATAATTTTTCCTTCCTTCATTAGTTCTGCAGACCCTTTACCCGGAAGTTTAACTTTCAGGTTTGCATGGCCTGTTAGGATGATCTGTTTTCCTTCTGCGAACCTTGGTCTGTCAGGAGTATCAAGGATGCCTAAAAGCGTTGGAGTAAAGTCTTCCTGTCCATGTTTTCCCTCGATAACTCCGCTTTTTACATCCTGTGCATGCACTATCAGGGGGACCAACTGCGCTTCTTCTGAAACCGAGAGTTTTTCGGATTGATGTCCTCCTTTGGAACCATCTTTAGAAAAGGCCATCCCGTGGTCTGCTGTCAGGACGAAGGCCAGGTTATTTTTCTTACAGAGCTCATAGAGTGGGGAAAGTTCGGCATCAAGGCATTCGATGCAGTCTATATACCCATAGTTATTCCTGTGATGCCCGCTTGCATCTACAGCTCCTGCATTGACAGTGAGCAGGTATTTCTGCGCTGGCCTGTTTGTGGCCATATACTTTACAACAGCAGATGCAGTCTCGATGCCCCACCTGTTATATCCATTATATTTATCGCGTGTCTCCTTTGATGTGACATATTCAGGCGCTTTATCAGCTGCATCCTTGAGAACCTTTAAAAGTCCTTCAGGTATCTCAGGGGCATCAGGAGAATGATCGTACTTTTCAAGCGCAATTTTCAGGTCATTCATCGAGTTGTTTTCGTCCCTCAGGATAACATCCTGCTCGGCGCATATAGACCCAAAATCCCCTTTTTCCATCAACGCAATACAGAGATAGCCCTCTTTATGTAAAACGTCAAAAACGGTTGCATCTTTGAAACTTGCAAGTTCGCTGTCAGCACCCGGATTTCCTGTGACCAGTACTGAATGCCCTCCTTCGGTAAAGGTTTGTGGGGCACGGAATTCGAGAAATCGAGCGCTGTTTTCATTTATTTTAGGAATATTTTCAAGCCTTGCTTTCTCAAGAGCTGTGCCGTCTAGAGCATGTGGCATAAGCTCGGGATAGATAAAAGAAGCACTCAAGCCGTCAACGATCAATACGACTGCACCTTCAGGTGTATTTACAGGGTTTACCTCAACTTCGGTAAGTGCAGATGCAGGAGCTGGAAAAACGGAAAAGGTGAAGAGTAGTGCAAGAAAAAACAGAGCTGAAAAAAGCTTTAAATTTCTAGTTCTGAGAAACATTGTAAATAATTTTACAACAAACTATAAAGAATTTGTCTTATCAGCTTAGCTCATTGCAAAGTTATCTCGCTGCAGATAACTTGATGACTCTATTCTACTTCTCTTCATCCAATTTATTACATTTACGAAGCATCTCTATGCTGGACTTTTTTTATTTCTTTAGATTACAGGTTACATTTTTAAACCTATGTGGTCTCAGAAGAGTAAATTCTATAATATTTGCCCCAGAATATCAGTAGCATTCTGAAAAAATCTATGCCGGATCAGAAAACAGGAACTATTTCCATGAAGATGAACCCACGCTGTACCTATTGCCTGCTTTCAAGAGTACACTTCCAGTCTAAGCTTTCGACGGATGATGAAGATCTTATAAGCAAGACCATCAAGGAATGCCTTGGAGTTGTAAATAAATATTATAGTCCTGAAGCCGTATCTGCCTCTGTAGCCACTAAAGTCCACAGGAAATGTTATGAAGTTCTGGAAGACAATGATCCTTATGCGGTAACAAAGAAGCTCATTAGCCAGGCTGCACTTAAAGTCCTGCCCGTGGCAAAAGAAAAAATATATGAAAATTCCCCGGATAACAGGGAACTTTTCAGGCGGGCAGTACTGGCATCTGTGATTGCGAATTACTTTGATTTTGGGATCATGGGCTTTGATGCAAGTGAAGACAAATTTGAGGCTGCTTTTCTGAATTTTTTCGAACGTGGACTTGATGTTGACGACACTCCTAAAATGCTCGGGCTCCTGCAGGATGTTGTTTACATTGCCGATAACTGCGGAGAGATTCTTTTTGATATGCTTGTTTTTGATATTATCAAAAAGCTAGGAGGGAAAATTACACTTGTAGTTCGCGGAGGGCCAATTCTCACAGATGTGACCTTAGAAGAGGTAAAAGAGTTTGAAATCGACAAAAAGGTTGACAGGATCCTGACTACTGGTTCCAACGCAGTTGGTGTCCTGATTGAGGAAGCTCCGGCAGAACTGCTCAAAGCCATGAAGGACGCAACCCTTATCATCAGCAAGGGCATGGCTAACTATGAGACTCTCTCAGAACATAACTTTGGACCTGTTGCTTATATGCTCCTTACAAAATGTGAATGTGTAGCTGAGGATCTCGGGCTCGAACAGGGTCTAGTTGTTGCAAAACTGGTGAATTATCCTTGAAATTTTTATCAGGATAGATTTTTTCGGCAGCTTTTTATTGATCCGGGCTACTAAATGACTTATAGATAGTGAAAAATATAATTATTATAACTAAATTCTTTATATAGATGAGTGAAACTAAGACCTAGCCTGAATAGGATTAAATTAATAAATTGAACAAAAAGAAAGGATTTTTGGGAGAAATTAAAGATGTGCGAGCTTAATGTTGTCCTGCTTCACGGAGACAGGCGTGAAAGGGTTATGGATTCAGTGGCAAAGATACTGGTTGAAGGAGATTCAATCCAGCTTACAGGGATTCTCGGGGATAAAATGACTATCGGAGGCTCAATAAAAGAGATTAATCTGTCACGCGGAGAAGCCCTAATTCTTGCGAACTGAATTATTTGTATTTTGCATTTTACATTTACCTCTTTTTCCGTATCTCGATTTCCTAGCAGCTTTTTCCTAATGACAGCTTACTTTCTGGATTTTCAGGTACATCAGGTTTACAGAATATACAGGTTTGTAATCTTTTATCTCTGGAAAACGAGCCGGAAGCTCTGGAAGTTCTAAATCTCTTCTACTTTCTTTAATTGATAAGAACTGGCCGGGAAGAACTGGCCGGGAAAAGCATTTATCTATTCTTATCTATAATCTCAATGTAATCTAAGATATCAGGATCAAGCGCAAAGTCAAAACATCCTAAAATATGATCTACGAATCTGTATCTTGGATTAGAGGTATAGGGGGCAGTTGCAGCATAACTATTTAACTTATAAAATTGACTTATAAAATAAATTAGAAATCCCTGAATACACCTTAAATTTATGCCTACACTTTGGACTTTTATATTCTACTACCCGGAAGTTACAAATCCGGATAAAAATTGAGTTCTAGGCTGTTTGGGCTATAATTTAGCTATAATTTAGATTATATCCTGAATTGAGTAGAAAAAAAATTAAACAGGACAGGATAACAAATGGTTAAAGCAAAAATTGCAGTAAACGGTTACGGAACCATAGGAAAAAGAGTTGCAGACGCCGTTCGGGCTCAGGACGACATGGAAGTTATTGGAATTTCCAAGACAAAGCCGAACTATGAAGCTGCAGTGGGCCATGAACTGGGATATGATATATATTGCCCTGCTGAGAATGTAGGAGCTTTTGAGAAGGCAGGAATGCCAGCAGCCGGGACTATTGAGGAAATGATAGAAAAGGCTGACCTGGTTGTTGACTGTACTCCAGGGGGAATTGGGGAAGGAAACAAGCCTTTATATCAGAAAGCCGGGGTAAAGGCAATCTGGCAGGGCGGCGAGAGTCATACGCTTACAGGTTTCTCCTTTAATGCGGCCAGTAATTACGATAAGGCTCTGGGCCGTGACCTTGTAAGGGTTGTCTCCTGCAACACTACAGGGCTTTGCAGGGTCATCTCCCCTATAGACAGGGAACTCGGGGTAAAGAAAGTGAGGGTAACTATTGCAAGGAGGGCAGCCGACCCCAACGATATAAAGAAGGGACCTATTAATGCAATCGTACTTGACCCGGTGAAACTTCCGTCCCATCATGGGCCTGACGTAATGAGTGTGCTCCCGCAGATCAATATCACATCTACAGCCCTGAAGATCCCGACAACCCTCATGCACATGCATGTAGTAAATATGGAAGTTAACACTGATTGTACTGCAGAGACCATCAAGAAAATTTTCTCTTCCCAGTCCAGAATTCGTTTCGTAGGACAGGGTATTACTTCAACAGCCGAAATCATGGAGGTTGCCAGAGATATAAAACGCCCCAGAAATGACATGTGGGAAAACTGTATCTGGCCTGAGTCCATAACAGTGAATGAGAAGGAACTCTACTTCTTCCAGGCAATCCATCAGGAGTCTATCGTAGTTCCCGAAAACGTGGATGCTATTAGAGCCATGATGGAACTGGAAAGTGACGGCGCAAAGTCAATTGAGAAAACAAATAAAGCCATTGGGCTGTAAGTTTCTGTGGAGACTCCGGCTTTTGAGGATTCCGGGTGTTCGGTCTGAATGTCCGGAGTCCTATTTTGAAATTCGGAGATCTACATCCAAAATAAGGAATTATTCATCCGGATCTTCTCATTAAGATCTTTTCATTAGGATCTCTTCATTAAGATCTTTTCATTAGGATCTTTTCATTAATATATAACCGAAAATTTCGAATCTTCAGATTCCGCATGCGGATAAAGGAATTTGGAATCTTAAATTAGAAAAACTGGTCCAGCTATGAATTCAGCAGACTCAAGCTTTTTGAAATTATCCCGGGAAGCTTTTAAAGCCGCATCAGATTCCATCTCTGACCTGGCAGGCACTGATGATGCAGGCAGTTTTGTCTGTATGGGAGCCGACGGGACACCGACTAGCAGAATAGATGTGGCAGCAGAGGACGCTATCATCGAGGTTCTTAAAGCCGATGGCAGGTCCATGAGGATTATCAGTGAGGAACTGGGGGAGCTTATTTTAGGAAATTCCCCCGAATTTTCTATTGTTCTTGACCCTCTTGATGGAACCTATAATTCTTCTGTAGGCATTCCCTTTTACAGCGTTTCAATAGCTTTTGCCTCTTACGACCTCTTAGATCTGAAATTCGGGTATGTGAGTAACCTTGCATTGTGTGAGGAATACTATGCAGAGGCCGGAAAAGGGGCTTACCTCAACGGAAAAAAAGTCAAAACTTCCCTGAACTCGGAGTTGAGGGAACTGTGTGTCAGTGTATACGGCTACCGGCAAAATGTGGAGAGAACCCGAAGGATATACAAAAATGTCCGGCGGATAAGGTTGTTTGGCAGTGTAGCACTCGAACTGTGCTATGTAGCCTCAGGTAGGCTTGATGCTTTTGTGGATGTTCGACAAACCCTGCGTGTGACTGACGTGGCAGCAGGGCAACTCATTTTGGCAGAAGCCGGCGGGCTTGTTACGGATGGATATGGGAACTCTTTAAGACTTCCTGATAATGTTACCGCTAGGGTTGAAATGGTCGCGTCTAATGGGCTCGTGCACGAAAAACTTTTAAAATTACTCTCAGGAGGATAAATTGGCGATACAAAAGATAGGAATCTCCTCACGCTGCGACAGGCCTGAAGTAATTGAAATGGTCAGGACAATTCTTGCCCATTTCAGCTCGAAGGTGCAAATCTTTGTTGCCACTCCCACAGCTGATGTACTCGAAATAGAGGGCACTCCAGTTGAAAGAATGCGGGAGGAAGGGGTAGAACTGATTATCAGTATCGGAGGTGACGGCACTGTCCTCCGGAATATTGCCAAGATGAAAGACCCTCTTCCTGTACTCGGGATTAATATGGGGACTCTCGGTTTTCTCGTTGATGTGGAGCCCGAAGATGCCATTGAGACTATAGAGGAAGTTCTTTACGGTTTTTCGTATAGCGAGAGGATGCGAGTAGATGTTTTCCTTAACGGAGAAATGCTTGAGACCGCTACCAATGAGATTGCGATAATGTCAGCAAAGCCCGCGAAAATTATCCAGTTCCAGGTCAATGTTAGTGGTTGCCTTCTTGATGATATGCGTGCGGATGGTGTGGTTTTTGCAACCCCGACAGGCTCGACGGCCTATGCGATGAGCGCAGGCGGCCCGATCGTGGACCCCAGGGTAAATGCGATAGTAGTCGTCCCTGTTGCCCCTTTCAAGCTCTCCTCAAGGCCCTGGGTTATCCCGTCTGACAGTGAGATTACAATTAGACTGTCGATCCCAAAAGAAGCTGTTATTGCAATTGACGGGCAGAAATCCTACAGAATCAGGCATGATGATATCGTCAAACTTAAGAAATCAAAATATCCGGCACGCTTTGTGAAGATTTCGGATACTTGTTTTTATGAAAGAGTCCAGAAAAAACTTACCTGATATAAATTCTTCATCCAAAATTTAAGTTTTCTTATAACCTTTAAATTTTCTTGTAAGCTTGAATTTTTCTTACAAGCTTGAACTTTTCTTGTAAACTTTAATTTTTCTCGTAAGCTTGAACTTTTCTTGTAAGCTCGAACTTTTCTTGTAAGCTTGAACTTTTTAGAACTCTCTATCTTAAGAGCATTTTTAGCTAAATTTCCGAATGAAAATCAATTTATTTGAGATTAACTTATAATGCTCAAAAGTGTGAATATGTTACCGGCGGAAACCATTTTCCTTCAAGGAAAACATTTATACATATATAGGTAAAGCTATGCTTAATTTTGACTTAGTTTAGACAATACACAATATTTTCTGACTTTTAGGAACCTTTGAATCCTGAGACATCACCATTTAATCCTTTAATTTATTTACCAGGCAGCTGATCTGTCTATCTATCATTAAAAATAATCAAAAATACCTCAAAATAATAGAAATCACGGGAAGCAGTACCAATGTCAGAGAGCGAGCAGTATTCACGAAATACATTGATGGATTTTATCGAACATCGCCCCCTTGATATCGAAATCTGTGACGTGACACTCCGCGATGGGGAACAGACTCCAGGCGTTGTATTCACGAAAGAACAGAAGCTGGCAGTTGCCAGTGAGCTTGATTCAATGGGTATTGAGGTTATAGAGGCTGGATTTCCAGTAGTTTCCGCAAATGAAAAGGAGACTGTAAAGGAAATTGCAAATCAGGGCTTCAATTCAAGGATCTGCTGCCTCTCTAGAGCAGTAAAAGGGGACGTTGATGCTGCCCTTGATTGTGATGTTGACATTGTAAGCATTTTCATTGCAATGTCAGACATGCACCTCAAATACAAATACCACCGGAGTCTTGAGGAAATGCTCGGTTGCGCCAAAGAAGCTATTGAATACGCAACTGACCACGGGTTAAAAGTGCGTTTTGCAGCCGAAGATTCAAGCCGGACTCCAATTGATCGCCTAAAGCAAGCTTTCAAGGAAGTTGAAACTGAGTGCAAGGTGCAGTATTTAAGCCTTGCGGATACCATAGGCATCCTGAATCCGACCACAACTCACTACCTTGTAAGCGAGATTTACAAATCAGTTAATGCTTCCATCTGTATTCACTGCCACGACGACCTTGGCATGGCCACAGCAAACACCCTTGCAGCTGCCGAAGCCGGGGCAAAACAACTCCATACAACAGTCAACGGAATAGGAGAACGGGCAGGAAATGCTTCCCTTGAAGAAGTGATGGTAGCTCTCAGAGTGCAGTATGGGATTGACCGTTATGATACAACAAAGCTGACTGCGCTTTCTGAAATGATCGCGGAATACTCGGGCATCACACCCTCGGCAAACAAAGCCGTTGTCGGGCAAAATGCCTTCACTCACGAATCCGGAATCCATGTAGCTGCAATCCTGGAAGAGCCGCGCACCTACGAACTCTTCCTTCCTGAGATGGTTGGCGGAAAGCGAAACCTTATTGTCGGAAAACATACCGGCACAAAAGCTCTAAAAGGCATCATTAACAGCATCGGTTTCTGCCTTGAGCGCGAGGAACTCTGTGCCCTGATAGAAAAGGTAAAGGTCTGCACAGAAGAGAAGCATAAAAGTATCTCCAGGGAACAGCTTGAAAAGCTAATCACTCAGGTAAAGCAAGATCAGAAGGCTACAAACAAGGGAGAAGAGAGGTTTTCGATCTGAAAGCGATCAGAAAACAGGCTGTCTCATAACCATTTTGAATTCTACAATTGGATACTATCCATTTCAATTTTTATTTTTGTTTAATTTTGTCATCAGCTCGTCGATCTATAATAGTTTGATATTTATCCAGAAATCTCACATACTTGAGCTCCGCATATCATTTTCCGCCTTGTATACATTTCAATTTCCTGCCCATGTGTAAGTTTAGAGAATAGATACAGTTAAGGAATGGTTTAAAAATAATTTCAAGTTTCCATTTGTGAATGGCTCTGTATTCCATTTCCCAAAATAATCATCAAAGACAATATCGGTTACAGAAATGCTTGAAATTATATTTTCGGCATTCCTAAGCAAAAGTACTCAAAAACAAAATTCAACCAGCTAACAGTGAACGACCAATGTTTATCAGGCACTCATAAAGTAAGATTTTTAGATATTGGTGAGGAAATATTTCGAAAATCGATTAACACCAAAAGATTTGACAGCCCCAACAAGTCACAAATGCTAAATACAAGTTATTCAAATAAAAAAAATGGAGACTATTGAAATTGGTTTCGTCCACACTTATCCTTTTTTTGTCTGGTGACATTCGCAGCTATTCACAGCCTTACCGCAAGCCTGCCCTTCAAACGCCTCACCATGCGGGTCTTAGGTCCCAGGGCAGAAACCTTGTATATGCCAGTATACAAACTCATTGCATTGCTAACGATATTGCCACTCGCCTATCTGCTCTACAAAAATCCAGGACCGTTTCTCTACATAGTACCTTCTCCCTGGCGCTGGCTGATGGTTGGTGGACAGTTGATTGCTGCAATCATTTCCCCTAAAGGTTTGCTGGATGCACCCCATAGATTCGAGATACGCTCACCGCTATCTGCACCAAAGACTCCTGAAGCAACTCCTCTAAATATCCGAGCATTTACCGATGGGTACGGGCCACCTTCCTGTTTTCGGGACTGATCATAGTGGTTCACTCCCTTTATGACCGTTAATCTGCTTGTTATATACCTTTTGACCACTGTATACCTGTATCTGGGATCCCTGCACTGGGAAAGAAGGCTGGTGGCACAGTTTGGTGACGAATACCAGGAGTACCAAAAACATGTTCACAGGATAATTCCCCAATAGAGGGATACCATTAAAGAATTCTGATTAAACTCCTACTTTATAAACCAACAACTTATCTACGCTGTAAAAACCAAGATCAACTAGCTTTATTCGGTCCTTTATCCAGAGACCGATTCTAAGCGTCTTCACCTCATGGGTACGTTCTCCACATAACGCTATACATTTTGGGCCATCTGCTACAGCACTTACGAGAAGACTTAACTTAACACCTGCAGCAATTATTCTCGTCCTCGAAGCTGGCCATTTATCAGCTAATTTTTCATGTAGTCGGATAATCGTGCTGTCCTGAATACAAGATATTCAAAGCCAACCAACCTATCTTTTACCTGACCTCCGCCTTTTTAGGCGCATAAATTCAATTTCCCATAATATCATTTTGTTTCCTTTTTACGTTCAAAATTATACAGATTATTGGAGCCGGATAAGCAGAACTTATACAGTACGAAGAAAGATTTTTTTATAAAAACGCCCATGTAAAAATAGGGGTATAATTATAGTACATGTAGCTATAAAGCACCGAGTCGAAGACTATTCCAGATGGAAACCTTTTTTTGATGAACATGGATCAACACGAGATAACGCAGGCTGCAAAGGCGGACAGCTCTTCCGCAGCTTGGACAACCCAAACGAAATCTTTATCCTTTTTGAATGGGATACAAAAGATAAAGCAAGCAAATTCGTAGAATCCGCGGATCTGAAAAAGAGAATGCAAGAAGCAGGGGTCTCCGGTAAGCCTGAAATTCAGTTGTTTGAGAAAATCGAAGATTTCCCTGTCTGATTTGCAAAAGTTCCATTAGCCATACAAAAAACGCCAGCTCTCTCAAAACACTCAGTAGCCGGTCTTTGGCGGCAGAAGCCATTTTCGGGGTGATAAAGGATCCCCGGAAAAACTATTAGCTTCGCAGCATAAGTTGAGTAGAGATTTTTTTTCTGGGCTCTACTTCTCATAATTCAGTACGTCTTCAATAGTATCCAGGTATTCGATCCGAATTTCTATATTTTTCTCAATATAGTTATACAGTTTCCGGCATTCTCTCACCAAAAATAAAGACGCCGAATTTTCTCTCATAGTAACATCCTTTCCAGCGTTCCCGACAATTACCGAAGACGGAACCCCAATAGAATTAATAAGGCAAGTAAATAAGTCATCCTCTGGGAATATCTCTACAGAAAAACCTGTGTACTCTTCCATATCCCTGAATTCTTTAATTTTCTGAGTACCTTCTATTTTCCTGGTGTCCTATTATCACAGTACAATGTTTAACAGAGTTTCCACTTCCCACAACTTCCGGAATACCCGGGGAATTTACAGACATGAAAAAGATTTTATCAGAGGATTGCAGGTACATGACAAGTCTTCCACGCGGTTTCGAGCAGGGCTCTGTTATGCTTTGTTTGAAGGCCTTGAACTCATTTTTTGCAACTCCCTCGTCAGCGTTAAAGCCTTCCCTGAACATTCTCAAACCTGCTGAAACCTGTACTCTTCCTGCAAATTCCTTAAAAGCTCATACTGAATTCCTGTTTCCTTCAACTTATTTTCCAACCTTTCCCACTTATCAAATTTTTCGTATTCAGGCAACTCTTCCATAATTTCTTCCATGATACTTTCATATTCGGGTAGATCAGTTTCATCTAGAATTATAATTTGACTTATCCCATAATCTTCAGGGGCTATATGACCTCCAGTTTTGAATATTATTCCAATCTTTGACATCCTTTCACTTCCCCAAAGTTAGTAACTTCACTCTACGTTTTCTGTGTCTTCGATATTAGCTATAAACATCAAATTCGCAGGAGCATAAAAAATTAAATTCCCATCTTCATCGTAAAAATAGTTCCCATTTCCTGCGACATTATTTAATTTCTCAGCATCTATTACAGCAATTTCGTGAGTTTTTCCTTCTATATCGATTGAATAAATCGTGTATCTCATCATAATTTATAACCTGCCTCTGAGCATTCTCCTTAACTCTATTGTGTACATTCTTTTAGTGTCTTTCCCGCTTGCAATTTTGGCAACCCTGCGCAGTTTGAAGCCTTCGGAAACCATGGGGATTCTCATATTCCGTATAATAACGTTCCTAACAGGGTGAAATCTCGGCGTAACATGCCTCAGCAACCCGAAAGGATAAACCTACTCAACCACATTTCTACAACTCAACACATTTCTGCAAATCCTTTTTAATCAAGCATTTGAAGCGCAATGTATTAGAGCTTTTCAGAAAAGACAGAAAAGGATTAAAGTGAAAATTTAGAGAGATATTCCCTCTCAAAGTCATCAAATGTTCTAAGGATTGCAGGGTGCCCAGGCAACTGAATTTTAACTAATCCGGATTTGATCCGATCAAATTCTACACCCTTTTCTTCGTAATGTCTGATTACCTTTAGAAACCACTGAGAAAAACTTACAGGCTTTTTTCGGTCTTCCTTAGTGGGCGTATTCATAGTGTTTCTGCACTACTTTAATTCTTGCGAGAAATGGATATAGATTCTTGTGCATATGATTCTCAATAACTCACGAATATTTCCTGCGAGAAAGATCCACTAAAACAAGGATTGAAACTAATTGAATATGCATCAAAACATTTTGTATTCAAATTCGCGAGCAAGATCCATTAAAACAAGGATTGGAATTTGGATTCGAGTTCAGAGAAAATACACACCTTGCACGGACGAAAGAAGTCTAAAAAACTCAGACGTAAAATCTTCCAAAAGATATTATTTTTTATAAAAAGTAGAGCAACTAAAATAAAGTTGCTCTTTTAATTTTATGTCATTTGTATGGGCTATTAAGTATGCGACCATCTTGCATAGTACGGCATTCCATCTTTATACATACCACTAATACTGTCTGTGGTAACTTTTCTTGTTTCATCAGACGCATGTATAAACTTGCCATTTCCTATGTATATTCCCACATGAGCGGCAAGCCAGTATTTTTTGCCGTTTTTAGTGACGTCCTTTTTCCAAAAGATTACGTCTCCGGGTCTGGGAGAGGTAGTGGTAACATAATATTTATTTTTTTTCATATTGGCCACAGTTTGGAACACTATGCTTTTGGCTCCGACTTGTTTGTATACTCGATATACTAAGTGAGAGCAATCAATGCTCGATCTGTCGTTGCCTCCATGTACGACTTTAACTCCAATCCAGCTTTTTGCTGCTTTTACTGTTGCGGATTCCGATGCCCCTATAGGAGCTGCTGCTCCCAGGGGTATGAACGCTATTAGGATAACTACAAGGAATGCTGCTATTGCTTTTTGTTTATTTATTTTCATTTCCCCTCAACCTACGGATTTTTCTACAAAGCCTAATTTTTCAGATGCATTATAATATTCTGTAAATTAATTGAATGTAAAGGCATTTCAGACAATTCTTATGCTGTCATTTCCTTATTAGCATTTTAATTGTTAAGCCATTCTTCATTCTGTTAAACGGGTTTCGATGCCTACCCAAAAATTTAGACTATTCTAAATATAATTAGTAAGTTTCTCCTGTTTTTTCCCCAGTGTAATGTTTTTTTACGTTTTTTGTTTTAATATAACTACGACATACTTACTATAAATATTTCCCATAATGAACTAACATTATTTAGATATTATTCTGGATTTTCCGCCTCATTACGTTCCTAAAATTAACCTTAAAAGCTTAAAAGGACTAAAATTTTCATTCCACAAGTTGTTTTTCCAATTTTGTTTCGATTTTTAGGATTTTATTTTCTACAGTTTTTTCTAAAAACTAATCGAATTATTCTGATCCCTGGTATTTTTCATCTTGGGATTTTAATGAGGCTTTTCCATACCTCAAAGTAAAAGGAAAATCGGTATTTGATCGGTTACTGGAAAACAAAGAAAGAATGATTTTCAAATCCGACAAAACAAGGTGGACGTACTTTTTTGTCAGATTTGATCAATAATTCACAGGAACAATCAAAATTCCATTAGCTCGGAACTCTTTTATGACCCACCTGCTAAAGAATGCGTCATCAGCTTTCGATAATGTGATATTTATCAGCTTCAAGTTAATTTTGCAGATTCTCAACTTGTATAAGTTCTTGAATTTTTTCCCAACATCGATTCGATCTCCACCAATCAAGCAACTGAACAGCAGCAGGTCCGGGGAACATTCCCAAGATCCAGAGGAGAATTCAGTAGTCCACATAAGGATTTAATCAATAACCCCACTCCTCTTTAACCTTGACCTTTTTGTTGTCTTTTCAATTTCATATGCTTATTTTTTGGAGACTGTTATATATCCAGACACGGTTTTAGTATTGCTACATTTAGCGTTTTTAACTGTTAAGCCAACTGTGTATTTTCCTGCTTTACTGTATGTATGTACAGGGTTCTTGGCTGTTGAATATATTCCATCTCCAAAACTCCATTTCCATGAGCTTGGTGATCCTGTACTCTTGTCAGTAAACTGCACCTTCGATGGAGATTTTCCTGAAGTGGGTACTGCAGAAAAAGCAGCAACAGGAGATTTTAAAACAGTTACAATAATATGATTCGATTTTGTTACCATATTACTGCCAGCTGCATTCTTTACTGTTAAGGTAACGGTATATTTTCCGGCCTTACTGTATGTGTGTGCAGGGTTCTTGACTGTTGAAGATGTCCCGTCACCAAAACTCCATTTCCATGAAGTAGATGACCCTGTACTCTTGTCAGTAAACTGCACTTTCAGCGGCACATTTCCTGAGGTTGGAGATGCAGACAGAGCAGCAACTGGAAATTTCAGAGGTTTTGAAAGAGGTAAGTAGTCAACATTTACTCCATTGAGAGAATACTGCTTTTCGGATATGCCATCCCCATTGGCATCGGAGTTTGTCTGAGAGAAGCCATTTCCTGCAGGTGTTGCCCAGTAGTTTCCACCAATATAAGGCCCACCTATAATATTTGTTCTTGAAGTTTTGGTAGTGTTCCAGTTGTTCGATTCTACATTACTTCCAAAATTCACGTTTACTGTGTTATTGAAATTATTGTTATAAATGTGGTTTTTATTGCCACCTACACTTACATCCAGGCCTTGTTTGTTCAATGTTATTTTATTATTAATTAGGATGTTCCCATCAGACGCCCCACCAAAAACAATGGCTATATTATTTCCTGTAATTGTGTTATTTTCAATCGTATTAGATGGTGAATCAGACATTGTAAGTCCATTATTACATTGTGAGATATAATTGTCATTTATAGCAGTATCTCGACAGTCTGCAAGCCTGATTCCTTCCCGGCAGTTTGTAATTTTATTATTATATATTATGTTTCCAAATGCGAGACCTATGTCAACACCATTCTGATGATCTGATAATTTATTATTTTCAATCCTGCAATTGCTCATCCAATCACTGATAATGATTGCATCGGAGGTGCCGGTACCTTTTATGCTAAACCCCTTAATAGTGATTTTATTTGCGTAGATATCAAAACCTTCGGATGCCTGCACCAAGGTATTATCAGGATTTCCGGACTTAGACCTGATTACAAGATTATCTTTATGTATAGAGATTTTCTCTTTATAGGTGCCAGGCTCTACAACAATTGTATCACCGGATCTTGAATTATTCACCGCAGCCTGTATCGACTCACCATTGTGCACAATAAGCTCAGTTGCAGCCGTTCCACTGCTTCCAATAGCTATGTTAATTGCAAGAGCTACTGTAAATAGTATTATACCAATCTTTTTTACTTTCCACAAAACAACCACCCAAAAAAATGTCTTTTAATGTCCTATTTAACCCATTTTCCTTCCCTTTTGGTCAGAGCAAATTGGTGGTTGACGACCACATCGATGATTTCGGTTGCGTTGCACCTGTAGAGACAATAGGTGCAGAGAGCCATCATCTGATAGTTGCCGAGGACTCTATCCACTTCTTCCTCGTAATCAACGAAATCACTCCAATCTTCTTTTTCAAGCCAAAAAGTGTTCCCTGACAACCTTAACCCATCATAGCCATGTGCCAGAGCCTTATTAAGTTTTTCAACCCACCCGTTCAATATTCTATCTGAATCGAAAACACCCTCTTTTACATACCAATCAGTGTAGGGAATAATTTCGATTTGCCCTTTATCAAGGTAAACATCAGGATCAGGAACAGCCCCTCTAAGGGCTTCTTTTGCCTCTTCTACGTCGAGAGGGTTTGATGTGACCCATATACAAAATTCGTTCTTTTCCAGCCCTGCTTTGAAGTAAGGTACCAGTAAATCCATCAAATCTTCTTTTGTCTGATAGAACTGGCAGCAATGAGTTCCCCAGGGCACATCTCCAATAATATCAATACCTGAATTCCTCAAGTTTTGATTCATACCGCATCTCTCCGATCATCAAGAACTTATTTGTTTATCGCTTCAAGCAGAAAATATCTGATTGTCTCTTTTCAGGGAGCCCTGAGTTCCTCTGGAGAATGATTCGTTAACACTAAGGAGTACTGTATCCTTGTCTTTATTTTCAAACGCAGTTTTTTACAATGCTAATTAATTAACTCTAAAGAATGTGCTGCAGTTCCGAATTTACGGTTTTATGTAAAGTATTCTTTTAGTAAAAAAGGAAATCTGAACGTAAGACTTTTTACTATTTTTCCTGGTTTTTGATTGATGGCAGTTGACTACCAGCGGAATCATTGCCAACTTTTGACGCTCCCAGAAGATATTAATAATATTCTGGTTTATTTCGCTGGCAATTTTACAACTTCAAGCCAGAAGTTTTCTATGGATTTAACTACCATTATGAACTGATCAAAGTCAAGAGGTTTAGTGACATAAGCATTAGAGTGAAGAGCATAAGATCTAAGTATGTCCTTTTCAGCTCCAGAAGTAGTTAAAACAACTACCGGTATATTTTTAAGGTTATTATCTTCTTTTATTTCTCTAAGAACTTCCCGTCCATCTTTTTTTGGTAAATTCAAATCAAGAAGAATTATATCTGGTCGTGGGGAACCTGAGAACTTCCCTTCACCATGTAAAAAAAGAATTGCCTCTTCTCCATCTTCTGCAATATGAAGACTGTTCCTAATTTTTGCCTCTTCTAAGACTTCTTCGATTAACCCAACATCGCCTTCGTTGTCTTCCACTAAAAGAATTTCTACCGGTTTAGCTAAAATTTTCATTTATAGTATTTCCTTATCGGTAAGTAAACAAAAATTTCGTGATTATTCAGCCTGGGAAAAACAACATCAACAGTTATCTTCTTTAAGATTTTATGGGCAAATTTTTGGGGGTCAATTGTCATTAATTGTTGGCCATTGATTATATTTTTTCAGTTTCGCGCAGGTTGACAGTTATCTATTTTTTGAACACTAAATCGCTATCATTTGACTTATTTTTTGGTACTAGCTTTTACTATATTTTATTATATATAACTTTTCACATATCGTCACCCGGCCCTAAGATCCAAAATCAGTTATGT
Organism: Methanosarcina sp. Ant1; assembly: GCA_001714685.2. Classification (GTDB taxonomy): domain Archaea; phylum Halobacteriota; class Methanosarcinia; order Methanosarcinales; family Methanosarcinaceae; genus Methanosarcina. Next base: position 120 of record MDTP02000052.1, on the reverse strand, counting down.
AGTTATCTTCTTTTTGTAAGGTATTTCTTATTTGGAGCCCTTGCTAGTACCTTGACAATTTAATTATGAAACATAATATTTGGACAGCTTCTCATCTGCAGTCTTCTTTGTAAACTTCCA
>MDTP02000051.1 GCA_001714685.2 Methanosarcina sp. Ant1 | reverse complement strand
TCAGTACTTCGCTAAAAATCTCTCTCCCATGTTTTCCTGCCATTCATTTACCTCAGACACTCCACCATTAGCCTAACCCTTAACTTTCGTCTGAGCCATTCCTCAATGAGAAGTATGAACATATCAAATCTGAACTTGTCCTCATCTATGACTTGCGGACCTCTTTTGACAATAGTAAAATGTTTTTTCTGAAGGTATAGCCATATATTTTTTAGTAGGAAAGATATCAGTGTATAAAAGTACCTGATATTAGCATTTTTAGTTGAAGTCTTTGGTTTAACCACATTCCTCATCCGGTACGATGATTCAATAGCAAATCTTCTTCTATAAACCGTACTAACCTTTCTTGGAGACCACTTGACCCCAAAAACCACAAAACCAAGATTTTCACATCCCCTTTTCTCTCTTTTGCCTTTTAAATACTTGACATCAATGACAATATCCAAAAAAATCTTTTTTTTGGAGCCATTCATGATATATTGTTCTCTCCGTGCTTTATTCCCCTTCAGGATCTGCTTCATATGTTCTCCTCTTTTAATAACTGGAACTATGTGCGGAACATTATTATTTTGCAAAAATTCAAACACGTCTGTAGAATAAAAACCTCTATCAAGGCAGAGAACTTTAATTTTAAAATTAAGTCTTTTAATGAGGTCAACAAAATAAGAAAGATATTCAACCATTTTTTTGTTCTTTTCTACAGGAAGAACAGATACAGTAAACCTTTCGTTCTTGTTAGTAATGTAGAGGGAGGCGTATGAGTAAAAAGAGTTTGTTGACTTTTTAGCCTGTCCATGTATTACATATTTCTCATTAGAAGAATCTGTTTTTCCGTAATAAGGATCATCGGTGAGATCAATGGCGAATTCATAACTCTTATCCGTTTTTAGGGTTTTCATAAGTTCTTGAAGGAGAATCTTTTCATTCGACTTGATCAGTTCTTCCATGTTTAGTTTCTTGAGATGATATCGTAGAGATGTTTCGCAAGCAACATCTTGATACTGTTTTGAAACAGAGTGAACAGAATTCTTGTCGACTGCCATACTCACAACAGTACGAAAAATGTCTTCACTTGTAAGAGAACCATTGACCTTGATGGTTACATGGTCTTTGAGAGGTTGTAATACGAAATCAATACATTCTTTTGACTTTAATTCAATTTTAGAACTAGATCCATGCTTATATGATAAAAGAGACATAAGGAGGCATTTTTATTCTATATAAAGGTATCGAATAGCCTCGTTTATGCGGAAATGAAAATTAGCGAAGTACTGAGCCTGGGAAAAAACATCAATAACTGTCTCTTTTAAGATTTGAAGGGCAAATTTTTGGGGGATGATTTTTGTTAATTGTTGTCTATTGATTGTGTTTTTCAGGTTTAAGTGGATTAACAGTTACAGGTATTTGAGGATTTAAAATCGCCACTTATTTTTTGATTATAATAGTTGCGAATTTCACTATATAATGTTTCGCAAACGATGTCATAGTAAGTCACTGATATTCCAAAATCAAGTGATCTTCGCATTTTTAATTGAAAGTCTAGATTTCTATGCGAACTTCAGTCTTCATTTCACCGAATATACTGAGAAAAGTATCAATGAAAATCGTTTGTGAATGTCTAAACCACAACATTTGTCTACTATTCCAATCAATTAAATTTCTGTCCAAGATGGTGAAGGAGCAATAGTCAAAAATATTAATTGAAAAGCACCTTTGTTTGAGTTCTTGATGACTGGAGAAAATGCAGTATGAATCAAAACCTGAGAAACTCTGGTATTGATATTATCGGAGATGTGTCATGGGGGACGCATTTCTGCCAGTTCTACCAGACAAAAGAAGATTTAATGGACATACTTGTCCCTTATTTCAAAGCAGGACTGGAAAATAACGAATTTTGTATGTGGGTCACATCACAGCCTCTAGATACGGAAGAGGCAAAACAAGCCCTGAGAGAGGCTGTTCCTGACCTTGATGTTTACCTGGAGAAAGGGCAAATTGAAATTATTCCCTACACTGATGGGTATGTAAAAGAGGGTGTTTTCGATTCTGGCAGAATATTGAATGGGTGGGTTGATAAACTTAATCAGGCTCTGGCAAATGGTTATGACGGGTTGAGGTTGACAGGGAATACTTTTTGGCTTGAAAAAGAAGATTGGAATGATTTCGTTGATTACGAGGAAGAAGTGGATAGAGTCTTAGGTAACTATCAGATGATAGCTCTCTGCACCTATTGTCTCGATAGGTGCAGCACAATCGAGATCATTGATGTGGTTATCAACCACCAATTTGCTTTGATTAAAAGGGAAGGAAAGTGGGAACAGATCGAAAGTTCCAAGCGTAAAAAAGCAGAAGAACAGTATCGAACTTTGTTTAACACAATGGACGAAGGCTTCTGCATTATCGAAATGTTATTCGATGAGAATGAGAAGCCAATTGATTATATTTTTGTTGAGACTAATGAAGCATTCGAAAAGCAAACCGGACTCAAGAACGCAGTCGGGAAAAGAATACGCGAACTTGCTCCTGAGAATGAGGAATACTGGTATGAAATATATGGCAAGGTTGCACTTACAAGCGAGTCAGTCCGATTTGAGAGTCGTGCCGAAGCACTGAATCGCTGGTATGAAGTCTATGCATATCGCATTGGTCAGCCTAAAAGCCGAAAAGTTGCAATTCTTTTTAACGATATTACTAAGCACGAGCAAGAAGAGCAGAGGATAAGCAGATACAACCGTATTCTTGAGGGAATAAACCGGATCTTCAGCAACGTGGTGCAAGCAAAAACAGAAGAAGATCTGGGAAATGTGTGTCTATCTGCAGCCTTGGAAGTGACCGGCGGAGGAATTGGTTTCGTTAATTTAGTGGGTGATGACGGCATACTACACGATATTGCAATCAGTGAGATGGGATGGAATCAGTGCCTGATGTACGACAAGACTGGGCATCGCCGTCCTCTAGGAAATTTTGATGTTCATGGCTTGTACGGCAGTATCATTAACAGCGAGAAAAGCTTTTTTACCAATGATCCTCAGTCACACCCCGACAGTATCGGCGTTCCGCACGGACATCCGCCGATCACGTCTTTTATCGGCGTGCCCCTCGTCTTAGACGGAAAAATGATGGGTATGATAGGGGTCGCAAACCGTGAAGGCGGCTATAGCTGCGAGCAGCAGGAGGATCTCGAAGAGATCGCGCCAGCGGTGATGCAGGCTCTACAGAGAAAAAGGTCGGAAGAGGCGTTGCGTGAAGCGTACGACGATCTCCATACGCAATCTGAGGAGTTGCAGGCTCAATCCGAAGAGATCCAAGTACAAAACGAGGAGTTTCAATCTCAGTCTGAGGAACTCCATGAAGCCTATGAGTTAATTCTAGAGAGCGAAAATAAATTCCGTACATTGGCTGAAAATTCTCCTGATTTGATTGCCCGTTTTGACAGACAAAATCGCTGTCTATATGCTAACCCTGCCATCGCGAAATTCTATAATTGTTCTCCAGACGAATTCATTGGTAAAACTAATCCTGAACTGAGAATGGATCCTGAAATGGCGAAATTCTCGGAAAAACAACGTGAAAACGTTTTTACCACAGGAAAAAACAAAATAATGGAATTCCATCATACGTCGCCTCAAGGAAAAGAATATTACTTTAATACACAAATAGTACCGGAGTTTGTTGATGGCGAAGTGAACTCTGTTCTTGCTATTTCCCATGATATTACAGATTTAATAGAAGCAGAAATTCGGTTGAAAGAAACACTCGACAGTTTGGAAGTAAAAGTTAAAGAACGTACAGCTGAACTTGAAGAAGCTTATAATTTGTTAAAGGAAAGCGAAAAAGGTCTTGCTGAAGCTCAAAGAATGGCACACCTAGGAAATTGGGATTGGAATATCGTAACTAATGGGTTATACTGGTCTGATGAAATTTATCGTATTTTTGGACTTCATCCTCAAGAATTCGGCGCAACTTACGATTCATTTTTAAGTTATGTACATCCCGATGATCGAGACTATTTGAATAATTCTGTCATAGAAGCTTTAAACGGAAGGCCCTATGGCATTGATCATAGGATTATTTTAGCCACTGGAGAAGAACGTGTAGTCCATGAGCAAGGTGAAGTTATTTTTGATGAAAAAAATATCCCTATTCGAATGAAGGGAATAGTTCAGGATATTACAGAGAATAAAAAGGCAGAAGAGAAAATTAAGAGTCTAGCGAATATTGTGGAATCATCAAACGACGCTATTATAACTAAGTCCCTTGACGGCATTATTACAAGCTGGAATAAGGAGGCCGAGAAGGTTTATGGTTATTCAGCTGAGGAAATTCGGGGGAAAAACATATCAATACTTGAACCAGATAATCTTAAAGGGGAAATAAAGCAGTTCGCTGAAAAGATTAAACGGGGAGAAAGAATCCAACGCTATGAGACTTCACGGTTGAAAAAAGATGGTACAATAATAAATATTTCAGTAACTCTTTCTCCGGTTTTGGATGCATCTGGAGAGCTTGCTGCTATCTCAGCTATTGCCAGAGATATTACTGAGAACACCAAAGCTAAGGAAGCTATCAGGTTATCAAACATTTATAATCGTAGTTTGATTGAAGCCAGTTTGGATCCTCTAGTAACCATTGGGCATGATGGCAAAATTACCGATGTAAATACTTCTACAGAGTTTGTTACCGGTTATTCACGGGACGAACTTATTGGTACCGACTTTAGGGACTATTTCACTGAGCCTGAGAAAGCCAAAGAAGGATATCAAGAAGTGTTCAATGAAGGATTTGTTTCGGACTATGCTCTTGAAATCCAGCACCGGGACGGAAGCATAACACCTGTTTTATACAACGCTTCAGTTTATAAGGATGAATCTGGTGAGGTTATTGGTATCTTTGCTGCAGCACGTGATATTACTGAGCGTAAAAAAGCAGAAGAAGCTCTTAGGTTATTAAATATTTATAATCGTAGTTTGATTGAAGCCAGTTTGGATCCTCTAGTAACCATTGGGCATGATGGCAAAATTACTGATGTAAATACATCTACAGAGTTTATTTCCGGTTATTCAAGGGACGAACTTATCGGGACCGACTTCTCAGACTATTTTACTGAGCCTGAGAAAGCCAAAGAAGGTTATCAAAGTGTGTTCCGGGAAGGATTGGTGAGAGATTATCCACTGGAAATTCATCATAAAGATGGACTAATAATACCAGTTTTATATAATGCATCAGTTTATAAAAACGAAGCTGGTGAGGTTACTGGTGTTTTCGCAGCTGCGCGTGATATTACTGAACGCAAAAAGGCAGAAGAAAAAATTAAAAGATTAGCGAATATTGTGGAATCATCAAACGATGCAATTATAACCAAGTCCCTTGACGGCATTATTACCAGCTGGAATAAGGGGGCAGAGCAGATTTATGGCTACTCAGTTGAAGAAATTCTAGGAAAACACATATCATTACTTGAACCAGATAATCTTAAAGGAGAAATAGAGCAGTTCGCTGAAAAGATTAAACGGGGAGAAAGAATCCAACACTATGAGACTTTGCGGTTAAAAAAGGATGGTAAAATAATAAATGTTTCAGTAACTCATTCTCCGGTTTTTGACTCAACTGGAGAGCTTGTGGCTTTCTCTATTATTGCCAGAGATATTACTGAGCGCAGAAAGGCAGAAGAAGCTCTTAGGCTATCAAATATTTATAATCGTAGTTTGATTGAAGCCAGTTTGGATCCTCTATTAACCATTGGGCATGATGGCAAAATTACCGATGTAAATACTTCTACAGAGTTTGTTACCGGTTATTCACGGGACGAACTTATTGGTACCGACTTTGCGAACTATTTTACCGAGCCTGAGAAAGCTAAGAAAGGGTATAAAGAAGTGTTCAATGAAGGATACGTGTCTGACTATGCACTTGAAATCCGGCACAGAAACGGAAGTATAATTACATCTGTTTTATACAACGCTTCAGTTTATAAGGATGAATCTGGTGAGGTTATTGGTGTCTTTGCTGCAGCACGTGATATTACTGAGCGTAAAAAAGCAGAAGAAATTTTAAAATTGAAATTAGAAGAGCTTGCTCGTTCAAATGCAGAATTAGAACAATTCGCTTACGTTTCATCTCATGACTTACAAGAACCCTTGAGAATGGTAACAAGTTATTTGCAGCTTTTGCAAAGAAGGTATCAGGGTAATCTCGACGATAAGGCTGATAAATACATCCACTTTGCTGTTGATGGGGCTTTCCGCATGCAAAACCTGATCAACGATCTTTTAGAATTCTCTCGGGTGACTACAAGAGGCAGAGAACCTGAACTTACGAATTGTGAATTCGTTTTGAATCAAGTATCATCTAATTTAGAAATATATATAAAAGAAAATAAAGCTACAGTGTCTCATGACCCCTTACCTGAGGTAATAGCAGATTCTACCCAGCTTGTTCAGGTATTTCAGAATCTGATAATCAACGGAATAAAATTCCACAGTGAAGAGGCACCAAAAATTCATATTTCTGCAGAGAAAAAAGAGAGCGAATGGGTATTCTCAGTGCAGGATAACGGAATTGGAATTGATCCGCAATATTCGGGGAAAATCTTTGAAGTTTTTAAAAGGCTGCATAAAAAGGAAGAATATCCGGGAACAGGCATAGGACTTGCAATTTGTAAGAAAATTGTAGAAAGACATGGGGGACATATATGGGTAGAATCTGAACTGGGTAAAGGTTCAACCTTTTATTTCACTTTACCAATCAACCCTGGAGAAGTATCAAAATCCAGTTTTTGATGCACATTCCCCTCCTGGGTACTTCCCCATTAAGCAGTTGATATTTTGAGAGCCTATAATTTAATAGCTGTTTTAACGTCCATTTATTTTGAGTAATTCCACATTCTTTTGCAGGGATCTTTTTTCCCAAATTCTATTTTCATTTTTTCTGTTAAATCACTGTGCTCTCTGCAAAAGTTAAAATAAGTACAATAAAGTCTTATTTTATTGTAGACACTCAATTTTCTTTGAAAAACCTATTGCTTTCCTTGATATTCTATTGTTATCCTGTCTGAAAGTAAGGTTATGTCTTTAAGTAAACTTGTTGATATTTCACTCTGATCTATATCTTTACCGAAGATTATTCTCTTTTCAATATTCTGAAGCTTCCTTCGTTGCCTGTTTTTATAAGCTGGGTATATTTCAGATATTCATCAGGCACAACTTACGGGCCTCGTTTGGACATGGAATATCAGTAAACTTTGGTTTTGCTCCTCTTCTCCCCATTAAACAAATATTATTGCTACTATTACATAATCAACTACATACTATAGGAGCACCTTATTCCAGAACCATGAAACTAATGGGTTAAATAAATTGATATTTCATATCAGTTTTATCATTCCAGGTTCAGGAGAATAGAGTTCTCCTGTTTCTAAAAGTTTTTTAAGAATTAAATCGAACTTTTCCGGAATCATTCCTTTTTCGAGGGCTTTCTGCTGAAGTTCTTTAATTTCCATTTTTCCGCCTGCCGCTTCCAGAAGATCACGAAAAATTGATTTCTGGTCATTTTTAGGAGACCGATTTTCAGAAACTCTGTTTCTTGACAGTTCAAGTGTTTTTTCTACATCTTCATTTCCGGATTTTGATAGTTCGTACTTTTTTGCAGGAGGTTCCAGCGAAAAAGTTTCGCTTCCTTTTCCGGATATTTTGGCTTGCAAGAGAGTCCGAAAAGACACTGCTTCGGCCAATTCTTCGGATGAGTAAAATATCCGTAGTCTTCGGGCCTGGAGGATGGAACCGCAGTGCTGGCATCTCAGGGTATTTTTCCCGCCCTCTATTATCTGGGCGTGTTGTCTGCATTTTGGGCACACAACTACTAAATAGCGGAAATTTATCGGATTTTCTCCAAATACCAGTTCACTCACTTCCCATACCTTCTCTGTCTTTTCTGGAAATCCCTCATCACCCTTAAAATGTCGAGTTTCCGCACATCTTTCCAGTTGACATCTGTGAAATACAGTTCCGAATATACCGACTGCCAGACCAGAAAATCAGAGAGTTTCTGTCCTCCAGAGCGGATCATGATGTCTGGCTCTTGCTTGACAAGGAGGTGCGATTCAAGCATTTTCTCATCCACTTCTTCAGGCTTGATGGTTCCTGCCTTTACTTCGTCAAGGATGGTTAGAACTGCCTTTGTGATCTCATCTCTCCCTCCGAATCCCAATGACACATATACAAAAAAGTCATTTCCAGGCAGGCTGTCCTTTACTTCTCCCTCAAGGCCATAAATTGTATAACCTGTGCCTGCAGGAAGGTTAGAAAAACTTTCTTCCAATCGGGCCCTGAGCGTTGATGCGATTTCTATTTTCAGTGGAGGGTCAGTCTTGAGAATATCCACATAAACGCTCACAAGATCTACCTTAAATCTTCTCAAAATGATGATCGCGGATATAAGTCTCTCCATCCCTTTAACGTCAAAGAGGTCGGATTCCGTAAGTATGATTGCCACATGCCTGGGGATCTTTAAGGATGACCTGGTTATTTGCCAGGTCAGGTATCTTTCGTAGAACGGATAGGCAAAAGAAAGTAAATCCATCTGGAAAATGTCCTCCCTGAGAAGCTAAAACAATCCGGTATTTCTTCTTTTCCTCTATTTCATATCGCGCTTCAGATCTTTTCCAGATGTACAGGTTTTTCCTTTTATTTTTTTGCGGTGGATACGATCTTGATTACATCTCCGTTTTTCAGTTCATGCTTTTCCCCGAGCCTGAGCCGTGTCCGCGCATCTACCGCGTACAGAAATCGATCCCCTATTTCCGTATGGATCTGGTAAGCAAGATCGTGGCATGTAGAGCCCCTTTTCATAAGATATGCGTCGGGAAGCATATTCCCATTTTTGTCTGACCATTTTCCTTCGTCTTCTACTGGATATGCAACGATAAGGTCCAGAAGCTCAAAGACAGTCCTGTTTATGCATTCCTGGATACCAGTGCTTCCAAGCCTATCCATCACTTTCTGGATAGCTTCGAGCCCTTTTTTCTGCACTTTCGTTAGATCTTCGGTCAGCACATCAAAGTTCCTGTCCCCTGGGGCATACCTGATAATCCCGCTTTTCTCTGCAGACTTAAGTGCCAGTTCAGCTGCTGCGCTTGTAGGCACTACTATCCGGTCAAGATCCTTGAGCTTATCCAGATTTTCCCTTGGGGCAATATCTGCTTTGTTTGCGGCAATTAGCAGGGGCTTGCTGATCTCCCTAATTGTGTCGCAGAGCCGGATCATATCTTCTTCGCTCCATTTAACCTGTTCTAGCCTTGCAAGCCCCGTTTCCATCAAAGCTGCGTTTACATCGGATTCGCTTATTCCTGCCCCAGCAAGTTGTTCTGCAATTACAAGTTCGATTTTAAGCCCTTCTGCCTGGATCTTTCTGGCAAGCTTTGACCAATTTCTTTCCAGAATGCCATAGAGCCACATAGTAATTTCTCTATTCAGGAAGACTACATCTCCAAGGGGGTCATGGTCTCCGATTTCTACAGGGTTGCCTTCTGCGTCTGTCCCGCCTGAGGCATCTACTACATGAATGATTGCCTGAGCCTGCCGGAGTTCATCCAGAAAAGTGTTTCCAAGCCCCCTTCCTTTACATGCATCCGGGACAAGCCCGGCAACATCGATTATATCAATCGGGACGAGCCTCACTCCGTCCACACATTTCCCACATCTCTTTTCCTTTTCTTTGCAGGGGCATTCAACTCGTACATAGGTAACTCCGTGATTAGCATTGATGGTTGTGAAAGGATAATTTGCAATTTCAACATTTGCAAGAGTAGCAGCTTTGAAAAAAGTTGATTTTCCCGCATTGGGTTTTCCTGCAAGTCCTATGGTCATCGACATAAATTATAAAAACGAACTTGTTGCATTTAATCTTTATTGATATTGGCGCCGGAGAAACAGGATTTTTTTTCTTTAGGTTTTATAGGCGCAAGAATAACCCACTCCGGGTTCAGATAGCTTTCAAGGAACAAAGTTTATATGCTTGAATGTGCTTATCAATGGTGCTCGCTCGTGTCCCGATAGGGTAGTGGATATCCTTGAGGCCTGCGGAGCCTTAGACCTGAGTTCAAGTCTCAGTCGGGACGTAAATTTTATTATTGAGTTATCTGTCCATTCTTTTATTTACTTGCATTCTGTTCTTTATTTTTTCTTAATTTCACCATATTTTATACCTTTGTCTCTTTTCTTTTCAATTATGTCTATATTTTGTCCTTTTTTCTCTAGACGGTTTTTTATTTTTTTTCGGTCTTCACTTTGCCGTATCAAAAAGGTAATGAATATAAACTAAACTTACAATATAAAGGCCAAAAGAGAGTGATATCTATGAAAGGGAAAATTTTTGTTTTAATTCTGGTGCTGGTGTTCTTATTTGTCTCAGGTTGTGCTGGGAAGGACGCAGGGCCGGAACCTAATGACTCCAATAAATCGATGCCGGAAGCCGGCATGGCAGAGCAGAAAGAAAATGAGACTTTAGGATCCGGGGAAGATCATATTGTCCGTCTTGTGTATCCTTATAATATCATGAGGCCCTCAGAACTGGATATTAAGACAGGAGATGCCGTATCCTGGAGGAGTGACAAAAAGCAGAAACCTGATTATACTCTTGTCAGTAAAGAAGGGCTATTCCCGGATAAAGAGGTGGCTTACAGCATGCCTTATACCTATACCTTTAAAAACCCCGGAAACTACCTCTTCACTGTAAAAGACATCCCTGGAATGAATGTTACAATCAGGGTGAAATGAGGCTTTCCCTGTCTAACCCGCAAGTCAGGTTACTTTTTTCTTTTTTATTTAAACATGGGTGTTTCAGTTTTCTCATTTTTTTTCTGAAAACTGGCCCTTCGTTTCAAGGAGGGAGCTTATTGAAAATGGGTCTGCCTCATACCTGTTTTTAAATGCGGAAAATCTCATTCAGACCCTTGTAATAGGTCTTGCTATACCTTTGTAGTGATCAAAAAGTTCTTTTCCCCATTTGAGTGCACTCTCATCAAAACTTACAAGGTTGTGATTGTAGTAAATGCCGCTATTACAAAACAGGGAAAGTGCCATAAATTTTTCCGTAACTATGCTTGAAGCTATTTTCATATTGTTATTGTTGCAGACATAAAGCCTGGTGTATTTCATATTCAGGAAATGCTCTAGTTCTCTTTTATAATCGTTGAGCATTCTATCGTAAACATATTCCGTGAATACCAGGGTTATATCCCTACCTTTTGCGGCAAGCTCTATGCAAAGAGACGGATATATGGGCAAGAAAAAGGAAGATGCGATCATCACCTTTTCTGATTCTGAAAGATGTTCTACAACTTCTTTAGGATATTCAAACACATGGTTTCGGTCTGGGTTTACTTCAATATAGTCTCCAAGCTTTCCAATGTTGTCCATAAACTCAGGAGGGATCGATGTCATATCCTGGTTTATCCAGTAATCGTGGTTTTTATCGAAGACATTAAATGTTTCAAGGATTGTCTTCATCTTTGGGACCAGGATTTCTCCAATACTGGAAAGTTTATAGAGTCTGTTATTCTCGACAATAAGCTCCTGCTTCATCAGGATTTTTATCTGGGTCATTATAGGGCTTGAGCGGACATCAAGTATATTTTTGATATCTTCGATGTTCTTGGGTCCGTCCAGAAGCAGCAGAAGGAGATTTTTCCGTTTTTCTGAAAGAAAGAGAACATCCAATAATGATGACTCCATCTGATTCCCTCTCTATGTTAAATTTACTACAGATAACTTGTATCTATCTCTATACCAGAAGCCCCATGCTTCTTGTACCTTTATCCCTTGCCATTATTATTTTTTGTGGGAAAAGGGACCTTTAATGTATAAACTAGGGGCCCTAAAGAAATTGCCATTTTTTTCACAACATATTACTACTATGGAATATATAATTATTTTTCATTAGCTAACCGACTCAAAAGTAGCTATAGGTTCATCCTCATAAGCAGGATACCCCTTCCTCGGAGCGAAGCGACAGGTGGGGGAGGAATGCGTCAACTTTAACCGGAACTACTTTCCGTTCCAATAAAGTTGTAGTCCTAGCCCTCAATCGTTTACAATTTTGCTTAACTTTTACACTATCGTGTATTTTGTTTCCCATAACATCTGTTATAGCAAAATAACCGGAAGAGCGTTTACCTTTTACAATACCACACCCTTGTTCCGTTTGAATCAGATCAAACTTCCTTAATCCAAATAACTTTCCAGTTGGAATCTTTTTCTCTGATCTCTTCCCTGTCGTCTGCTGATAATCTCCTTTACTGACATGCTTTTTCAAATAAAGTATATATCAAACTTTACTTTGAGGTTAGTATAACAAATCGAAACTGCATCAAAGTAATGTGTTTTTGGGAGTTTCAATATTTGTTCTCTCTTGAATTTAGTTTCGTACCCAAAGGTTTCTATGAAATCCCAACCAGATTTTTTGATTTGAGATTTGATAATACCTATTTCAGTTGCATGTTTTGTAATTGATTTTCTTCCAGAAAGTTTAATTTTACCTTCGTGAAGTGCATCGTGACAAGTATTACAAAGTGTAATCAAATTTTCAGGAGTATCTGTACCTCTGTTTGATCTGAAAACAATATGATGACAATGTAGATGCTTATCTTTTGATTTCCCTTTACAATGTTGACAGGTATAATTATCTCTACTCAGAACATACGCTTTAACATTGTAGAATCCTTCTTGCTCTCCCTTTTGATACCAGAAACTAAACACATTAGGATTTGTTATTTTGTGAATATCAAAGGAAGCTAATTCTACTCGCCACTTTGTTACAGGAAGAATTGATTCAACAAATTTCTTTTCTCTGAAATGTGATTCTAATTTACTTCTTAGAGAAGGAGCTAATCTTCCTTCTCTTCTTGAATTCGCTCTATTATTCCATCTAGCAGGTCTATATCTGGTCTTTCTACTTCTTCTTGTTCTACGATACATTGCTCTTTGTTGCATTTTTCCAGAAACATCTTCTCTCAGGTAAACCTCTGATTGATACAGAACTTTACCTTGTGACATTGCACAAACACCAATAACTTTAGAACCTGTATCCATTCCCGCTATTATCGTTTGAACATAGTTACTACTACCATAAAGTAATTTGATCGTAAATGGTTCTCTTCTAATTACCTTTACTTTCCCTTCTTTCAGCAATTTTCTTGCTCTTGAAGGTTTGCAAGGCATTAGCGGTTTTCCTTCTTTGTTAATTACGAAAACTAACATACAGTTTTCCTCCTTTTGGAGTTATGTGTATCCTGATTGCGGAGTCAATCAAGGAATCCATCTTCCTCTCGATCTGATATGGAAGGGTTTGTTTGATACAAACACTATCTATAACCCAATAAGATTGTTTAATTTGTATCCTTAGAGGTTGGAACTGAGGCGATATTCCAACGTAACTATTGTTGTATTCCTTCCTATCGTTTACCAATATTACTTTCCTCCTATTGGTGATCTGGTCAACAAGGGCTAATTTACAAGCCCCTTCCTCAAAATTCCTCAGAATTTAGGGAGGGGTAGTTGACATGCACTTTTCTCGCTCTTTTATGTCATATTTTATTTACCTGCTTGGAAAGCCTCTTGAAATAATCAAATAGTTCCTGGCCCCATCGCAAGGCGCTGAGCTCAAAACTCATAATAAATTGCTGGTCAAATTTCCCTTTGTTATCAAAAAGTCCCAGGAGCATTATTTTATCAGTTATGGTAACTTCTGTAATCTTTATTCCTTCTTTGGAAATATAAAGACTTACATTATCCATGCCCATTAATTCCTTTATCATATTTGATTGCTCGTTTGAAAGGTGGTCCCAGACAGACTGTGTGAAATTAAGGGAAAGTTCAGCCTCTTTTCTGCCAAGTTCAACGTACAGGGGCAGGTAGGAAGGATTGAAATAAGAAGCAAAAGTTGAAGCCCGCTTTGAATTAGCCATGTTGTCAATGATTTTCTGCGCGGGCTCATAGATATGGTTCAGATCGGGCTCGACAAGAATACAATCTCCAAGTTCGGAGATCCTTTCCAGCAGATGTCGAGGAATAGAGTTCAGATCATGGCCTGTCCAGTAACAGTTATTTTTCTCTACGACTTCAAGGGCACTTATCAGAGGTTTTATCTTCTTGGTGATAAACTCTCCGAGAACTGTAAGTTTATACATCCGGTCTTCCTGGATAATAAGGTCATTATCTATCAGTTTCTTTATCTGCGGAAGAATTGACGTGGCGGTAACATCAAGTTCGTCTCTTATTTCATCAATATTTTTTGAGCCACTGTCGAGAAACATAAGAAGATTTTTTCTTTTATCGGAGCGGAAAACAAGATCAATAAGTGAAGAATCCATTTACCCTACTTCCTGTAATTTTGTGTCTTGCAGTTGCCGCCGATCTTCCTTTCCGGCAGGCTGGTTTTTTGGCTGTTCACGCCCAACTTCAACATTTCTCCGGCTTTTTTCAAATTAACCTCTTTATCTGTATAGAGAATACTATTTAATCGGTTGAAACCCCAGGGGTACAGACCCCTACAAAGGTTATCTTCGTCTCCATAGGGGTTTGCTTCCAGCCTGGGGGAGAAAGGTATTCCACGCTTGTGTCTATTTTTATTGATCCTTCCGGAACTCCAAAATCTTTCATTGAATCAAGGATAAGTTCTTCCCCAGTCTTATGGGAATATTCTACTGCCGTCCTGTAATGCTCGAATTTTTTCCTTCCCGCCGGCGTAAACACCAGAAAGTTCTGGTCCGGATTCTCCATCGAGTATGGCCTGATAGTGATCTCGATTCTTTTAATTCCTTTCCCTACAAGGGCTCCAACTGCATTTCCTACCCTGGCCTGTTCAGGGACTACGATTTCTGCATCAATTAGAGTCTTGAGTTCTTCATAGTAAGCCTTTACCGGTGCCCCGAGCAGAACTATAGGGATAGTTACCTTGTACTGGGCAGGGATTTCGTTCTCCAGCATTTTCTTTATCCCTTCTTTTCCTCTGCCTTCCAATATAAAGGACATCAGGCTGTAAGCAATATTTCTTGCAACCTGCTGCTTAACTGTTTTGCAGAAGGCATGAACTCCCATCTGAGTAAAGCGTGAAAGTTTTTTGGCTCCTATCTGAGAGGCCTCGACATCCCACTCGGTGTAATCCCCAAGGACATGCAGAGCATCAGTCGGTGTGAAACCTATAGCCTGGATCACCCGCTGCTGAATCAGAGAGTCCAGAACTGCAGGAGAGGGGAAGCGCTTCATTTTATTTAATATCTCATTGATGGAAAGTGGCTCATCCCCTATAAATTCCAATAATTTTTGCTCACTTTCCGTGGGATTGATGGGCGTTACTCCAGTACTGACAAAGAACTTAGTAGGCTGGATATTCTCATTGAGCATGGTTCTCAGGGGTATAGGATTTTTTTCCAGTTTCTCTTTAAAATTCGGGTATTTTACCGCAGCAAAGCAGAGGGGCATCACTCTTCTTGGGCCAATCATAATACCTTTCTTGAACCATACGTGGCTATCTCCCCCGTTTGCGGAACTCTCCATTTTTATCGCCTTTATCCGGGTTTGCCAGCCTCCGATAAGGGTTCCCTTCTCCCAAAGCTCCGGAACTCCTTTTTTGATTATGGAGACATCTGTGCTCGTCCCTCCTACATCAATTACAGCACAGGTATCCAGTCCTGAAAGATAAGATGCTCCAATAATACTTGCAGCCGGACCTGAAAATACGGTTTCTATGGGATGCAGTTTTGCTCCTTTTATATCTGTAACTGAGCCGTCACATTTCAGCATAAGGACTTTCGCATCGATGTTTCTTTCCTTTACCTCAGCCATGATGGAATGGATAAATTGATAGGTTATGGGAATTAGCTGGGCGTTTAAGACTGCTGTGGCTGCCCGCTCGTATACTCCAAGTTGCTGGGAGAGTTCGTGTCCGCAAACTACAGGATGCCCTGTCAATTTAATAATTGTGTTCTTGATCTTAAGCTCATGTTCAGGATTTCTGATACTGAAGTACGAAGATACCGCAAATGCAGAGACTTTCTTCCTCAGGCTCATTGCAAATTGTTCTACGGCAGTGAGATCCAGAGGCTCTAGCTCCTCTCCGTTGTTGTCATGTCCTCCTCTCACGCTAATACAATAGTCTGCCGGGAGTTCCCTGGAGATTGTATAGTCTCCTACAAGGATCAGACCAACAGGATATCCGGTTCTTTCGAGAATAGTATTTGTTGAGAGAGTTGTGGAGACAGACACCAGTTTTACTTTACTCAAGTACTCCGGATTTAACTTATCAATTGCATTTCGAATTCCAATCATAAGGTTTGGATAGGTGGTAATCGCCTTGCTGGTGTCTAGGATCCGGCCATCCGAATCTCTTAAAATTACAGCATCGGTGTAAGTCCCACCTGCGTCAATACCCAGACTATATTGCATGTCAAAACAGCCCCATTTTTACTCTATATATTATGCAATTCATATCCTTTTTTTAGTTGTATATATTCTTTTTATCCGGATTTGTGAGGTTATGCCTCAAGTTATATATTTATGTTTATAATATGCGGCTACTTATATTCCAATTCTTCCTATTCTTTCAAACCGCAACTGTGCTTTTTGGGATCCCTATCCCTACGAAAACAAGCTTTGTCTCCAGTGGTGCGTCTGTCAAGCTGCCGGGCGACAGGTGCTTTTTACTTACATCAATTCTTATATCCTCTTTACCCAGCCCTGCGTTGATCATATAATCCATAACTAGTTGCCTTCCGAGCTTTTCTGCATATTCAAGGGCTTCGCCATATCTTTCAAATTTCTTTCTGTCAGAAGGAGAAAAGACGATAAACTCGTTTTTCTTTTCATGCTGCAAGGCATCTTCTATAACGCCGCTCTCGTGAGTTCCACACTTTTCATCTTCAGATTTATCTTCGAGATATTTGGGAACAACCTTTGCTTTTATAAGAATTTCTACTCTTTTGATTCCTTTTCCTACAAGGGCGCCGACGGCATTGCCTACGTCAGCGTGTTCGGGGACTATGAAATCGGCATTAATGAGGTTCCTCAGGTTCTCAACATATGCCTTTACAGGCCCTCCAAGAAGAACCACAGGAATTTCTACTCTGAAGCGGGTGAAGTTTTTTCCCCGAAGAACCCTATCGATCTCATTTCTCGGCATTCCTTCAATGAGGTAGGCAATCAGGTCTTCGGCAATATTACGCGCAACCTTGCGTTTTACTTCCTCACTGAAAGCTTCAGGGTTCTGCTTGAATGTTTTTCCAAGCATAAAAGCCCCGATTCTTGCAGTTTCCACATCCCATTCGGTGTATTCTCCAAGCACATGAAGAGCGTCAGTAGGCGTAAAACCGATTGCCTGGATCAGCCTTTTCTGGATCAATGAGTCCAGTATCAAAGGAGAAGGACGTTTTTTCAGTGCTACGAGCAGATCCCCGAAGGAAATAGGTTCTTCCCCTGTATGCCTGTAGATTTCCCGCTCTCCTGCCTTCAATTCAATAGGCTCGAAGCCAGTCCTGACAAAAAACTTTGTTAGCTGAATGTTCTCGCAGAGATACCCTTTTGCGACTCTGTTCTGCTTCAATTTTTCTCTGAGGCCAGGGTAAACAACAGAAGCCCTGCAGAGGGGAATAACTCGGCGCGGACCTACATAAACAGTTTCACCTTTTACCCAAACGTGGCTGTCTCCTCCAGTTGCTGAGGTTTCCATTCGGATGGCTTTTACACGTGTCTGCCAGCCTCCAACTACTGCGCCCGAGTTACTGAGCTGCGGGAGCCCATTCTGCATCATAGCTACATCCGTGCTCGTGCCTCCTACGTCAATCATAGCACAGGTGTTGAGCCCGCTCAGGTGAGAAGCACCTACAAGGCTTGCAGCAGGTCCTGAGAATATGGTCTCAATGGGTTTTTCCAGAGCCTCTTTGATTCCCACCACTGATCCGTCGCATTTCAGCATCAGCAGATTTGCATTGATCCCTCTGATTTCGAATTCTTTGATTATCGACTGAATAAACTTATGGGTAATAGGAATTAATTGGGCATTAAGAAATGCAGTTATAGCTCTTTCAAAGGCTCCAAGGTCCTGGGATAGTTCGTGTCCGCAAACCACAGGGTGCCCTGTCAGTTTCTTTACGGCTTTTTTGACAGCAAGTTCATGTTCAGGGTTGCGGTTGCTGAAATACGAAGAAACCGCAAAAGCTGAAACTTTATCTTTCACCTTAAAGGCGAATTCTTCTACGGAAGCAAGATCAAGGGTCCTTAGCTCTTCGCCGTCACTATTATGTCCTCCAGAGACAGCCAACCAGTAATCTGTAGGGAGATTCTCAGGAATTAAATAATCCCCTATCATAATCAGTCCAACAGGAAAACCGGTACTTTCCAGGATAGTATTTGTAGACAGGGTGGTGGATACTGATACAAGTTTAATGGCTTTAAGGTATCCTGGGTCCAGCCTATCAATAGCTTCTTTCATTCCAGGAAGGGGGTCAGGATAGGTAGTCAGGGCTTTACTGGATTCAACTACTTCGCCATCAGAATCGCTTATGATCACGGCATCAGTATAAGTGCCCCCTGCATCTATTCCAAGACTAAAATGCATTTCTACTAACCTCTTTTACGGATGGATATTACTTCCCCAGGCTTTCAGACAGCTTTTGAATTCTGAAAATCATTATTTTCCTCGTGAATGTTAATAAAATTCGGATCTATCTTGAATTCTGGTGCCGGTTAAATCTGCTATACATGTAAAAGTTGAATATTTATTGAAAACGTAGCAGCTAAACGGATAGCTGTTAAGATTGAAAGTTGCTGAACCGGCAGTAATTCACTAGCTAATCACCAAAAATTGAATAGTTATGTAAATATTTAAAATTCTTTAATTATCATTCTTAAGTTATCATTCTTAGTGTTCTTCAGTTAAAGTGATGATAGTAGTTTATCGTTTGAAGGCGATCTTTAAACCTTTTTACTCTAAGTTTAATTCTTCCTCACCCTTATTATCATATTATTATTTTATCTTTTCTATATTATATTTACTTGCTAAATTTAATTACTATTCTATCTATTCTATATTATTTATATTATTTTTACATATCAATTTAAATTCTTATTTTCTTCTCTGTTTTCATGAGGGCCTGCTCCTATTTTGAAAACTAAGATTCTTTAAGGGGCTTGGTTCTACTTTTATAAGGGTATATGCACTTTCTCCAAAGGCTACCTTCAGGCTTTCTTCAACCAGGTTTGTAATCTCTGAAGTTTCTCGAATACTCAGGGAGCTGTGTACGGTGATACATGCATTGATAGCTATTCCTTTTCCGATTCTCCGGGTTTTAAGTTCCCTGGAACCCGTGACGCCCTCGGTTTCATTTATTATCTCCCTGATTTTTCGGTTAGTTTCCTCATCGAGAGAAGCTTCTATAAGCTCATCCGCAGCTTTGTAGAGAAGCCTGCCTGAAGTCCATAAAAGATAGATACTTAGAAGAACGGCAGCTAGAGAATCGGCTATACCAAGACTTCTTCCTGGAAGGAATGTGATCCCTATTCCAAGAATAATAAACCCCGACGCAAATAAGCCTTTGATATGGATGCGGCCTTTTGAAGAAGTTTTACTAGTTTGCAGTTCGTAACTCTCTGCGAAGATATTATATCTTGACACAAACGCTGAGATTGCTGCAAAGAGTGCAATTGTTTCAGGACCCTCTGACTCTTTACCCTGTATAAACATCAGCAGCTGTTCCGAACCTAGAGAGAATGTATGAAAGCCTGCGAAAAGAAGTACACAAGCCCCTCCTCCCAGACAGAGAGTTGCAATTTTTCCATGTCCGTAATTGTGACTTTTGTCTTCAGGCTTGTTCGCGATAGAAAGATCCAGAAGCTTTACCGATTCATTGACAAATTCGGAGAAGGAACGAACTGCATCAGCGAGAAGCAATGTGCTGTTTCCAAAAAATCCCGCAAGGAGTTTGAAAACGGTGAGCAGAAAACTCAAAGCAAGTTTTGTATATGATACGCTCCGGGCTTTGTCCAATTTATAGTCCGCTTTCATTCGAAGTTCACCATCACTGAATTTTTCTAATCCTCCTCGTAAAGCGGACCTTTTTGAACCGGGCTGATAAGAAACAAAAAGCGATATTACCTTTTAAAAATTAAATCGGTCCTCGAGTACCTACATCTTGTTAACATGATACATCGGATAGAATTTTAGCCACTTAAGATAATAGATTGAGCGGAGATGGTTAAATAAATTGAAAACACAGATTTGAAACCTATGTTTTCAAGAGCTGATAATTTAATTCGGGCTATCTGTCTTGTTTTTGCCCAGCCGTTTTTATGTTTTTTATATAAATTGTTGAGGTTGGTGGAGTTTTTCTCCAGGTTTTTGGTTTTTCTCCAGGTTTTTGGTTTTACTGTCTTCAGAGTGGAGCAATTGTCTTCCCATGGATTTCATTCATTACCATGGCTAAGGCTGTATAAAGGGATCCAAGGCCCATAATAAGTCCTATGTATCCGGCCACTACAAGCAAGCCTGTATTTCCGGTTGCATTGATAAAGGCCAGCAACATAAACAATAAGAATAATGTAGCAAATACAAATTGAAGAGCCTTGACTCCGATTTTCATAGTAATGATCAACATTACAAAGGTGTATATGCCCCAGATAGCGAGGTATGCAGCCATAGCAATTCCAGAAGAAGTTTCAGCCCAACCGATTGCAGGCATAATAAGTAGTCCGGCAAGCGAGAACCAGAAGAGGCCGAAAGCTGAAAATGCAGTACCTGCAAAAACATCTCCTTTTTTCCAGGACATAATTCCTGCAAATACCTGGGCAAATCCACCCAAAAATATTGCCATGGAGACGATCATTGATTCAACGGGATACACGCCTATGTAGCTCAGACTTAACAGGACTGCAGCAAGGCCCAGGCCGGTAAATCCAAGAGGGGCAGCGTTTGCGGTCTTGTCGATTATGAAGGTAGCATTTCCTACGTTTTCACTCATTGTTTTTCCTCTGAAACTATTTTTTTCTAAAAAATGAAAAAGAAATTTAGGGCTTAGAGCCCGTAGTTTTCAGGTCTGAAAACCGCAACTTCTTGTTTGAATTTGGTCAGGTTGTCGCTCGTGAACTTGTCAGCATCGTCGGTTAGGGCTTCAAGATCGGCTTTAACCTTTGCAAGAGCAGTTATTTCGAACCTTGTGAGTCTGAGCTTGCCGGAGTTGATACCTTCTTCGACAATATTGCAGCATTCGATTGCAGCGTTTTTTGCCCTGAGGTAATTGTTGTTTCCGTCCTTTGCGATTGCCTCTCCTACCTTGTAGGCGTTATCGTAGGCAAGCACATAACCCTGCGGGTCTCTGTATTTGTCAGAGAGCACGAGAATATCCCTGAGATCCTTTGCTTTTCCGATCTTAAGGGCAACATTCATCATCGAGCAGTCGTATGCAAGGGTTTCGGACCAGCACTGAACCGTAGTACCGCCGAATTCCCCGTGGTACTCAACAGACTCGTTGGACCAGAGGTCACAGCACTGCATGACCAGATTACCCATCAGGTCGGAGTGGGCACAGGTTGAAGTCTTTCCTTCCTGAGAAATCGGAACACCTGCGATTGCTTTGACAATGGTATTTTCATATCCGCAGTCCTTTCCGGGACCTATTGCACCGGCTTCGTATGCACAGAGAGATCTTGCTGCAGATATTGCCCTTGCAACGATTGCAGTTGTGTGAGCAAGATTTTTGTCAAGCAGGCCGCCTGCAATGAACATTGCAGTGTTTGCCTGGGCGCAGTCGGTGTCACCTGCTGAAACAGTTCCGGTCTTCTTAGCAATTGCTGTAATGTCTTTCCAGATCATTTCCATGTCCATGCTGCCGAGCACACCGATACCGAAGAGGATACCTGCAGTGTCGTTTCTCAGAATGGAGTAGTCGAAGATTTCCTTACCACCCATGCTCTCTACGGAAAGCATGTCAGCACCGGCCTTGGCGCATTCTTCAAAGGCTTCGAGGAAGACAGAGTATTTGTCGCCTCTGAGCTGGAGGAAGTCACGGTCTTCACGGATGTCTCCTATTGTGTGGCGGAGCGCGCACTTTATGCCGTATTCGTCATGGTACTCTTCCATAATGGTTTTCTGGGCGTGTGCAACTTCTGCTCCCCAGGAGGGGTTGTTGGACATCTGTTCGACGTGTTCTGTTTCAAGTACTATGGAGGGTGAACCGATCTGGACCATCCTTGACATTGCGTCGGTGGTGATCCTTTCGTATTCCTTTATGAGTTTGTCCTTGGACTTGCCTGCCTGGGGTCTGGGGGCGTAGTTCAGTTCAGGGGTTGTGTACCCTGCACCAATCTCAAGGCCAAGCCCTGCTTTTACTGGAAATTTTGAGTTCCCGAAAAGCATGTCATCTGCGTTAGCGTAAGCCATTGAAGTGTATTTCTTTACCATTGTGCTCCCTCCAATTAGTGCTTGTGGAATTCCTCTCTTAATTTCTCAATGTCGTCTCCGCTGGCAATGATTGCGTCAGCAATTTTTGCAGCGTCAGAGGCTTCTTCACCGTAGACTCCAAGGTCATACTGGGACACGAAGTCCTGATTCACGGCACCGCCACCACATGCGAATGGAATTTTCATCCCCTTTTCAAGGAGTTTGTCATTAACTTCCTTGAATGCATACATGGTGGTTGTCATAAGAGCAGTACCTGTAAGCATAATCGGCTTGTTTGCAATAACTGCTGCAATGACTTCGTCCACAGGGACGTCCCTTCCAAGGTCAATTACTTCGTAACCGGCTGCTCTCAGGAGGGCAACAACAATGTTCTTTCCGATGTCATGCACGTCACCTTCTGCAACATGGCAGACGATCTTGCCCTTATTCTCGGGAATTTCGGTAGTCTGGGTCTTGCAGAATTCTATACCATTCAACATTGCGTCGGCTGACATCATAACGTTCGGGAGGAAAATAATACCTTCATCATATAGCTGGGATACAACTCCCATTCCTACCATCAGGGCATCGTTGATGAGGTCGATTGGCTTCTTGCCTGCATCGATTGCGGCTTTGAGTGCATCAATAACGTCATCTTCTTCTCCCTCGTAGATTGCTTTTGCAATCGGGTAGATTAGTTCATCCTTAGGGTAAAGCTCTTCTGCGGCTTCGTCGGGGGTCATTTCTTTTTCGAGGGCGACGTTGTAGCGTACTAATATGCCATCGATGTCTTCCAGTTTCAAATCCAACATATTTTAACCTCCATTTAAAAAAGGATCTCAGACTGCTCAGATCGTTGATCCTGCAAGCTGCATCTCCCTGAGATTTAAAGCTTTATTTTTGCCTGATACTTCT
Organism: Methanosarcina sp. Ant1; assembly: GCA_001714685.2. Taxonomy (GTDB): domain Archaea; phylum Halobacteriota; class Methanosarcinia; order Methanosarcinales; family Methanosarcinaceae; genus Methanosarcina. The sequence goes on along the minus strand of MDTP02000051.1, from coordinate 7,573 downwards.
TGAAGACAATGTGAATGAACTCGAAACCTCCGTATCGAGTTCTTCTCATTGTGGGGGGTGTGGTAACTTCGTATTGGCGTACTGGTCAGCCAGCAGCCTGAATATAGGTCTGTTATTCCGTTTTTAAAGCTTAATTTGGGATACTATTTAGTTACTGGGTTCATGAATCTTCGATTTCCGTTTTGTACTGCCAGCGGACCTTCTTTTCCCAGTAAGTTAATTAAAGGTGTACTCTCCTGATTTTCGGGAGCTCACTTGCAGATCACAGTTAGATTTAATTGAATATACCTTCACCGATACCAATTTTTGCGCTGCTATTATTTTATAATAATAGTTTTAAATTTCTCTGCAAACGATTTTGTAAAAAAGAAGTTTATTTTCATTCCCATTTATTTTAACAATGGGAGCAAAATTTATATGGCAATTATCCCATTCTCAGAGATTTTTCTATTGCAGAGGGTGAAGTTATGGAAACTTTTATTTTGAGTTTTGGAAGTAATCAAGTAAATTTGCTTTCCCTGGAGGTTTGAGAAAGGCAAAATAAGATGCTTGAAATCCTTTTTTGAGGGCGCACAAGTAATGTGAACATTAACTTCAGCTTTTTCCAGGATTTTTGCAATTTATCTTTCTCCATGGAAAAGATGAGAGCTTTCAAAACTCAGATTTTTTAATTATTCCTGAGTTTGCTTAAATCCTATTTTTTGCCGTTGTTCGATCTTTTTTTCAATAAAGTCGAACTTTTCCCCAGGCAGGTTATTACGCCTCTGTTTCTAATTTTTTTATAAGCATACTTCCAGACAATTGTCTGGAGTTCTACTCGATCTCGAAGCCAGGTTCTTCTCGGAATTGAAAGAGCACTCTACCTTTCTACATGAGAGACATTCTTTCGGGCAAGAATCGATGACAATTTAATCCTATATAAGGTTTTTGCATGTCACGTCATGACTGTCCTGAACCGGAAATGATCTTCCTTTAGAAGTTCCCTGCTTAAGAAATATGTTGTTACAAATATGGCTTGCAAGGCCCCCTCCCATTTCTATGAAGAAAATCGCTTCTTTCCAAACATCCGTTTCTTTCCAAATCGTTTATTACCCCATTAACAGTTCTGGTCAGCTTTTATAGTCAGCGCAGAAAATAGTTATACTTTATAAATCTGGTTCTGTTTTAAGAATGGTTTTCGTGTGATTAATTCGTCCATTGACTACAGTTTAAATCGCCCGAATTGCGCCTCGCCCGAATTGCGCCTCGCCCGAATTGCGCCTCGGGAGTACGCTGTCCGTTTCACTCGCTCCGCTCGCTCAAGCGGACTAATTTGCAAAAGTGATGTTGCGAATCACGGAATAAAGGAGGCACAGGCACAATCCTTCCGCGCTTTCCGCGTTTTCCGCGGTTATGAAGTTTCTTGATTGGGTTTTCCTGCCTGTCTTTTCACGGTTAAACTTTGCATTAAAGATGAGGGGCAAAATTTGGCTCTTCGCTATTCCTTATGGATAAGATGCTTTTTCAATTTACCCGCATTGGTTTTTGTGATGATATCCACACGAAACAGCGGAGGGCCCAAAATTTCGGTAGTTGATGATAAATTTATCTTCTCCAGTTTGTGAAGTGTTAATTTTTACTGTGAGGGCCATAGTTTTTCCACTTCCGAGGAACTCCAGGTTATTCCAGAGCTTTATCCCAAAACTTGATTTTATTTATCCATGCAACCTCAGTAAACTTTGGTTTTTGTCCTTGCTTTTCACGATTTCGGAGTACCTAAGCTTAAATATTTCATATCTCTTGTATACTAGCAGAAAGTCAAAACCCTCAGGCTGGGGCAATCTTTCAGCCAATATTATTAAATAAGAGTGATTTTATAGACTGATTTACATGGAACAGATTCAATATTTTATAGACCTCTTCATGCATCTTGACACGCACTTAAGTGCAATAGCAAATGAATATGGTCTATTGACATATTTACTGCTTTTCACGATTGTTTTTTGTGAAACAGGACTTGTGATAACTCCTTTCTTACCGGGTGATTCCCTCCTCTTCGCAACTGGAGCTCTGGCTGCTACCGGCTCGCTCAACTTATCAACCCTATTAATTGTTCTATGTCTTGCAGCCATTGCAGGAGACACCGTCAATTATCAGATTGGTCATTTATTAAGAAATAAGATAGCAAGCCATGAAAATATCCGGTTTATTAAACAGGAGCATCTTGATCGTACACACATATTCTTTGAAAAATATGGAGTGAAAACAATAATAATAGCCCGTTTTGTTCCTATTGTTCGTACTTTTGCGCCTTTTGTTGCAGGTGTGGGGGTAATGCCCTACTCGAAATTCATTAGCTATAATGTCATTGGTGGAGTCGCATGGGTATTTTCATTCCTTTTAGGAGGATATTTTTTCGGGAATTTGCCGGTTGTAAAGGATAACTTTACTCTTGTGATACTTGGGATAATTTTTGTTTCACTGCTTCCCGGCGTTATTACATATATCCAGAGCAAACGTGAACCAAAAAGAGCAATAGTAAAGTAAAGACAGCACGAAATTGAGTCAGAAATTAGAATTGATAGTTATATCTAAGAGCCTGTCTTAAATTCAAACAATTTTTACAATTGGGATAGGACTTACGCATTTGAACTGAAAAACGATAGCATTAAACCGTTAAATGTCTAAAATGTAAATTTAAACCATGATGTCTATTGTAATTGATTTTATGATTGGAGTTCGTAAGTACTATGGGATAAAGTGATATCCTTAAGGTCAATATGTACCTGAATTTATGATAAATTTACGTCTGAATTTAGCTTAAAACGGCGTTATCCAATTAGAAATTGTTTGAATATTAAGACACGCTCTAAGAGAACATATGAGGTAGCTTCTGTTCAAGTTTAGACCTTATGAGTTGTTACGAAATAACTTGAATAACACATTTTCATTTTGGAAATTCAAAGAGAGCCTGGGAAAATGTTGAAGTACATGCAAAAATGCGTTTAAGCTATTTCGCAGAGCTACTAAATTCCAGAAGAATTCAGTACCCTCATTTCTTTTACTATCATCGGACAACCAGTACAGGAACTTTTGCGTGCCTTACAACTTTTTCAGATACACTTCCAAGCGCGAAACGCTCAATTCCACTTTTTCCAAGTGAACCTACCACAATCAAGTCAATATCATGTTCATCCGCAAAGTCCAAAATCTTTTCTGCTGGACTTCCCTTAAGAATTACGGATTCTGCTTCAAGTCCGGCAAATTTTGCTTTTTCCACAACAGAAGAGGTTGCTCTGTGACCGGTTTTTTCGCATTCCACGCACTGTTCTATTGACCAAGATTCATCCAGAAAAACTTTATCATAAGTAGTTATACTAATGATATATACGGCATAGACCTTTGCACCATACTGATGCGCAAATTTTATACCGAGAGCAGCTGCATCCTCAGCTGATTTTGAGCCGTCAGTGGCGATCAAAATTCGAGATGGTACATTATATATCTTAGTGCCGCTTTCCATATTTACCCCCTTACCACGAGTACTGGTACTTTAGAATGTCTAACCACATTTTCTGCTACACTTCCCAGTAGGGACCGCTGGACTCCAGTCTTTCCAAGTGTACCCATAACGATCAGTTCTACGTCATTCTTTTCAGCAAAATTCACAATCTCACTAGCAGGATTTCCTTCCAGAACTACGGGTTCGACTGCAACGTTAACAATTTTGCCAGCAGTTTCGACGTAATGTGTGGCTTCTTTACCTTGTGCCATGAGATGTTCTTTCATGTGCTTTTCCCATTCAGCATCTCTAGGGTCATGTTGAGTTACCCTAGTCTCCCCCGGAGCAATCACATGTACAGCATAAAGCTTTGCTTTGTTTAGTTGTGCAAGTTTAATTGCTGAATCAACTGCTTTTCTTGCCAATTCTGAATCGTCGGTTGCAACCATTATATTTGTAAAAATACGACTATTCATACCTGACCCCCCTTTATTCTTCCCGTTTTCTATAATATATTATAGCACAAGGTTCTGTTAAAAGTCTTCGGTTGATTGTAATATTTTTAAATTATAGTTAACTTTAGACCATATATCTTAATACCAACTGCTCTAATATCTCATAAGGTGATATTATGAATCATTTCGAACCATTGTTTCGATTCCAAAATATGTGAACAAATAAATTTTTGAAAACCACGGAAAGCACGGAAGACAGAGAATTAAGAAACCAAGGGCACTGTTTTTTCCGCGCTTTCTTTCTTCTCCACCCATCGAAACACCTAAATATTTCCATTTCCGACTCATGATATCATCACATAGCCGCAATTAACTCTCGCTCGATCAAGTTTTCAATATAATTGCAGTTATATTGTCCATTTTGGATTCTTCTGTCTTGAAGGCACAAGTCAATGAGCCTATTCTCTGTGTTTTTATCAATGCAATCTATATCCATCTTATCGAGACCCAACTGTATTGAAATCTTTATTCTTTGTACAAAATTCTCTATAGCCTCTTCCTCATCGCTTTCCATCATACCCCCTCATAGACTTTATATTCTCATTTTCTTTTTACGATCACTTGACAACAAGTACAGGAACTTTTGCATACCTTACAATTTTTTCTGACACACTTCCAAGTGTGAAATGCTCAATTCCACTTTTTCCAAGCGAGCCTACAACTATCATATCAACATCATGCTTATCCGCAAAGTCCAAAATTTTTTCTGCTGCACTTCCTTTAAGAATTATAGGTTCCGCATCTAATCCAGATGATTTTGCTTTTTCCACTACGAAAGATGTTTCTGTGTTAGCCACTTTATCGAATGTTTTAAGTGCTTCAGATGACCAATTGCTCTGATAAACTTTCTCATAAGCAGTTATGTTAATAACGTACACGGCGTAAACCTTTGCACCATACTTGAGTGCAAATTTAATCCCAAAATCAACTGCTTTCTTAGCAGCTTTTGATCCATCAGTAGCAATCAAAATTCTAGATGGTTCTTCTTTTATCTTAGTACCGCTTTCCATATTTATCCCCTTACCACAAGCACTGATACTTTAGAATATCTGACCACATTTTCGGCTACAATCCCCAGTAGGAATCGCTAGACTCCGGTTTTTTCCGAGTGAACCCATGATGATAAGCTCAATATCATTTTTTTCTGCAAAATTTACAATCTCATCTGCCGGATTTCCTTCTAATACTACCGGCTCGACTGTGATGTCAACGATTTTGCCAGCAATTTCGACATAGTGTGTAGCTTCCCTACCTTGTGCCTTAAGATGCTCCGTCATGTGTTTTTCCCATTCAGCATCTCTGGGGTCATGCTGAGTTACCTTAGTTTCTTCTGGAGCTATCACATGTACAGAGCATAAAGCTTTGCTTTGTTCAGCTTCGCAAGTTTAACCGCTGAATCAACCGCTTTCTTTGTAGCGTTGGAACCATCTGTAGCAACCATAATATTGGTGAAAATACGATTGTCCATACCTGACCTCCTTTTTATTCCCGTTTTTAAAATTATATATGTAATGGTTCTTCTAAAATTCTTCGGTTAATTATATATTTTACAAATTATATTAAAAATTAGATCACTCTCTTCATAAATATGTCTAATCAGGAGTTCTTGTAGTTTCAATTAAACCTTTACAGACATTTCTGCCAAGGCTTTGAGTCCAGTACTGCTTTAGAAAAACATTCTTTACCTTTTTGCATCAGGTCTTTCAAAATGTCTGTAGAAGGGAACCACCTTGAATTACACCTTAGCTCCAGGTCTAGTTCAGAGCCGGAACTAAAATAGAAAATAGAGAATAGATTAGGAAAGCTAGTTTAATGTGTTACTTCCATTCCCAGTTTTTCACGTTATAGCTCAAGTCCTCGTTCATTTCGCATTTGCAAATATAGACTTCGCTGTTAAGGCGCGAAACTCAAAATTAAAATCGACAACAATGAAGGTGTAGGAAAACCAACAGCTTGGTTAGAGTAATAGGCTCATTTCTGAGCCCTTCTCTTTTATGATATTAGTGCAATATTTCCCTTGATACTAAATACACCTTTCATTGTTCTTATTTTTACATCATCACATAGTGGTTTTATCTTATTCATATAACTTTCAAATTCTGGTGATTCTAACCATATTTTGAAGACATCGATGTTTTCCCAGCGACCAAACGAGATAAACATATTAGATTGATCTGCGTCTTGCGCCAACGTAAAATCAATACCGCCTTTAGCGTTTTTGGTGACATGATTAACCATATCTTCCCAAATCTTTACGAAAGCATCACTTTGACCACTCTTGGTGGTCCACATACCAACAGAATAAGCTAATGGTTCAGCCATATAATCCCTCCAATACGTATAGTGACTGTATGCATATATATGCTTATGTTGGCTCTTCGCTATTTTGTGTGGGTTTAAATAATTGCTCAATTAGAAAGTTACAGTAGGTCACAACACTTTTCGGATAGGCTCTAAATCAGGCTATGTGGTTGTAGGCCCAATTCCAATCTCACCATCAGCCGAAGTGAACTACCCCTCCCTGCCTGATGGCGAGGAAGGGGCTTCCTTCGAGTACTTATATCATCTGAAGATTTGATTCTGAGAATCTAATCGACATCAATAAGCCTGTTTGTCGAAGATTTCCAGCGAATTGCTGAAAGCTCGTCCACAGAGCATTCTGCGATAGGAAATTATACATGATGTTGATAGCAGAATTTCTATCTCTATCAATATAATTACCACAATCGCATTCCATATTTCGCTTCCATAGTGGCATTTCATGGAGTTTTCCACAAACATAACACATTTTGGAAGTATAACTTTCATCGATTTTTATTACACGTTTACCTATAAGTTCAGCTTTATAGGCTAAAAATCCGATGAAGCGAGATAAATATCCTTGATTTTGATTTGATCTGTTCATAGCTCTTTTTCTTTTACCTTTAAGTTTTTTGGATTGAGCCATGTTCTTAACTTTCAGATCACCAACAATAATGGTATTCGCCTTAGTATTGTTAACCATCTTTTTGGATAGTTTATGCTGAAAATCCTTTAATTGGTTATGTTTTTTAGTTTCCATTTTTCGATATTGTTTATGAAGTTTAAGATATTTTATGGATTTGCGTGATCTCTTTTTAACTCCGATACAGTGATCTCTTCTGGACTTGATTCTATCCATCTTTGGTTGCCAATACTTATCAGGTCTAGGAGTCATTACTTCATGGATTTTACCTTTAAGATTGATACAGGTTACAATTTTTGTAATACCTGCATCATTCGCTTGATACAATCCATTATCAATATATTCAGGAGCAGCAACTTCATAAACAACAGAAATATAGAAATTACCTTTACCACGAAAAGGATCATCATTATAGATTTCAACCTGTTTTATATTTTCAAACTTTTCTTTTATATCAAAAACAAGTTCGGTATCATTAACTTTATGAGTAAAAATCATATAGTTATTTGCTTGATAGAATCCACTTTGATTATAAGGAATTGTTTGAAAATATTCTCTACTTTTGTAGTTTGGAGATTGAGAATCAAGATAACCATTCTTACGTAAAGCAAAAAAAGATTTATAATTTGCATC
>MDTP02000050.1 GCA_001714685.2 Methanosarcina sp. Ant1 | reverse complement strand
GTTAGGCTAATGGTGGAGTGTCTGAGGTAAATGAATGGCAGGAAAACATGGGAGAGAGATTTTTAGCGAAGTACTGAGACTCAAAGAAAAATACTTCCCTTCTCCTTAAGGCTTATAGTAAGGAGAGCGGGCTGCTTGAAGCACAGAAAGAGGTAAAACTCGGGGTACTGAAAAAAGGAGATACAAAATTAGTAAGTCAGAACCTGAGCCTCCCAAAAAAAGGAGGATATGACCTTCGTTCTGTCCTGTTTGAGGAAAGTACCCAAAAAAGTAATGGAGAAATCGAAATCTACAATCTGGATGTTCTGCCTGCAGATATACAGGACATAGGGCTTGAGATTCCCGGAATAGACTTCAGGGTAGGGGGAATAGAAGGCGGAAAAGTCTTTGTTGAGAGTGATATTTACCTGACAAACGAAGGCAAGGAAACAAGCCATGATTTCAGAATGCTTGTCAAAGTCCGGGAAATGGATGCAGGACTCCTTGCGGATAAGGTATGGACCCAAACAGGAGAAGTCAGACCTGAGACAACAGTTATCCGGAGTGTCAATCTGACAATACCCGACCAGTACAACTACATTGTTGAAGTCCTTATCTGGAATAACGATACGATAGTCAAACGTGGAGAGGGTTATATTCAGCTCAGTCCCAAAATTAAGATTCAAGAAAAAAACACCACCGAGACCCGGAAGATCCAGACAAGCGAATTCAAAAACAGTGAGCTTGCGAATGATGCTCCACAAGCGGAATCTGGAGAAGGACAACCAAAAGGCACACCAGGATTTGGTTTGCCTTTGTCTGCAATCCTGCTCTGTTCGGCAGCAATTTTCAGGAGGCGGTTTGGGTGAGTGAAGCAGCAGATACGAGATTAGAAACAAAATTAGAAACAAAAGGTGAGAAAATATCAGACATGAGGGAGAACTTTAAAAAAGGAACTTTCCTCATTGCCATGTTGTTCCTGCTTATAGCCACCTTCCAGCTCTATTTTTCCATTGGGCAGATAATAGACACATGGTTCGAGCCCCAGTATGCTCCTATCTTCAGTGCCGTCTACAATTTCCTTGTCCTGCTTGTGAGCCTGTACATCATCAGGCTTTACATACTAAAGCGTTGAAGGAAGCTATGAAAGTGTAAAGGAAACCTGAAACTGAATCGATACACTGGAAAAAGAAGACACCTTGAACAAGATTTTGAAAAAAAGGTTTGGAGAGCCGAAATCCTGATTTGAAGAGACCTAAGTTCTAGGCCCTTCAATCAGCTTTTTCAACAGCTTTTTCAATCAGCTTTTTCAATCAGCTTTTTCAATCAGCTTTTTCAATCAGCTTTTTTACGGTCTCAAGCACAAGGATTGCATCTTCCCTTTTCACGTCAACTTCCCTGTTGATGCAGAAATCTAGAATGGATTTTCTCTTATCTTCAGGGATCAGACCTTTTTTTGTTCCTTCCTTTATAAGTCCAAGATAGCTTCTGTCCGGGTAATATGTGTTAATTGCAAGCTCTAAAAGGTCGTTATGTTCTTTTTCACTTATAATCCCGGTAGCTGAGGCGGATTTCAAGGTTTCTCTGATATTGACCAGGGGGACGGAAATGGGTTCGAAAGTGTCTGGATTGGTACTTACGGCCACTTCATCATCCGATTCAATCACACCGTCCCTGTACCATTCGTAAACTTTTCCTACCCCTATCATTCCGTGGGTATCAAGTTCCGAGGCTCGGAGGGCACCCATGCTGGCGCCTCCTATAACCTTTACTCCGGTGTCAAGGGCAGACATAATCTCCCTGTGCCCGACTGCAGCCCTGTCGAAAAAGATCCCGTCTATGATCCCTATGATATTATATCCCTTTTGCACGAATTTTTCAAGCTGGAACCTGCGTACAGGAGGCTGGTAATTTGCCCTCAGGATTTTTTTTGCGTCCTCGTGGCTGATGCTGTTGCCGGTAAAGATTACTGCTCTTGCCCTCATCTTCTTTTCCACGGCTTATCGTTTCTATCCCTGGAAAAGTCTCTCTTCTTTCCAGAGCTAATTCTTTTTCCTGTGCGGTCGCGGTCAATAGTGAAAAGCTCAAAGCCAGGGATAATTATTCTGACAACAGGTACTGCAACTTCTTCTCTTGAGAGGTCTACCACAAGCACTCTTTCAGCAAGCTTCCTGAGCTTTTCGAGTATTACATCGATATTTTCTGCAGGACTTTTTCTGGACAGATCCTGAACTTCAGATAGGGACACTTTTTCTCCTTCTTCGAACCAGAAGCCGTTAAGGCGTTTCATCCGGTCGTATCCAACACTTCGGATAAAGCCTTCCCTGTCCGTATCTTCCCTTGCTCCCTGGATCTGGACTACTCGCGACTGGGCAGCCTCAGTTATGGCCCTGGCAACCGCAATTTCAGGTTTCAGGTGGGAACCTGCACCCATAACAAGAAGAGCCGGATCCTTCAGCTTTACATCATCAGTTGCCGCAATCACTGTTGGAATTCCCGTATCAGTAGGAACCAGCCAGACCTTCAGTTCTATTTCCGCATCCTTGAACTTTCTGGCAAGCTCGTAGAGATACCCATCTTTTTCAGTCAGCACGATTTCTTTTCCAAGGTTGCGGGTAAACTGGGCTGTGCTAATTGCGTCTCGTTCTATGACCTCGAGTAATCCATGAAGAATAGCTTCTTCAATCACGTTCCCGGATGCCAGCCCATTGGTATTGCTCAGGAAAAGTTTCTGGCACTGGCCTGGTGCGTCATAGGGATGGTAAACCGCATTTGCGCTTACGAACACTTCTTCTCCATTTATCAGATCGTATGCTCCTACCCATTCCAGCAGGGACTGGGGAACATAGGGCTGGGGCAGAAGAAGGGCCTTTGGGTCCAGTAAGTTGCAGCTTTCTATGGCTTTGGCATAGGATTCCACAAGAGCTGGAGCAGAAATGCCGCCTGCAATATTTGAATTCAGGCCCGGCCTTTCTGCCAGACAGCGCTCAAAACTCTCCATTACAGCCGAAATCCGAGCCCGCTGCTCGGTCGAGCCCTTTCCGGAGTATATGCTGATCGCTCCCCTGGCAGCACTGGGGCGGATTGCCGAGAAAATCGGGATTCCTAGCCTGTCCAGGTTTGTAATATCTGCAATTCGGGTAACACCGATCTTTTTTATCTGATCTTTAGTGTTTTCCAGGGTTGTGGCTTCGTCATACACTCGCTGTGTACCTTCAATGTATGAGAGAGACCTGTCAATTTTTATCTCGGGCATAGTTAGAAACCTTCTCATCTCTTGTTATATATTTTGTTATTTTTCGATTGATCTTTTCCGGTAGATTTACGTAGTTTCTGTTAAGGGCTTTTTTGACAAGCGAAATATAAACAGAATGCAAATAGAATGCAAACAGAATAACGCTATATATTTAAGAGAAAGACTTTTTATTATTTTCTGGTTTTTTAATTGAGGCGGTCACTGCCGACGGATCGATGCTAAATTTTGACGATAGTGGAAAATATTAGGACTTAAGCAGTTGGAATATGATATCAATAGCATAAAAAATCAAACTATCTAAACATGTCACTTCTCACAAACTTTCTTGCGCCTAATTCAAAACGATCCTTTGGCGTGGAAAAGTGTCAGGCAAGAAAGAGTTCACGCAGAGAGTACACATAATGTTTTCGGATATTTGGGGTCAATTACTGAAACTCACACGCATAAAATTGACTCTCAAATCTGTTAGAAGTAGCTAATGTGGCCGTTTTTTCAAATTTGATCAAAAGCGGATACTGTACTTTGTCCCCTGATTCCTTTTAAGTTCAATACAACCGTCTATCTGTTCGACAAGTATATTTACAAGCTGGAGGCCGAGAGATTCTGCATTATTAAAGTCAATTTCTTCAGGAATGCCTTTTCCGTTATCTGCTACTACAAGCATGTAACGAAAATCATTTTTATTTAGACATTCTTCATCCAGACTGAAGATATTGTATCTTGCGGCAAAAGTCTCAGTTCTGCAAAAGTTGATGTAGATTTCGCCATCCCTTGCAGGGAAAGCATACTTCAGGGCGTTTGAAACCAGCTCGTTTACAATAATGCCAAGAGGTATTGCAGTATCCATGTTCAGATAAACCTGTTCAAGGTCAAGTTTAAGGCTTATGCTATCGTTACCAACTCGATATGAACTGAAGAGGTCTGCAGTCAGTTTCCGGAGATAGGCTGCAAAATCGAGGGTATCCATACCTTCACCTTCATGTAGTTCCTCATGGATCATAGCTATGGAAGCAATACGGTTCTGGCTCTCCCTGAAGGCTTCAATTACTTCCTTGTCTTCGAACTTTTCTGCCTGCAGGCTAAGAAGGGATGAGATTACCTGAAGGTTATTCTTTATCCGGTGATGGATCTCTTTTATTCGGAGTTTATTTATTTTTTCCAGAAACTCTTCAGCTGTTTTGCGTTCAGTTATATCATAAATTAAACCCTGAAACTTCACTGAAGTTTCTGATCTGTCTGAGACTCTCTGGGTAATTTCTCTGACCCATTTTGTTTCCCCATTTTTTCTGTGTATCCGAAATTCATTCTCGATTACGAAGTTCGGATTTGACTTCATTTTTCCCCGTTTTTCAAAAATCAAATGTCGATCTTCAGGTGGGATCATTTCCATCCAATCCATTTTTCCTAAAAGAATGTCTTCCTTTCTATAACCTGTCATTTCCTCAACAGGCCCACTTATGGATTTCAATGTAAAGTTCTCGTCAAGCTGGAATTTTATTCCAGGAAAGTGCTGCATGAAAGAATGATCACTTTCCCAATCGTGCTTTTCCTTAAGATTTTCTTTATTACTTCCAGCCAGATTTTTGTTTACCCCTATTATTCTGCAAATGTGATTGTACTCACCACCAAGAAAAATTGCTTTCTGCCTGAAATCTTCTTCTCTACTCTTAAGTTCTCTGAAAAGAAGGCTGTAAGGATTTTCAAATCCGGTCTCAACTACTGCCTTGTAAATCAGATAAATTAGCAGCAGTTTAAAAAAGTAACCCATGAAGTTTGGAAATTCGTTTACCTGGGGGTACAGGGTAAAAGATAGTTCCTTAAAGACTGCCAGAACTATGGCTACTGCGAGTAATTTGAAAATATGGTTTTCGAACCTGTTCTTTTTTTTATATAGCAGGAACAGTGAGCAAAGTAACATGACAGAGATTACACCTTCGCTTACAGTTTTGAAAGGAGTGAATCCAGAACCTTCAATATAAGTGTCCGGAAAATTTCTGAAAAAGAAGATTGAGAGCAGGCAAACGATAGTAATTAATGCATATACGAAAAAAACTTTCCAGGCAAAAGTGGCGCCTTTAAAGGGTCCTGAATATGTTACCCAATTATTTTTGTTATTATTTTTGTTATTATTTTTGTTATCATTATCTTTATTGTACAGTAAAAGCAGCGGAGCTACTAAGAAAGAAGAGCTTTCCAGATAACTTGATAATGTCCAGAGCTCGATGGAAAGTTCTTCTTTAAACCCGTGAAACACTCCCAATCCTTTGAATGCAAGGGCCTGCAAGAGGTCAACGCTTCCAATAAAGAAAAAGGCAATCCCTATCACTAACAGATATGGATTTTCCAGACGATCCCTTGATTTCCATACCACCAGAAATATCACATATGAAAAATAAACACAAAATAATTCTACCACAGTATGGAAGAGAAGGTAATTCTCAAGACTAATTTTGTAGAGTAAACCGAATATGGCTATCCAGACTACTGCTTCGTAAAGCCCTACTTTGAGCGTGTTTATCCTAATACCTGACATATGCAGTCCCCCCTCTAGGACTATACACATTTGAAGCAAAAAATCAAGTACAACAAAAGTTGTGATTCAAATTAACATTTCAGACAGTTAAAGGCTTAATGTTATTGATTTTTTAGGCCGCATTCGCTAATTATCGATTATATCTTAAAAAAGGGCACACTCACCTTGTTTGACCAGATTTGAGAGCTGCCCTTCGGTTTGCGGTTTTACAGTAAATGACCCCCACGATCATTTTTAGTTCAACCGCGTATAGTCCTACCCCTTTTTACAGATCAGTATCTGTATGAATACTCGCCTCCATATAAAAGAGCTTTTCGATAAAATTATGATTTCAACAAGTCGCCTATAAACATTAAGACTGTTATTGTTTTCGGGATTTTTGATTGATGGCGATCAACTGCCAGCGGAATCAATACTAAATTTGATAATTCCAGAAAATATTAAATAGCATCTGAAGGAATATATAAATATCATACGAGGACTTAAAGGGGGTTTTGTCCGACGAATCTCAAAAAATTGTTTTTGGAAGAAAATGTAGGAGGCTTTGATCTCCTGTTCCGAACCACATTCGGAGTACTAGCAATTATTGCCCTGGAAACGAATCTTGTAAAAAGTTCTCCTTTGAAATGGATTGTTGCACTGATAGCTTTTACAGGGCTCTTCAGTTCAATCTTGAGGCACTGCACTCCGTATTATATCCTTGGGATCAGCACCGCAGAGAAAAAATAAAAGGCATATGCAGGAAGCTTATCCTCATGGTAAAACATATGAAGAGGGAAGTACTCAAGCCAGAACTGAGACCGAATACATTGATAAGGCTAAGAAAATAATGGAACAGAAGCCTGTGGATGTGGGTACTTCTGAAAACTTAAGGAATCTACTTGGTCTTTGATTTTTATATACAGTTAAAAAAATCAAACGGATCTTGAAAATGCCCTTTTAAGAAATTTAGCGAAAAAGAATAGAAAACAGTTAAGATTATTCTTAACAAAGTTGAGAATTAATGAATATGAAATTGAATAATTTGGTCATGTCCGTGAGTTGTTGAAAATCGTAGACCCTAGACTCGTTCTAGATTTTCCAAAAAATGGAATGTATACTTGTTTTTCAGATTTGATCAATGACTCACGGACACGACCAATAATTTTATATTTTAAAAAAATAAAATTGATATTGTTAACCTATCTGTCTTTATGATGGAATTTAGTTTGTGTGCGATTTTATAATGAATGTGACCGGTGTTTTGTATTATCCAGAATACGCATCCGATGATTGATGTTCCTGATAATGTGAAAATTAAAGTGTCTAAGAGACTCGATTCGTTTTTTTCGTATTTTCTGTTGTCCATGCTGTTAAATAATAGGATTAATATATTAATTTTTTTGATATAGAATCCTAAAAAAGTTGCTGTCTTCTATCATTTCCTGCAGTTTTTGCAGGACTATCTGGCTCTTCTTTGTGATTTTTTATAATATTTTCCATATACACTTATAGAGTCATTGGAAAAAAAAACTGGTGTTGGCTGCCCCAAAAACTTGTTTTTGCACCTTCGTTTCCTGTGTAGATTCTGTTTCTCTAATTGTTCGGCTGTTGTGGGTAATTCGAAAATATTTTTATATGCTGTGCCGGATTTTTTTGTATGAACCCTTGTGTATGGATTTCGTAAATTGTTTCGTTAGTTAGTTATTCATTAGTTCTTTGCTGTGTGTTGGATGATATATGCACTTTCAATGGAATCGAAGCTGTATACCTTACTTTTTATTTATGGATTTTCACTGGAATTTGGGGTTCATGCCTTACTTTTTAGTTTTTTTCTGTATCCTCGGGAAGCAGCTTAATATTCAATCGGCTGTTCTCTTGAATTAAGCTTTGAATATGGATAGCTTGCTTCTGAATAATCTCATTTAGCTTTCTAGCTGCTCATCCTTTGTGTGCGGTTGGTCGTAAAGAGTCTGGATTTAAGTTTTTCAGGTCTTCGAGATGATTCTGTACTAACTTAATACGGATCGTAACAACTGCTTATAATGAAGTTGCCAATCGAAAAGAGAATATTATCCTTATGTTTAATTCCGAATTAGGTCCATTTGGAAGCCCTAATGCGGTATTTACGCCTAATAAAAAAGCCTCATTAAAATCCCACGATGAAAATGATAAGTGATTATAATAATTCAATAAGTTATTAGAAAAACTGTAGAAAATCAAATCTCAAAAATCGAAAAAAATTTGGAAAAAATTTATTGAAAGCGGGTTTTAGTCCCTTTTAAGCTTTTTAAGGCAATATTAGGAACATAGTGAATACAGAAAATCCCTAATACTACCTAAATAATATTAGTTTATTAAGTGAAATATTTATAGTAAGTATACTGTAGTTATGTTAAAGTAAAAACGTAAAAAAACTTTACAGTGGGGGAAAATGAAAATAAATAAACAAAAAGCAATAGCATCATGCCTTGTAGTTATCCTAATAGCATTCATACCCCTGGGAGCAGCAGCTCCTGTAGGAACATCGGAATCCGCAACATTAAAAGCCGCAAACAGTTGGATTGGAGTTAAAGCCTTGTATGGAGGCAATTCCAGATCGGGTATTGATTGCTCTCACTTAGTATATCAAGTATACAAACAAGTCGGAGCCAAAAGCATAGTATTCCAAACTGTGGCTAATATGAAAAAAAATAAATATTATGTTACCACAACCTCTCCCAGACCCGGAGACGTAATCTTTTGGAAAAAGAATGCCACTAAAAACGGAAAAACATACTCGCTTGCCAATCATGTGGGAATATACATAGGAAACGGCAAGTTTATGCACACGTCTGATGAAACAAATAAAGTTGCCACAGACAGTATTAGTGGTATGTATAGAAACGGAATGCCGTACTATGCAAGATGGTCGCATACTTAAAAGCCCATACAAATGACAAAATTAAAAGAGCAACTTTATTTTAGTTGCTCTGTTTTTTATAAAAAATGATATCTTTTGGAAGAGTTTACGTCTGAGTTTTTTTAGACTTATTTCGTTCGTGCACGGTGCGTTATTTTATTGAAATCCAATCTAAGTTTCAATCCTTGTTTTAATGGGATCCTGCCTGGTCCTACGAACTTAATACTTTTTATAGTGCAATCTCAGGCGTCACAAAAATTCTTTTTGAAGGGTATTTACTGAACGGTGTGCTTTTTTATGCGGTTTACTCGCCATTAAGTGAAATAATCAGGGTAAGAGTATTCTGAAAAAGATTTGATAAATTTAGAATGGGGGCTTGTGAACTACCACTAGCTAAAGCATCATGGCTTCCTGCTTCATTCCCTTCTCTATTGAGAACCAGTCCACAGGCTCATCCCCGCAGTCCCTGCGGTGTCAGAAAATATGTGATCTATGAACGTGATATTCTTGAGATGCGTTGCGGCTTGCGGCTTTCCCCGCCTTGATTTCCCAATCCCTTTGGTATAGAGTTAAGCCCGTTTTCCATCTACTCGTTGCTGGATACATATTTGCTTGGTTTTCGCATATGGACATATGTATCGTTAATAGCGATGAGGTAGTGGTGTCAGCAAAACAATATATTAATTAGTTTAAAAGTATTAATAAATTTTCAGAATCAACAACAGAAGAACTTTATGAATTTGACGGCATTCATCTCCTAGCTAAAGCATCGGAGCTTTCTGCCTTCGACTCAGTAAAGTCTAATATTGGCCATATATTATATGAAAACTGAAATTAAAATACTTAGATGACGAAATTCTCCATTATATACTCAGGTTCAAAGCCCATTCTCGCTGGAAGTTAGTTGGTGATAGTGAATATATAAATAAAATGTTTCTGCACTTTTGGAATCTGTATAAGATTTTGCTATTTCTGAATTCTCATCCTTTGTTTGCAGCTGGTCATAAAGTGCCTGTATCTGAGTTTCCAGTCCAACTAAAAAAGAAATTTTCCAGTTTTTCAACCATCTTTTGAGTTTGCGGAGATTCCAGATAATGTAAAATGAACTTGCAAAAGTTTTTTAAACAATTGAAAAGTTAATAGTTCTTGCGAGAAAAGAGAAAAGTTATCCCCTCCATGTTCCCTTTTCTCCTTCTTTTATTATATTTATCATATAATATAATACCTGATTTTATATAGTTGGTTATCATATGTTGCGTTATGTCTAAGGGTGGAGCGACATTTTGGTTTAAGGTGGCAATTTGTACTGCTGTTGTTGTGGGTATATTGAAAGCTGTTCCTAAAGTTGTTGGTAGTTGGAGACCTAAAAAATAGTGTGCTTCAACCCTGTTACCAAAACTGCCAACATGGTTTTTTAGCTCCCGGTGTCTCTATAGCCTTCTGATTAATCAATGTCCGTACCTGCATAACATGTGTTAAACATATTTTTAAGGTTCTCTTTATCCTGGCTTACTTTGTCAAGTTATTTCTTCAAATCTTCAGGTCTTGGATTCTCACCCTTTCCTACTTCGAGTTCTGCTGTCTTCATAATGAGCTACATATTCATTTTTTTGGATCTTGAATGGAGTTGTACGCCGTCTCAAAGAATTTGCCTGAGTAAGCTTAAAAATCTATAATTTTTTTTTGACTCAGGATCTTTGATTCTTTCATTTTCAAATAATAACGAATTATAATATCTTAAATAAAATTAAAATAAGGGGCATGAGGATATGCAGGCTGAAGAGAAAGGAACGGACACTGGTAGTAATAAAACTCAATTAAATGAGCCTCTCCGACCCAAAAAAGAACATATCTCTGGAGGGAAAAACTCTGAAAGGGAAACGTCAGGAAATTCCCATGAATTTCACGAAGAACGTGGTCATAAACCCGCTGGAAATGTGGTGCATGAGATTCATGCGGGAGATCAAGAACAACATGCTGGAAAGAAACCTGGCCATGAGCAACATGCGGAAGAGAAAAACCAGAACCACGAGCAGCATGAAGGAATGAAACATGAGGGCCATGAGCAGCACGAAGGAGTGAAACATGAGCAGCATGAAGAAATGAAACACCAGGGGCATGAGATGTCCGGTGGAAAAGATCACGGCGATCATCATTCTCATATGCTTGCAGACTTCAAAAAAAGATTTATTGTTTCTTTCATATTAACATTCCCTGTTTTACTGCTTTCTCCTACGATCCAGAGTTTTTTCGGCTTTGAGCTCCGTTTTCCTGGTGCCGATTTTCTCACCTTTCTGCTGTCCTCGGTCGTTTATTTCTACGGAGGTTATCCGTTTCTCAAGGGCATAAAAGAAGAGCTTGCTGAGAAGTCTCCTGGGATGATGACTCTGATAGCAGTTGCTATCAGTGTGGCTTATTTTTACAGCTCTGCTGTGGTTTTTGGGCTTCCCGGAGGCGTCTTTTTCTGGGAATTGGTAACCCTTATCGATGTAATGCTACTCGGGCACTGGCTGGAGATGCGTTCGGTAATGGGGGCTTCAAGAGCCCTTGAGGAACTGGTAAAGATCATGCCTTCGGTTGCTCACCTGAAAAACAACGGTGAAATCGTTGACGTGGGTGTTGACCAGCTAAAAATCGGGGATAAGGTTCTGGTCAAGCCGGGAGAAAAAGTGCCTGTAGACGGGACTGTTGTAGAAGGAACCAGCAGCGTCAATGAATCAATGCTTACAGGGGAGTCAAAACCTGTCACGAAAAAACCGGGAAATGAGGTTATAGGCGGTTCCATTAACGGTGAAGCGGCTTTTGTTGTGAAGGTAGAAAAAACCGGGAAGGATACCTACCTGAGCCAGGTTGTTGAACTCGTCAGAACAGCTCAGGAAAGCAAATCAAAAACCCAGGACCTGGCAAATAGAGCTGCAATGTACCTTACAATCATAGCCCTTACTGTGGGAACTCTCACGTTCTTTCTCTGGATCTTCTTCGGCAAGGAGCTGGTTTTTGCCCTTGAGAGGGCAGTTACGGTAATGGTTATCACCTGTCCTCATGCCCTTGGACTTGCTATCCCCCTAGTAGTTGCAGTTTCAACGTCCATTGCCGCAAAATCCGGGCTTCTTATCCGGGATCGACAGGCATTTGAAAGTGCACGTAATCTTCAGGCTCTCATTTTTGACAAAACAGGTACACTCACAGAAGGAAGGTTTGGGGTTACGGATATAATTTTGTTTTCAGGAGAGGAGACTGGAAAAGGAGAAGAGGCTGGAAACGAAAAGGAAAATGAAAAGATTCTGGGCCTGGCAGCTTCCCTGGAAGCCAGTTCTGAGCATCCTATTGCAGCAGGTATTCTTGAAAGCGCAAAGGAAAGGGGATTGGAGATTCGACCAGTAGAAGAATTCAGTTCAATCCCTGGGAAAGGGGTAGAAGGAATTGTGGAAGGAAAGAAATTCCTTGTTGTGAGTCCGGGGTATCTTGAAGAAAAGGGAATTGTCCTGAAAGAAGAAAAAATAGAAGAAATCGAAGAGCAGGGAAAAACCGTTGTGTTCCTGCTTGAGGGAGAGAAGGTACTGGGAGCTCTCGCACTTGCCGATATTGTCCGGAAGGAATCCAGAGAAGCAATCTCAAAACTCAAAAGCATGGGAATAAAATGTCTTATGCTTACAGGGGACAACCGCTATGTTGCAGCCTGGGTAGCCAGAGAACTGGAACTTGATGATTACTTCGCAGAAGTTCTCCCGCATGAAAAGGCAGCGAAAGTCAAAGAGGTTCAAAAGCAGTATATTACAGGCATGGTCGGGGACGGAGTTAATGATGCGCCTGCACTGGCCCAGGCTGATGTCGGAATTGCTATCGGGGCCGGTACGGATGTTGCAATCGAAACCGCTGATATAGTACTGGTTAAAAATGATCCAGGGGATGTTTTGAATATAATCAGGCTTTCCAGGAGTACTTACTCCAAGATGTATCAGAATCTTCTCTGGGCAACCTGGTACAATGTTTTTGCAATACCTCTTGCTGCAGGAGTGCTCTATGGATACGGAATTTTACTGAGCCCTGCTATGGGCGCAGTTCTCATGAGTCTGAGTACTGTAATTGTAGCTATAAATGCAAAGACTTTAAAGATGGGGTGATTTGATTATGGGAGGAATTCGCAGTCTGAAAAAGATGTGGGCTTTACTCGCACTGGCTTCTGCAGGAATTCGATTTATTTCGAGACATATGAAGAAGAAAGGGGAGAAAAGGAAAAAATGAGCTGAAAGGCCTTAAAGTTTCGTTGCTTTTTCCTTATGGTGTCGAAGGAGAAAGCCCCTATGCTTTAGCTTGGGGATGAATCCGTCAACTTTCTAACCATCCAATAATTAAGACTCTGATAAGCCTTATTTCCTTTAAATGGGTTCTATAATACGTGATTTTAACCTACAAACTCCGGCATCATAGAGACTTCTCAGATGAGTTGAGAAAGGCGAAACAAGTAGCGGAGTTTGGGATTAAACAGAAAACACTTTCCTCTAAAGATGTCAAACATATCGGCTTAAAGTCCATGATTTCTAATCAGATTTTAAGAAAATATGTAAAAAACAAGAAAGTAAAGTCCATAAAATCTGTAAAGTTAACTATTCCAAATCAAGGTATTAAGGTAGAGAAACGGAGTCGTAAGATAACAATTCCATGTCTTAAATTAATATTGGAATATCAATTTCCTGATTTTGAAAAGATTAACCAGATTGAAATTGGAAAGGAATTTGCCTGTATATCCGTAACAATTCCTGATGTAGAAACTAAGAAAATTGATAATTATATTGGAGTTGATAGAAACACTACAGGTCATATAGCAGTTGTAGCTAATCCTGAAACTGGTAAAATATGGAAGCTTGGAAAGAAAGGTCTTCATATTCATAATAAGTATAAAAATATTAGAACATCCCTACAAAAGAAAGGGAAATACAGAAAAATAAAGCAGATTAAGGATAGAGAAAGCAGGATTGTTAAAGACCTTAATCATAAAATCAGTAGGAAAATTGTTGATACTGCTGTAAAAAATAATAGTGGTATCAAACTTGAAGATTTAACCGGAATTCGAGATAACAAAAAGCAGAAAAAGTCCTTCCGTTATGCCTTGAACAGTTGGTCATTCTATCAACTTCAAATGTTTATAGAATACAAAGCCAAGATGCAAGGTGTTGAAGTAGTTTATATTGATCCTCGCTACACAAGTAAAAGTTGTAGTAGATGTGGACTTATTGGCAACCGGAACGGTAAAAGTTTTAAATGTATCTGCGGATACGTTGACCATGCTGATGTTAATGCTGCATTCAATATTGGTCGATCTACCAAAGAAAGGGATTTGGTAGAAGGGAACACTGATACCCCGAAAGCTGCTCTAGGTTCGGCTAAACCGATGGTTCAATACCATCATCCTGACCGAACTTAACAGTAGAACCTCCTATGCTTTAGCTTGGAGAGTATGTCAGATTCCAAGTTCAAGAATCCTTCTAGGGCGCCGGACGACGTAGTAGAGAAAAGCTCCTATCAGATAGGTTATCAGAATGATTATGACCCAAATAAGGCGTTTGTTTCCTTTATCTGTCTCCATCTTCAAACAATCAATAATAGTCCGTGTCCAGAGAACGAAGGAAAGAATATAGATGAATAAGAGAGTAATGAAAAGAGGAGAAAAGCCGATCATTTTATTAATTCCTGAATTTTCGCTATGTTTTAAATCTGTATCGTATTTCTGAGTAAGTGTATAAAATTATTTTAATAGTTAAGAAGACTTTAGACTTAAAAGTTTCGGTTTTTTATTAGCATCTCTATTATATTTTCATATTTTTCTAACTAAATCTTAGATTATGGTTTTATGCAAATTAGTAGTGTATATAAATCCTAGAATTCATTTGTCATATTCTATAAGGACTTTAAGTTTCTATTGTGAGCCCTTTTATTAAAAGATTTCAGAATTATTTGAACCTGCTTGCCCATTTAATTATTTATCTCTCCTTCAAAAAGCCTGAGCCTGAAATTGAGCAAAAATACAGCGTAGATTACCAGACCTGCAATCAAAAAAGCGCTTCCAGCAAGTACTTCATATAAAAGGCCGCCAAGGATCAGCCCGGTGATACTGGCAAGGCTCCCAAAACTGCTGGCAAACCCCTGTACCGTACCCTGATATTTTCTCCCTGCGATTTTTGATAGAAGGGATAGAAAAGAAGGCCACATGAGCCCGTCACCCAGAGCAAAAAATAATGTTGCCAGATACGTAAGGAAGAGGTTTCCAGGGATTAACAGTAAAAAATTTGTACCAAGCATCAGGCTTCCGAAGATTATAAGGGATGCATCCGAGTACCTTTTTGAAGCTCTCGAAAGCACAGGACCCTGTACGATTATCAGGAGGGCGCTCAGAACCGTGAAGTAGATACCCATTTGTACAATGTCCCATTTCAGAACTGCTATTGCATGCAGGGGAAAAGCAGTGTAGAATATGTTAAAACCGAGAAAGATCAGGAAGTAGAGAACGAGCATATAAGGAATATTAGGAAGTTTTAAAACCTCCCTGAAAGCAGGTTTCCCTGTTTCCCCTGTTTCCAGCATGGTGGTTCTGCATTCCTTAATTTCGTAGCCAAAAAATTTTCGCGTATTCTCAGAATCTGCAGGCTCTTCAAGGGAGCACTGTTTGTTTTCGGGGATATAAAATAAGATAAGTAGGGTTCCGATAAGTGAAATTAGTATTGCGCCCAGTACGGGAGCGGCGTATCCATACTGCGTTACGCTCAAAATCCCTGCAAGAGCAGGGCCAACTATGAACCCGAGATTTGAGGAAATCGACATTTTCCCGAAGTTGCGGTTCCTATCTTTTTCTGCTGTAATGTCTGCCAGATAAGCATTGGCTACAGATATATTCCCCCCGGTCAGCCCGTCAAACGCCCTGGCAAAAAAGATAATTGCAAGGGGCAGGGTAAAGGTAAACGATCCCAGGATATTCGAATCGACTTTAAAGAGGGGCACAACCGGAATAAAAAGAGCTCCAAGAAAGATAATCCATGAGAGCAGGGTTCCTAACTGGCTCAGAAACAGGATATTTTTACGCCCGTAAATGTCAGACCATCTACCAAGAATGGGGGCGCCTATGAGCTGGAAGGCCGAATACATAGAACTTGCCAGCCCATAAATAAAGGCATTGCCGCCCATCCTGTACACCAGAAACACCAGGAACGGGAGCACAATACTGAATCCGAGTGTTCCTATGAAATTGACAGAAAGCAGAGGAAGAAGGGAAATACTTTCTCCTGTCTGAGGGTCAGAACTATTTTCCTGCCCTATTTCCACATTTTCCGGTTTATTTTCGGAAGCCTTTTCCTGTAAGCCCTCAGGGATGTTCCCATCTCCCTTTTTCATAACCAGTATTATCTGCTCCTCAGATAACTGTTTATTTCTTGATTACAGTTTACTTATTGATCATAAATTTATTCTTTAATTCTCAGGATCTCAGCCCATGCTCGTTTCTTGCATTTCGGGCACTTTAAGTATTTTTTATTTATGCTATTCGGGCCGAGTAAGTATTTTAGAGCCGAAATCTCGAAAACTTCACCACATTTTGGGCAAATGTATGCAAAATTTTCAGCATGCCATGCCACAAGCAATGCCAGTCCTGCTACAACTATCAGGAGCCAGAAATACCAGTAGTCAGGAAGCATAAGGACAGAGAAAAAACCCAACGTTGGAATAAATACAAGAAGTATACGGGTTGTCCGATACCAGTCTTTTTTCGTAACTTCCCAGTACTTTTCTCCATTCATAGTTGCTCTTTTCCCCCTTTTCTGCCCTTTCTTCGATTTGAAGTTTTGTGCCAAAAATTAGGATTTGGGGCTATTTAAGGGTATTTTTCCTCCCGAACTTTTCAGCAACAGACACAAGAACACTTTCCCGGAAGAAAAAGGATTTTTTAAAAAATGGAGATGAAATCCTTCGAATAAAAAGCGCGTATAAACGAAAGTAATTTTCACCTTAAATAAGACTGGTAAAAAAAAAGGGAATTGCCTGTGATCTGAACAGGCAGGTTTTAGCTTTGATTCCTCCAGAACAGGCATTTCAACCCTTCTGGCTTTCAGTTATTTAGTTCTGCAAACTTCACTCTTTCTGAGCCAGTCAATGTCTGATTGGTAAAGAAGCCTCAGGTCTTTAAGTCCCAGTTTCAGCATAGCGAGCCTGCTGACTCCAAGTCCCCAGGCAAGGACAGGTTCTTTGATCCCGAAAGGTTCGGTAACCTCTTTCCTGAAAACGCCTGCGCCTCCAAGTTCAACCCAGCCGAGGCCGTCCACATAAACCTCGGGTTCCACACTCGGCTCGGTATATGGGAAATAGCCAGGGCGGAAGCGGATCTCTTCGAACCCCATCCTGTGGTAGAACTCTGCCAGCAGCCCAAGAAGGTCTGCAAAGGACATGTCTTTATCCATAACAACTCCTTCAAGCTGCTCGAATTCGGGAGTATGGGTCGGGTCAATTGTTTCCCTGCGGTAAGCCCTGTCAATGCAGAAGGCTTTTACCGGTGGTTTCGGATTGTCAGCCAGATACTTGATAGTGACTGCGGTTGTATGGGTCCTCAGCACATTGCGTCTGGCAAGTTCCCTGTCCCAGATCCCACCCCAACCACAGGAATCAATAACTCCTCCACGCTCGTGCATTGCAGCCACTTCCTCTGAATACTCAGCCGGAGGCTGGCAGATGCTGCCCAGGTGGAAAGTATCCTGCATATCCCTGGCAGGGTGGTCCTGGGGCTGGAAAAGGGCATCGAAGTTCCAGAAGGAGCTCTGGATGATTCCGCCTTTGATCTCGGTAAAGCCCATTTCCAGGAAAATCTGGCGCATCTGTTCGATAAGGCGCCTGTAGGGGTGGATCTTGGCTCCGTAGAGGGGTTTAGGAGTAATATCAAGCCGATATGGCCTGAATTTTTTCTCTTTCCAGGCCCCGCTCTTAAGCAAATCGGATGTTATCTGGGCAATTTCTTCTTCAAGGACAAGACCCTGCGCTGCAAGAGCGCTTCCTGTATCTGTTATGGAAACAGTCCTGAATTTTTCTTCATGCTTTATGACAAGTTTGCGCTTGAGGAGATCTTTCACCGTTCCCTCGTCTGCCGCAAGCTCTTCAAGAGTTTTTGTTTTGCCTGTGAAAGCTGCAAGGGCTTCTTCGTCTTTTCCTGCCTGCGCTTTTCCAGACGGCACCATTACTCCATTTTCAACTTTTGCCCATCCTTTTTTTACAAGCCAGCCGGCTGCAATTCCTACCATCTGAGGAGAAAAGCGGTTCCTCAACTCTTCAAGAGAAGTAGGGGTTTTCAGGGAGTCAATAATCTGGCGCTCCGGAAGCCCACTTTTTGTGTATTCTTCCCCTTCCTTTGTAAGGGAATAACGTTCGAGCACTTTTTCGGAAACTGAAGCAAATCCTTTTTCCGCAAGCATGAAGGCTGCCTGCATTGCCGCATCTACCTGCAGCCCTGATTTTTCCTCCAGTCTTTCAGGGGCTGCAGACCCCAGTTCCTCAAGGACAAGCAAGATCTTTTTCTCGCTGATTGTAAGGTTTTCCTGAACACTCATATGTGATCACATTCTGGTATCCTGAAAATGTTGAAAGTTTTATATTACGAGTTTAATAAATTTATTAATGACTTAATTTTTGTAGACGATATTATATTCATTGAGTTGTTCCCGTGCAAGTTCCCGTTTTTCCTGGTGGTCTTTTAAGAACTCATACATTTTTTCCGCTGCAAGCTGTTTGCATGAGCCGCACATCCTCGTTCCTGAGATGCATTCCTGCCTGATCTCCAGCAATTCTTCGTCTTTTTCGAGCAGGTGGAAGAGCATGAGTTCGAAAACCGAGCATTCATCGGGTTTTCCACCCAGTTTTTTCTGCTCTTCAAGGGTCACACAGCCTCCAGTCTTTGCTTTCTTTACCTTTTTCGCCCCTTCCTTCGGGTCATCAGTAAGAGCGATATAGCTGTCAGGGGCGCTGCTTGACATTTTTCCTCCCTGCAGCCCGCTCATGAAACGGTGGTAGGTGGATGCAGGAGGCATGAAGGCATAGCTTCCGAATTCAGCTGCGACTTCTGCCACGATTTCTTCAAGGACTTTCCTTGTGGTTTTCCAGATTTTTCTAAAAACGAAGTATTTTTCATACTCAGAAAATTCAGGTGGTTTAGCTTCATTGGCAAATTTAGCGATTTCCTGGATCTGGGTCATGAAGTACTTCCTTTTCTCAGGCTGGCTTATTTGTAAACCAAATCTTTCAAGGAATGCAGAGTCAGGAGTCTGGAGCACATCAATGTGCTCTTCATAGAGTTTTACTTTCCCAGGAATGCGCTTTTTGAGTTCCTGCAAAGCTTCCTTAGGAGCCCCTTTTCCACGAATGCTGAGATACTTCCAGCCTTCTGATGTTTCTCTTTCCTCGATCCTGAACATGTTCATTTTGCCTGCAAGTCCTCGCGTCAGTCGAAGGTGCGGATCCTGGTCAGGCCCCACAGGGACCACAACGGGTTTTGTCCCTCCAAATTCATCTAGCTGGGGCTGAAGGATATCTGCCGCCTGGGTTGCCACGCTTAACATATGGGAGAGGTTTGTCTCTCCTGAAAAGCCATATATGGCGCTCAGTTCCGAAAAATTAACCTTGACTCCGAGTTCAAATGCCAGATCCTTAACGCTTTTACAGCCTGACTGGAAGTAAATAAGGCCATCGGGCTTGAAACCGAGGGCAATAAGGCTTAAAATATATTCTTCTACCCCGATTTCCCTGCATTTCTGCCAGGAAAACCCGCGTACAGAAAATGCTTCTCTATCCGCAATCCCAACAAAGGCAGACGCTCCCCTCTCCTGGTGCCATATAATCTGGTCCATGACCATCTTGTGCCCAAGGTGGACCTTCCCGGAAGGCATAAAGCCGTCCATAACCGAAAATGGGGCACCTGACCTCATTGCCTCTGCAATCTGTTCGTAATCGCGGTGCCCGAAGATAACTCTCCTCCGCATGTACGTATGCGGGGAGGGGATTTCAGGAAGTAAATTTTCAAAGGGAGAAATCCCGAATTCTTCGAATAACTTGGAATAGTCAGTAATGTCGCTTGAACTCCACGGGTCAAGTTTAGTATGCATGAAATCCCTCATTACTGCCGGTTTTCTTCGGAAACGCCTCAGAAAAGCAGCTTTCTCTTGTTGAACATAATTGAGGATATAAATATCATTTCAGCTAAATTGCTCTTTAAAAATACCTGCTCATATGTAAATGTTTATCTTCGGGTAACCAGTTCCCAAACTAACATTCACTTTATTCTTATCATTGACTTTATGCTTTATTCTCATTTCATTCGGAATGTTGTCTGGCAGATCCGACTGAATAGGAAGAGGCTAAAAAAAGTGATAAAAATATAAGGGAGAAAACTCTATAAAACAGAATCCAGACAGTATACTATGTCGAGATTATCTTCTGTAAACCTTTTCAAAAGGATAGGGCAATTTTGCTCCTGCCGGGATTCTATCAACGAACTCCAGAAATTCGGGGTCGTGCATCGGGGTCAAGTTTTTCTGCTTCTGGAAGTAAGGGTAGCTCCTGATTTTCTGCCAGATTTCTTTTAAGGATTCTTCTTTTACGTTCCCAAAACTGAAAGGAGGATAAGGGCTGGGCTTTACATCTCCGTCTGCTGTTATATGCATCCAGCGCCTTCCTGCCATTGCTCCCAGCATCTGCCCTTCAAAATAAGTGTTTGCAAACATTCTCGGACCTTCGGGACTTGCATTTATCCGGTGGTACATTTCAAGGATATCCTTACGGTTCTCATCCGTGAGCACAGGCTCGTTCCTGGTTTTTGGTATGGCTTCCCATATTGAGAATTCGTGTACCCCAAGTTCCGATGCAAGAGAATAGAGAGCAGGAAGTTCGTGTATGTTTGAGGGAGATGCATGCGTTGTCATTACAACCACGAGTCCTGCTTCAAGTGCCAGTTTCATGGCAGATACCGCTCTTTCGTACGCTCCCTCGGACTTTCGGATTGCATCGTGTTTTTCAGGATTAGTTGAATAAATGCCCACCATAAGGGAATGAAGCTTTTCTTCTTTAAGACGAAAAGCAGTTTCTTTTGAAAAGTCCGTACCCCATGTGGAACAGTTCACTATAGCACGTTTTTTGTCCACATACTTGATAAGTTCAAAGACTTCTTCCCGCAGTAGAGGATCATTCTCAGTAAATGTGATAATGAAAGTGCCAAGTTCAAGGGCTTCATCTATTATTCTTTTAACAGTACCTGTATCCAGCTCGTCTTCGATTGTTCCAGGCGGATATCTTGAACTATTCTGGCGGGTAAGTTCAATTGATACGGTTTCGGGAATGTATTTTCCCAGGGCTATCTGCATTTCTGCGAAAATAAGACGTTTGAAAACCGGGCTCGGAATTGGAGGAAGCCAGGCCGAGGCAATTACTCTATCTTCCTGTACAAGGGCTGGCTTTTCCTCTTGCAGGCGGGAATTGATCTTCTTCAGGATAGGGCTGCAAGCTGCTTTCAGAGTTCCGCTTGCTGCAAGCTCCAGGGTATCCCCGGCTTGTCGAAGGTTCACTGATAAACCAGGCATAGAGAGAATTTCTATGTTTTTGCCGCTCACTGGAGTATCTCGTACTGGAGTGTCACGTACTGGAGTGTCACGTACTGGAGTGTCACGTACTGGAGTATCTCGTACTGGAGTGTCACTTATTGGAGCGTCAGGCACATTCATTTTATCAGGAGTCATTTTTATCTCACACGTTCCTGCTTTTATTGGTGTTGAGTGGCAGATATTTAAAATCGCCCCTGGGTTTTTTCGGAGGCTGAACTCCAGGAAGTTCTCGAATTATAAAAATCGGCGGAATAGCATATGAAAACTTCAAAAGAGGGAAATGTCTGAATACAAGATTTACAAGATTTTAGTCTCTGAATATAAGGCAATCTCTGAAAAATAAGGACTTAAGCTGTCCAGGCACAAGAACTGAATACAGAAGTATCCGGCCTGGACTGCCTTAATGATTTCTAAAAAGCTTAAACCTCAGGCCCTCTCTGAAAAGGCAAGGTTTCCGCTGATCTTCTTTATTTTTACCGTGACCACGTCGCCTTTTGAGGCTCCTGGCACGAAAACCGTGTACTTATCTATTTTTGCTATCCCGTCACCTTTGGACCCCACGGCATCAATCCGGAGTTCATAGGTTCCACCTTCTTCGATAGCATCCCTGACAACCACATTGCTTACCTTTCTCTTTTTGACAGGTCTGTGAGCCCCACAGGCAGAACATTTCAGGATAAGCACCCTGTCCACCCTGACAAGCTGGGTGTCCGGGCGTTCGCATTCCGAACACATGACGTATTCGTCCACATAAGCCTGAATGTTATCAGCCATCTGAACTCTCGTAAACCTTCCCTGGAAGACTGCACGTGTGCCTTCTATTTTCCCTGCAGTCCCCAGCTCCCTGGTGAGATATTTCATCAGATGATCAGGGTCCCGGTTAAGGATATCTGCAATATTTCCGAAGTTATCCAGAATTGTGGTCTTGCCTTCGGAAAAGATTCTGGGCTCAGGGATTACGAATCGAGCGTCCGTAGTCTTGGTTTCAGGCATTTTTGCCATTGCACGGTCCAAAAGCTCTTCGTAATCGTACATTAGTATACTCCTTTTGATGTTAACAGTTTAACTGGTTACTGAACCAGTTCTGCCCCTTGATCGATAACGATTCTGCAAGGGGTAGGCAGTTTCTGTCCTGCATGCCAGAGAGCTTTCTTTGCGGCCTCGAAGTTTTGCTTTTCAACAGCCACTGTGAAGATTTTCTGCATTGCACTTACTCTTGCTGCTGTACCTACATTCTTTCCAAAAGCCCTGCGCATTCCGCTGGATACACGGTCAGCACCAGCGCCGGTTGCCTGCTTGTTTTCCCTGAGTACTTCGTGTGGGTAAACACGGAGTTTCATGGAAAAGCCCATCTTTCCGGCATCTGCACTCAGGTGCCTGTTTGCTGTAACACGGGCTGCTTCAAGAGCAACGTGCCTTATCTGGCATCTTTCTTCTACAAGCAGGGAAACTTTTATCGGAAAGGAGTTATTTGCTTTGTCTCCCATGTCATAGTGAATAACCTGACTTCCGGGAACACCGCCCATGTATTTTTTTCGGGTAAATGAGCGCTGCCTTACGTTTCTGTACATACTTCCTGGCTTTCGTACCATAAGCTTGATTCTCCTGGAAAAATAATGATTTTAATTAAAATTTGTTGTAACGGATTTGTCTCCGCATATAAATGTTTGCATCACGTTCGCAAAAAATCGTTTAGCAAACCATTCAGTATGAGATATGTGCATATAGAGATACTTGCCTGTATTTACATTTATCTGTAAACCAGCCCTGGTGGACTTTAGCAGGCGACTTATCCATTCCCATGCCCTCTGATTGGGATTCCGGAATTGAAATTTCATAACCCCTGAAAATTTATATATCCCGGGCTTAGGTGACTTACTCCCTACTACTTAGTTGTTTATAAGTTTTATTGATGATTCAGGATATTTTTCAAAGAATCCTGCAAGGAGACCAAAACAGCCTGAAAGCATCATGCTCCCGAAAGGTGCGGCAAAATGCAATTTGCTTAAAATATTCTCTCTGATCTCCGAGCCTGAAAGTTTTTCAAGCATTTCTCTCTTCGGGCCTGTAACCATTATAGATTGAATTTGCTCAAAGCCTGGAGCTTCCTTTATATACGCTCCGTGTCCTCCATCTGCGAAGACCTCATCAAAACCAAGTTTTCCGTCGGCAAGCCTTCTAATGTAATCCTGCAGTTTTTCCGGATTCATAAGAGAAGTATGGTGCTCAAAAAGTGCTGTAATCCTGTTTTCAAGCACAAGTGCCCCCAGAGTATGTCCATTTCCAATATTAACCACAATCGAAGGCTGCAAGGCGGCAGGATCAGTAAGAGCCCCGAAAATGGCTGCAGGGCCAGTGTCCATAAAAACTGATCGGGTTTTCGAGTTTCCGATGGCTTTGAGAAGGGAATCTGCCTGGGCTTTCATTCGGGTAAAAGCCGCCGGGATTTCTTCAGGCCTGTACACAAAGTTTTCAAGTCTACCTCCTCTTCCAATAAGTTCTCTGAGGAGCTCAAAGCGGTATACCCTGTTACTTTTCCCGGGGGCATTCCCATGATCCTGTACTGCCACAGCAAAATTTTCAGGCATAGGCACCTCAAAAATTGAAAGCGCGGACGAAATAGATTCCGGATCGAAGTCCCGCAGAACAATATTGAGTGCATTTCCCTCAGATGCAAGTTTTTTTGCCTCTTCTTCGGAGACAATCTGAATTCCAAAAGCCTTCACTTTTTCGATACTATCATGGATAGTCAGAGCAGCCTGCTCAGTAGCATATACCGGAAAACCTACCTCCAGATGAGCTCTGATAGCAAATGCAGACGGTCCTCCGCCCATTATGTTCCCTGTAAGCACTATCGCTTTTCGTTTTGTAGTCGCTTTTCGAACCTTTTCTGCAGTGACCTGGGTGGGAGCAGGCATAACCATAAGCAGGCTATTTTCCACCTCTTTTTCCGAATCAAAGAGCAGGATATCCTGTGTACCTGTTCCTATATCCGCTGCAAGTATGAGCATATCTGAGCATTGGCTGATAAGCTATTAAAATATAGGCAAGCAAGTAGAAGTAAACAGGACGTCGCATAGAAGGGGAACTTTATACGAAATCACTCAGGATACGAAATCGGCCAGGATACTAATCAGCCAGGATCATGGCTCAAACTCCAGTTTCCCGAGAGTATGGAATTCATGGGGCGCCCACATAAGCAGGTCCAAAATGGAGAGTGCTGTTTTCATGAAAGAAGCTACACCAGAAATTCATAAAAAAGACGCTAAAAAATCTTTTTCTTTTGCCTTAATCACAATTTCTACATCAAGGTATGAAAAATACGGAGATTCCGCTTTACCTGAAGAAGCTGAAGACCTCTCCGGAAAAGATATGAAGGACCTTCTTGAAGCCGCTGGTCATAAAGTTCCTTTCTACAGGCTCGTCTCCGATGAAAAAAGCTCAATTGTAGACGCAGTTCTTACTGCCCTTGATAGTTCCGCAGATATTATAATTACCAGCGGGGGTACGGGGCTTGCTCCAAAAGACCTTACAATCGAGTCCATAATCCCTCTTTTTGAGAAGGAAATCCCGGGTTTCGGCGAGCTTTTCAGGTACAAAAGCCTTGAGGAGATAGGGACGTCGGCAATCCTGACAAGGGCTGCAGCAGGCGTGATTAAAGGAAAGGCAGTGTTCTGTCTCCCTGGGTCACCAAATGCCGTAAAACTGGCCCTTTCAAAAATAATTATTCCTGAAGCCGGCCACATTGTCAGGCATGTGAGGGAATAATTTTTAGACTTTTGGCCCGTTTTGTTTCAGATCCCCAGCGTCATCCGGATTGTGTTCCGGATTGCAGGGGAAAGTCCGAGAATCAAAATAACCATTTTGATCAGCATTTTCATGTTCACAGACCATTTATCATCCTCAAACTGGGTGTCAAGCAAGTAAATAACCCCTATAAAAATTATAAGTTTCAATGGATACATAACTAATGCAGTGCCTGTAAGCTGAATAAGGTAGGCGGGTACTACATGTTTTGAAAAATATCCCAGTTTACTTATCCCTATGTAAGTTGAAGAGGCATCCATCAGATGGGCCAGCAGGATGGAGAGGTTCAGGGGATCGGTGAATATCGATGATTTGAAATGGCGGGCTACCAAGTAAAAGGCAAAGGTCAGTCCAGTTCCTGCTCCAATTACAAATAGGGGGACGTAGCCAGCTACCACTTCCTGGAAATGCAGCAGGTTGATGAGGTTTGCAAAAAACCATACGAGTCCGAAACCTGCAAATATGAGATGTAAATCCTTTACTAGCCCTGCCTTCTGTAGCCTGATGGAAAGCCAGAGGCAACCTATGGTTACTGCAAAGACGACAAAGTAAATATTGGGAGTTATGAGCAGATAGCTCAATGGTGGGTGAATGATACCTGCGGGAGAATCTGCAAAAATGCGCAGTGAAGAGCCTGCAAGCACGAAAGGCAGGACAGAAATAATAAAGCGAGGTGTGATCTTAACCTCCAGCTTTTCGAGAAGCCTGAAGACTCCGAATATGCAAATCCCCAGTACTTATTGCCCATGTGAAGGTGTTTACAGGGTTATATCCTGAATCAGTCCTTATAGGGTCGAGATAATATGTATTGATAAACTGGGAAATTTCATTAATTAAAGAACTCATCTTCTCACTCATTTTTAAAATGGCAATACCTAATACAATTCCATTGGTCATCGGTTAAGGATTTATTTCCTTCTCCTGCCCCTCTTTTTTGATACAATCACTTTATTTTTTAGTCCTTTGGAGTCGGTTAAGGTATAAAACGTCTAAAAGTATTATTTTTTATGCTAAATATCTAATAAAGAGTAAGTTTTATGGAGTCAAGACTGATAGACCAAGACCTCACGATTTTTTAACAGAGGAGGCAAGATATGTACAATAGAGAACATGCTAGTGCCTCGATTCCAAAATAAGTTCCTTATTAAAGGAGAAATTCAGGATGAGTAAATAGATTCAAAAGTCAAATTTTTAGTACTGTATTTAATTTGATTCTTACGATGTGGATTTTTCTACTCAATACTTTCTAAGATTTGTGATTTTACAGAAATTTGGGCACATTACCGTACTTTTTCTCTCAAACACAGATTATGCACGCTATTATTTGCGCCTTGAGATATATTTAAATAAAAATCAGGTTCATACCCCAATGTGCTTTTAATTAATATACTTTTATTTGTGGGCGGGCTCATATTACTCGCAAAAGGAGCAGACCTTTTTGTAGTGGTATCATCCTTGATTGCAAAAAGGTTTGGAGTATCTGAATTTGTAATAGGATTGACTCTTGTATCCGTTGGTACTTCGGTGCCTGAGCTCGCATCTTCTCTCACTGCATCTTACCAGCAAGCAAGTGGGATAGTCGTAGGCAATATACTCGGATCAAATATTGCCAATATCGGGCTGATTGCAAGTACAGCTACACTTCTGTCCAGTGTAAGAACCGAGGAGCTGATGTTGAGAAGAGATGGTTATATAATGTTATTTTCTTCAGTTTTATTTTTTATATTCATCCTTGACTTTGAAATTTCAAGGGTAGAAGCCTTAGTTTTTCTTCTGATGTACGTCGCCTATCTCCTTTTCCTGCTCGATAAGATAAAGAAACATGAAGATGATACGTACTTTAAAGATTTCTTGATCTATTTTTTAAGATTCGAATATTTCTTCGATTTAAAAGCAAGGATTGAAACTAGAATTTTTGGGCATATAGAAGAAAATGGAAAAACTGAAGTTGAAAATAAAAATAGTGGAAGAACCGGAGAAATTATTGAAAATGAAATCAGAACAGAATCAGAAAATAAAGGAATCAATGTGGATATTGAGACGGAGAATCTTTCTGAAAGCAATCTTTTAATAGAATTTTCCAAATTGATTGTAAGCGTGGCTGCAATTGTCATTGGGGCAAAGTACTTTGTTGAACAGTCAATCTTTTTTGCCCTGCTTCTGAATATTTCGGAAACCCTTATAGGGTTCAGTCTTGTTGCGGTTGGGACTTCTATTCCAGAACTTATGGTAACTGTCTCGGCAGCTCGCAACGGCTACGCCAGCATTGCTGTTGGAAATGTTATTGGATCAAATATTGCAAACATACTTTTGGTTTTGGGTTGCTCAGGGCTGGTTCACCCTCTCACAATAAGCAGACTCAGTATATACTATATAGCACCTTTCATGCTAATTATAAGCGCTCTGTTCCTCCTTTTTATTAGAACTGGCTGGAAAATTAAACAGTCTGAGGGACTAATCCTTTTATTGCTTTATTTCGGATTCATGGTACTTATTTTCAGCCTTGGGTAAGAAATCACCCCGAAAACGGATCCGTACAGGCTGTCACAAAACTCATTTGATTCTATCTGACCTTCCGCAGATGTCTGTTAAATTTGTCTATTTTCCTTATTAATATATAAATATTAAAAATACCGTATCTTGATCCAGATTTCATTATGCTTGTTTCAACATGTTCTCTTGATCATCACGGAATTGTTTCTGGTATTTATGATGAACTTGAAATTAGAAAAGTGATTGATGAAGTGCTGCCCAAAGTTGGGCAGCACAAGTTAGCTCATTCTATTGTAGTGAAAGCAATGATCCTTAATTGTCTTGGTTTCACTGACAGTCGCCTTTACATGTACTCTCAGTACTTTGAAACCCTTCCTGTTGAAAGGCTACTTGGTTCAGGAATAAGTGCATCTGACCTTACTGATGATGTTTTAGGGCGAACTCTTGACGAGATATATGGAGCAGATTCTACTCAACTTTTCATGAAACTTGCCTTGAAAATGATGGAAATCGTGAACATCAAGACTCAACTTCTCCAATGTGACACTACTAATTTTAGCGTTTATGGTGACTACAAACATATCGATGGCAGTTCTGACATCGAAATTACATACGGTCATGCAAAAGACGGTAGAGATGACCTGAAACGTTTTGGACTTGGAATAATAACAAATCAGTATGGAATCCCTTTATTTGCAAAGGCTTACTCCGGTAATGCATTAGACAAAGAAACCATAATTGAGGCAATGAAAAAACTTCAGGAAAACATAACTTTCCCTGATGATGTTTACTATATAGCTGACAGTGCTCTATACTCTGACAATAACATCAAATCAATGAGAAAAGGCATGAAGTGGATTACTCGTGTCCCTTCAACATTAAATCTTTCAAAAGATTTGTTGGTTTCGGACCTAGAGTTCAAACTGGGAGAAGATCCCCGCTATTCATTTTATGAAACTATTATTGAATATGGTGGTATCGAGCAAAAATGGGTAGTTGTTCACTCCTCTGAGATGCAGAAAAGAAAGAACATTACTTTTGAAAGAAAAATCCAGAAGAAGGTTACGGAATCTCAGAAAGATCTCAAAAATCTAAAAAAGATAAAGTTTGCCTGTGAAGAAGATGCCAGAGCAGCCCTGGAAAGATGGGAAAAAGAAAATCCGCATTGTTTGCTGGAAACCGTAGAGATTTTCACGGTTTCAACAAGGGAAAACGGTAAGAGGGGAAGGCCAAAGAAGGATGAAAAGCTTATCGTTCATTATGTTGTAAATGCAAAAGCAGTAAGGAACGAAGAAATTGTACTGAACGAAAAAGAGCATCAGGGAAGGTTTATAATCGCGAGCAATGATCTCAATCTTGATGCTGAAAAGATGCTGGATCACTACAAGAACCAGAGTAAGGTGGAAAAAGGGTTCAGGTTCATAAAGGATAAAAGTTTCAGGGTTTCCGAAGTGTATTTGAAAAAACCTCAGAGAATCGAAGCACTGTCAATGATAATGGTCTTAACCCTGATGATTTATTCAGTAGCGGAATGGAAGCTAAGAGAAAAGTTAAAAGAAACAGGGGAAACAATACCGGATCAGCTTAAAAAACAAACTCAAAAGCCCACATTGAAATGGGCTTTCAGGCTGATGAAGGGGATTACAGAAGTAAAAATAGGAATGGGCTCAAAGGTGGTAACTCAAATTGCCAACATGGATGAAGTTAAGGACAAAATAATAAGGTTGATGGGAAAAAATTGTGAAAAATACTACTTTTGAGGAGAGATCTGCGGAAAGTCGGATGGAAGTGTTTTTCACCCGAATTTCGCAGATATTTCAAGTATATTTTGATTTAAGCTCTCAATCTTCACAGGATTTTTTCATAGATTTCTTTTATTTTCTTAGTATTTGACTCCCAGAAACGGTAATCTTCAGGATTTAGCTTTTCAGGCTTTTTATCAAGATATTCGGAAATGGCACCTTCAAGCTCGGAACTCTTTACAATCAGCAGATTTTTTCTTTCCTCTTCCTTTGAGATTCCCGATGCTATTACAGTTTTTCCAAGATTAAGGTATTCATTGAGCTTCCAGACACTTTTATCCGTTGTATAAGTTGTAAGCATGCTTTCCTTGAAGGGTATCAGACACATTTTTGCTTTTTTTATTATGCTCGGGATATTTTCGTGTGGCTGCCAACCTAAAAATTCTACATTTTGTGATTTTTTCGCTAAATACCATCCGGAAAAGGGTCCATCTCCCACAATTCGAAACTTTTCATCGGGAAGCTTTTTAGCAATATTCAGAAGACTCTTAATACCTTCCCTCTCACAGATCCTTCCAAGAAAAGTTATTGCTTCTTCACCTTTCAAATCCTTATCATTGTTTACAAAACTTTTCCATGGATAATTTGGAATTTCATACAGTTCAGTCTGTAAGTTTCCGATGTAAGCTTTGACTTTTTCTCCCAGAGGCTTATTTACCGTAGTAATAAGATCCGAATTAATTGCCAGTTTTCTCTCAAAGTGTTCAGCTACTATCTTTCCTGGCAAACCTATGTTCATCTGCAACTCAAGACCCCAGGGTGACCTGTAATCATAAATCAATTTCTTGAAAAACTGGCCTTTGAGTTCTGGCAGTCTGCTGTATATAACGTCAGGTACATTAAAAACATGAACAACATCTGGTTTTTCTTTTTTAATATATTGCTCTGCAAGCCCGGATATTTTTATCCAGTTTCTACTCTCAAATTTTGGAACTACGACATCATATCCAAGTTCTTTCAGGCTTCCTTTGAACATCTGAAGGCGGGTTGTCCTCTCAGGTTGACTGGCAAGTAACAAAATTTTCATATGGCTCTCCTCAAAACCTCTTCATATTTTCTGGCAAGGATTTCCCAGTCAAAGCCTTTTGCGATTTCCCTATATTTT
>MDTP02000049.1 GCA_001714685.2 Methanosarcina sp. Ant1 | reverse complement strand
GGAAATATTGACATCAAGATATGTGCCTTCTCCAAGGACAAAGGATGTGAACTTTATGTACCCATTTGAAAAGTCTACATATGGCAGTTTCTGCCTGTCAAGGTTATAAAATGGAGTAACTATGTAGCCGCCATCTTCTGTAATGATGGTATTTGTTTTGTTCTCTCCGTCAAATAATATTTTAAAATCTGATATATCTGCCGCATTGCCAATTGATATGATTTTAGATTCTATATTCCCAGAATCAGTCTGGAAATAACTTTGCAAAACAGTGTTGTTATCTTTCTCCTGAATCATCAATTTTGAACCTGGAGTATCAAGTTCAACAAAACTTTGCGGATCATCTGTTTTTATATCCATTGAGATTTCATAGGCACATTTAGCCATTGGCGTAAGATTACATATATAGAGCGACCCAACCTGTCTTGGCTCTTCTACGTAGTTAATTTTCGGGATTGAAGCGCATTTACAGAATGTATCTACATCTAACGGTTTTATTAAATGTTCGGCACATTCAATTATTCCGCTGCATGCGACAGTTTCTAACTCTGAAAGTAAGCTATAAGAAATTAGAGGTGAATTCCTTGTAGTTGTATATCTTAACTCTTTTGAAGTATTATCAAAAAGAATCTCAGATTTCTGCTTCCCGTAAATTATTGAATATACGCTGTCAATAGTCGTAGTATTTTGGATTTTTGCAATAAAAATATTACTCGGGATTTTATTTATTTCAGAATATTTTTGCGAAAACAATGAGATATTTTCCTGGGGAATACCCCCTGCGTTTTTTAATTCACTTGTGTCCGAATAAGAGCCCAACTCTCCAGTACAACTTAATATAACTGCCACGAAAAGAAATACTGTTATGTAAGCAGTAGTCTTTATATTAAGCACCTCAAATTATTCTCAGTTAAACCATTTTTTATGACTTTAGTAGCCACGCCAACACCCTAAATCAGTCAATTCATTATGATTCCAAGCAGATATAATCGTTTATTTATTAACTGAACCTGGAACTATGCACAATATAAATGGATTGAATCAAAGATTATATTGCAGAACCACTGTCATAAAAATCATTTAAACTAAAGCTCTTGATATTGTTATGAGATATCCTAACATCTACATCCCGCAGATATACACACATGTAAATATATTTACCTATTTTTTCCTGATTTTTCACCCGGGTTTACATGAATAATAAGGTCGTCGAAAAATTGATCTGGTTTTACATTTAATGGGTTCTATAAATTAGAGTGGATATTATTATAATAATCTTCCAGTAAATATATGGGTGACATTTATGGACTCTGAATAAATTAAGACATGGGAACTAAATTATCAAGCGGATTTTATACATATTAAGAAATAGAATTTTTTTACTGGCGTGACAAGGTCTGAACCCCTTATTAAATGAGAGTTTTCCACAATAAGAAAATATTTAATTGATATGATACGGAAAATAATGTCTCTTGCCACAACCAGTCATTAAGGAATGATGAAACTATAATTTCAAGTGTTTCTGTTGCCGATATTTTCTTTGATGATTAATTAGGAAAATGGAATTATAGCTC
The DNA here is from genome assembly GCA_001714685.2 of Methanosarcina sp. Ant1. Lineage (GTDB taxonomy): Archaea > Halobacteriota > Methanosarcinia > Methanosarcinales > Methanosarcinaceae > Methanosarcina. Next base: position 4,365 of record MDTP02000049.1, on the reverse strand, counting down.
ACATTCCGCGCCCCTGCCAATATAGGATAATAACCTCTAGATGTTGGCCATTTTATTAATATGTATTTATCAAAATGACTCGTCTGTGTAGTGAATTTGTGCAAAAATGCCAGAATTCGGAATGTGGGATAGAGCCATTCCCAAAGTGAAAACTTGGAGTTATTTTTTAACCATTCCTAAGCAGAGGTCAAAATTAAAAGGAAAAATAAGAGTTGGAAAAAAGGAAAAGTAAGAGTTGAGGTTTTGCCATTTACTACTATATTCCTTATTTTCCAATAATATTTGATAATAAAGCCTATTTTGCGAAAAATTTTTCTTAAAACGACTTAAAAGCAATTTAATGTAGTATTATGTCAATAATTTTAAATGAAGAGAGTTTTAATCGCTTAAAAACGAAAACGCAAACCACGGAAAGCACGGAAAACACGGAAATAAAGAAAATAAGGGCACAGTTTTTCAGTGCTTTCCGTGCTTTCCGTGGTTACCGTGTCTTGATTGAGTTATTCATGCCCTTGAGTGTTTTCATGTCAAGAATAGAGAGTTTAAGTGTAATTTTTTGGTAAAATAAGCATTTATTATCTCCCTTTTTTCTTCTAAAGCCTTTTTGTCAATTTTGGCAAAACCTCAGTTGAAAAAAAAGTGGAAGGAAAGGAACTGGAAAAATATTTTGAAGCCCCGTTCCTGTTATTGAGTGAGGAGAGTCGATTACAACATAGGCTTTTTATCTCAACCGGCATCATTAGGACTAGTGATCACCAGTTTCGAAATTCGTTTTAAGAGGCACAGATTTGTTCGCTTTTGTGGTTACTAAAGAGGATTTAGAGGTATTTAAAAATTGTGTTTAATGTTAGTCTGGTACAGACTAACATGAAAAATGTCCTTTTTATATGACTCTCTTATTAAGCTTATAACAGTGTACATTTTGATAACATCCATAGTAAATAAATACCGGCGACAATCTTTTTTATATGTAGCTCTCAATATCCTGCATGAAAATAAGTATTTCTGTATAAATTGGAGGGGTTTGGATAGATGTTAGTGTTATAAATAATAAAGAAAATGAATTTGCCTGGATGGAGCAGCTCCTGTCCGCAAGCCCGTGCCCTATACTCAGGGTGAGAGAAAACGGGATTGTAGTCTATGCAAATGAAGCATCCTTTCCTTTGCTTGCAATATGGGAGATCAATAAAGGAGAGAAACTTCCCTCAAATATCATGGCTTTCGTCAGGAAAGCTATCCTGAAAAAGGGAACCCAAGTCGTTGAGGTAAAAGAGAGAAACTATTCACTTACTTTCAAGTCGCCTGGAGACGGATATATATATTCATGGGCTTGACCTTATGCCCCTGGAACCGAAAGAGAAAAAAACTCTTACACAGGAAAAGCAGCACGAAATTCTCTCCGAGTCCCAGCATCCTCCTGTATCCGCATACTTCAGAAACTTAATGGATCAGGCTGCAAAAATTGTAAGTTCGACTATTAAAGTCGAATCCTGCAATATTTTTGAAATATCTCATAGTAGCGTTGATTTTTCAGACAGTCGACTTTCAGCATTCGGCAATGAAAATGATTCAGTACCAGGGGTTTCTGCTCCTTATGAGGAAGAAGCTTTTTTTCCTGCAGTTTCACTCCAGCATTCAGGCAGTGCTCAGGCGGTCAGAGAATTTGTAATGATATTTCGATCCAGGGAATCGGGTTTAGTGGACAGGTGAACTTACCTGATGCGCCCGCCAGTGGCATAACTGTCTTTTTAAGAAGTCAGGGGAAAACATGTATGGGTATAACGCTTCAAAAAAGCAGGCATGCGGAGTTTACCCCTCAAGAAATACGTTTTCTAAGATATATCCTATCTCTGGCTCTTAAAGTCAGGGAGTGTAAAGATATTGACACGAAACTTCAGGACAGGGTACGTTTTCTAGGAAGACTTATACAGAAGGTACCGGGCCCTGCTTATTTTAAAGATGTGAGCCAGACTATTCCGAATTATAATGAACTTTTTATAGAGAATGATGCAGACCCTTCAAAAAGAGAGACTGCAGAGAATTCAATCCTTGAGCTAAAGAAAATAATTCCAAAGGAACTTAAAGCCATCTACAAAAAGAAAAATCAAGAGCTTTCAATAAGGGTCGGAGGAATCCCTGTGATAATGCCGGATATCTGTATATTCAGGGAAAGTGAAGAAACCTTAAAAATGGCTCTTGAAGTACAGAAAGTGCTCTGGACAGTGATTAATAACAGCCCCGCAATCGTTTTCTTATGGAGAAATGAAGATAAATGGCCTGCTGATTTCGTTACTGAAAATGTTTCTCAGTTAGGGTATACGGCTGAAGACTTTACATCAGGTAAAGTCCTTTATGGAGACATTATTCACAGGGAAGATATAAACAGAGTCCGGGCAGAGCTTGAACACCAAACTAAAGCAGGTAATGAGACCTTCAGGTCCGAGTACAGGATATACACAAAAGGCGGGTCACTGCACTGGGTTGATGAGCGGACCTTCATCCAGAGGAACAAGACTGCAAAAGTTACCTATTTTCAGGGTATAGTTATTGACATTACCGAAAGGAAAGTTGCCGAAGAAGCAGTTGAGAAAGCCGAGAAGTTGCAGAAAAAAGAGATAAACCATAGAATTAAAAATAACCTTCAGATAGTAGCTTCTCTGCTCGATCTTCAGGCCGAAAAGTTCGATGACAGAAAAATCATTGAAGCTTTTAGGGAAAGTGAAAGCCGCATATTGTCAATGTCTCTTATACATCAGGAACTTTACGACTCCGGAAAACTGGACTCCCTTGACTTTTCATCCTATCTCCGCAAATTAATATCAGATCTTATCAGGTCATATAAAACTGAGAACTGCAGAATCCAGGTAAATCTTAATGTTAACAGCGTTTTCCTCGGAGTTGATACTGCAGTTTCCCTGGGTATTATAATAAACGAATTGTTTACAAATGCTATTAAATACGCTTTTCCAGCAGAAACCAACGGAGAAATCTACATTTCGCTTTTAAGAGAAGGAGACAAAGAAGAAAATGGGAATAAGGTCTCAAATGATATTTCTTCCTCCAGAAGTCCAGATCTTAAAAGTTCCCTATCTAAGTCCAGAACATGTGAGCATTTTACGCTTGTCTTTGCAGATAACGGAAAGGGTTTTCCTGAAGATATTGATTTCAGGAATTCAACTAGTCTGGGTTTGCAGCTTGTAAATGCTCTCGTTGACCAGATAGTAGGAAATATCGAGCTGGAAAGAAACATAGGCACAAAATTTATTATTAAATTCAAGGGTGAAGTTCAGTACAGCAGCTGAAAAGGATACCGATGATAAAGACTGGAGAGAATCCAGAAAAGCGGTAAAATAATCATCTGGCTGCAAGCTTAATACTGTGATATTTTCAACAATTAAAGATTCATGCTATCAGATTAACGATTTCTTCTATCCTGGAAACCATAGATTTTTCAGCTCTCATGTACATGTAAGCAGGAAGTCCTGATCTGGAAAAATTCTGGAATAAACTCATTGCCAAACTGTTAACTCTGGGAAACTTTCTAATTCTCTCGTTTGCAAAGATATTTATTAGTCTGTCAAAGCCCCATACATTTGTATTGAAGTCCATTTCTTTTATTACCTGCCTATCCATTGAAAAGACGAGTTCGATCCAGGAACTGAGTTCTTTTGTAAGGTGCCGCTGGGTCTCCCCTTCAACTACAATATACGACCTTCCCTTTTCGATGTTATCAAAAAATTCCCTGAAAGTTTCCCCTTTTGCCAAAGTATAGACAGCTCCCATGCCTCCTGTGTGGCTGTCTGTGGTTGCAGCAACCCCTTTCCCATATTTTCTGGCCAGCGTCTCAGTTATTAGATTTTTTTCCGTTAAATCCTGCACATTATATTCTACAACAGGGAATTGCTTAATAAGTTCAGGAACAGCCCAGAGGTTAGGACGGTCTCCGATGGCAAACCAGAAAGGATGGTTATACATGTGAGGAAGGTTGTGAGTTCTGAGGTAACGGATAAAGCTTTTGAAGTCGTACTCCTGGTTTGCAATAGCCTCAAGTTCCTCGAATTCTTCTGAGTCAAGCTCAAAAACATTAACGTGAAGAGTATGTCCTATTTTTTCAGAGTCTTTGATTGCGATCTCAACCCCTGGAACCAGTCCCTCTCTATCCCAGCCAAGGAGGTCATAAGCTTTGACAGTGTCATGGTCGGTAAAGGTCACAAAATCAAGCCCTTGAGCCCTTGACTTTTCAAAAAGAACTTCAGGGTGCATTGACTGTGTAGGAGGTACATCATAGGAACAGGAAGAATGAACGTGAAGATCCATTTTTTTCCATCCCTCCAGAAGAAGAGCTTCTGCAACTTCAGAGCCTAC
>MDTP02000048.1 GCA_001714685.2 Methanosarcina sp. Ant1 | reverse complement strand
AGGCTTATTGATGTCGATTAGATTCTCAGAATCAAATCTTCAGATGATATAAGTACTCGAAGGAAGCCCCTTCCTCGCCATCAGGCAGGGAGGGGTAGTTCACTACCTTCACATACTGATTTTAAAACTTGCCTTCCAGATCCACGACAGAACAAGATATGTGAAATAATTATTCCTTGTTTATTTATTTCTTATCGGGTCTTTCACATGACCTTGATTTTCTTTAATGTGCCGTTTTTCACCCTCTGTTTTTCACCCTCTATATGTTCTCCCTCTTCCATTTCTTTTCTGAATTCTATGTAATCTTTCTCGACTTCTTCAAGCTTGTTTTCCATTTATGACCTCCATACAATATTAGCAGGACACACTCTATTTATATATTTTGTAACTATGTCGTATTAAGTTATACCAATTTGAAGTTCAAACTGGTGTCTTTAAAGAAGATATGCTTATTTAAAACCCAAGCTCAAGAATCTAAAGAAAAAAAAGAACCCACATTTTACAGATTCCTCTCATCAATCAGAAGGCAATTGAAGCGCCGGGAGCAAAAAACCATGTTGGCAGTTTTGGTAACAGGATTAAAGTCCGTTTCTGCCACAACGGAGGAAAACAGAATGTGTAACAAAAAAAGGCTGTTTCCGAGAGTTATTGAAAATCATATGCATAAGAATTTCTCCATATTTTCCCCAAAAATGGGAGATATACTCGTTTTTCAAATTTAATCAATGAATCATGGACACTGCCAGGATTTCTACAACGAGAAAAAGGCCATATTAAGATTTTAAAACTCTATTTTTATAGATTTAGATTATTTCAAAATATTAGTTCTATTAATTAGGAACCACAAGCCTGAAGCTGCAATAACACTTTATTAAAAAGGAGAGAAAGTATAAATAGATATAACGGAATACTTCATTGTAAATTAGTTAACGAAGTTATAAAAGGGGGTAAAACTTGAAATTCAAACTAATCAGACGTGACGAGAAAGCTATGGAACTCCCGATAAACATAGTAGTTATGCTTGTTGTCGGGATAGTTGCTCTTGCAACGCTTATTTCCATCATACCTACTCCGACAAAGGAAATGTCAGTATTTGTTGAAAAAACAGCACTTAGAGGAGAAACCCTTCAGGACGGGAACTCAATAGTAGTAAATGCGAATACAGCAGCAAATCCTTTTGGCGTAACTGTGATGGTAAAGGTAACAGACAAAGATGGAAGCCCGGTACGAAAAGCAAACGTTATTTTGAGGGGACTTGGAGGTGCGGCGTCGAACACTACTGATATTAATGGAATCAGCGTCCTGACAACACCGGACACTGCATTGGTCAGGCTCGACCCTAACCAGAATGAAGGGACAATGGACCTGAAAGTCCTGGCAGACGGCTTCTATGACTACGAGAAAGAAGAAGCAGTTATGATCGTCAAGACGCGCTAATTAGAATATATTTGCCGTGAGTAAAGATAAAAGGAGGAGTCGCATATGCTGCCTAAAAAACTCAAAGAAAATGAAGCAGGAACTATCGGGCTTCCGATAAGGATCACAGTTCTTTCGATTATTGGCTTCATAGGATTTTATGCAATACTCTCAGCAATTGGCAGCGCTCCTAATCCTCCTGAACCTATGTACGCAAAAACAAATATAAGCACATTTTCTTTGCCTTCACCAGAATCAGGAGGAGATGGGGAAACTAATTTGAGCTTGAAGATAAAAGTTTTTGACAGCAATAACCGTGGGATAGAAGAAGCAAATGTAATTACCTGGAGTCCTGATAGGAAAAAAGCGTATTCAGGCGTTACTGACCCTAACGGAAATGTAACAGTAAAAATTATTAACCCCGAACTACCTCCCGGAAAAGCTGAAGGATATATCTCCATAAAAGTAATGCGATCCGGATATAGAGATTTTACCAGTAACTATTTTTTGAAGGTAATCAGGAGCTAAACTTTGTGGAGAGATTTCTGCTTCTTCTCACGAAAGAACAGAAACCAAGTAAGTCCTGATATATACACCCAGATCCGTTGTTTGGAATTGCCTTGGTTATAGGATTTCAATCTCGGGAGAAAAAGTTAGAAATTGTGAAGCTGGGTGTGTTGTAACTCTTATTATATTGAAGGAACTTTGCTCTTCGTTGTTTCTAATAGATTGAAAATATTTTCATTGAATGGGAACCACATCAGGAATAAATTTTGGTTCTTGATGTGATTTCCCACAGTGAGTATTTCTAAATTATTACATGCTATTGCCACATTTAGAAATGCATCTACCCACCGAAACAGCAAATAGACATTAACTGCTTTTACTTGCAATTCCACTAGAGGAAGCAGTTGAAATTTCAGCCGCGCTTGGGGTTGAAATTCCAATAGGGGTAGGGGTTGCAATTCTATTTTCTACAGTATAGGAAATCTTTTTCGTGCCGTTTGCCGGGACTGATACTCTGAATTCAACTGTAGAAGCATCAGTTTTTTCATATTTATCGGAACTGTTGATTATTTCCCAGTCTCCGTAGAAGTGTTCCACAACCGTGACATTCTGGGCTTCGGGCTTGCTGTTATTAAGTTCGATTTCAGAGCTGGTCCTTTGTACATTGTTATTGACCTGTTCGAAACCGGTCTGGGTCCGTTTGCCTACAACGTCAAATGCATTGCCGACAGTCACTGTTATTTTCTCGCCTTTCGGGGTGTGGTCTATCTGGTCTTCTCCAATGAACTGGAGCTGCCCCTCCGAATCTGGCTGATAAACCCTTACAATCCCTTTTGGAAGAGGTTTTCCAAGACCTTTTGCCTCTGAGTTTTCCATTTTCAGGACAACCTGTACCTTATCGCCTTTCCAGCTGTCAAAGATAAGTTCCTTTCTCACAGGCACGGAATCTGCAGATAGGAGAGAGATCTGCTTTGCCTGGTTATTTTTAAGGGTTACTGGCTTTTCCAGGGTATAGAGGTGGTATTCAAAGATGGTTGCTTCTGAAAAGGCGTCCTTCGCGGTCGGAACTGCCCTTGCTCCTGCAGACTCGTATACAGGCATAGAGCCGGAGACGCGATGGACATCCCCTGCAACCAGTTTCAGCTTTGCGTCATCAAATGTGGTCCCTGCCCTGTTGTCGATGCTGACCCAGGACCTGATATCGGCTTTTGTAGAATCGGCACTGGTCTTTACGATATAATTTGCACTCCAGCTCAGACCTCCGGTCAGATAAGAAATAAGAAGGTCCCGCTTTCCGGAAGTTGGGGAGGAAATCTGCCAGACCAGAGTCGGTTTTGTGAGAAGTCCCGAAGCGTCTGAAAATTCCACTTTAGAGGCATCCAGAGCCACAACGCTTCCGTCATTCCTTTCAAGAACGACTCCTTTTTCATCATGGCTGAGCAATTTACCAGTATGGGTTTTACCTTCCCTGTCCGTTACGGTGATTTCCTTTTCCATGTATTTGTCAAGAAGATTTGAACTGCTCACCAGGTCGTATTCGTATTGCTGTTCGAGCACAGAGGTTTTCTTATCTGTCGGGTCTTCCACCAGGACCGATGTCGGGTCGATCTGGGAAGTCACTTCCGAGTACTCAACACTGTTGACTCCGCTCTTTAAGTCAAACTCTTTTTTTTCCTTCACAAGTGCCAGATTCTGGTTGTAGATCGTAACTTCGGTGTGCCCACTCATCTTTCCTGCAAGTTCGGTCAGAGACTCGAGGGGATTTGCAGACCGGACATTTGTGTTTACGTCCGAACTGGATTCAATTCCATTCTTTTCATTTTCACTCTTATATGCCTGTGCGTTATCGATGGCGGAATTTCCGGACATGCTGACTGAAAAAATGACTGCAAATCCCAGAAAGGCCAGAATAGACAAGACAAGTAGCTTCTTAAATTCCATAATAAATAATAGGCACTTTTTTATTTATATTTGATCTTAAGTGCGGATCTTTTTGAAGTTATGCTCCTAAAACCTTTTTTAAAGCTTTCGGGTCAAAATAAGTGAATCTAAGAATTTATAATACTAAAGAAGGCGAATAAATATTATTTTCAGCAGATAACGTTCCTTAATTCTAAATTCTTGAGAAAACAACTCAATTTGAAATTGAAATATAATAGTGTATCATCTATGCCTGATATGAAAGTGTTATATCAGAAACTTAAAAATTGAGATGATTTTGAGATACTACATGTTTCAACTCTTTCTATCTATTTGCTTATTTTTCACCACAGTTTATGGAAGTATCAGGTGATTATTCCTTCTTTAAAAAAAGATTGGATAAATAGGAGTAGTTTTCTCAGAGCATTTATATATTTAAGAGATTATTTCAGTTAAAAAAAAATCTAATTTTAGAGGTAGGAAAGCTCTATAAATGGAGTTCTCTTATTGCGGAAAAATTAGAAAATTAAGAAATAAAGGGCTTCATCGTTGCAAGTGCAGCCTTACTCAATAAGAAAATAATTAGAAAATCAAAAAGTAAAGGACTGTACTGCTGGAAGTTTGCAGTCCCTACATATTAACCCAAAGTTTCTAATCGGAATAACCGATTATCTGAGTATCAACATTTATCCATCCCTAATTGAAGTTTGTTTCCACACCCAAATTTATCATAGCATTTCCCGCTGGCTCTCTAGCTTATTCTCGGTCATTTAACAGCCTTTAAATCCAGTTTCAGATCCTTCCATAGTTTCGTTCATTTTATCAGTCATGGCTCCGGCCATCTTCCCACAGCCCACACCAGACATTCCACTCATTTTTTCTTTCATGGCTCCGGTCATCTTCCCTTCGGTCATGGCTCCGGTCATCTTCTCACAGCCCATTTTTTCTTTCATGGCTCCCCGGTCATCTTCCCTTCGGTCATGGCTCCGGCCATCTTCCCACAACCCATACCAGCCATTCCACTCATTTTTTCGGTCATGTCTCCGGCCATCTTCCCACAGCCCATACCAGACATTCCGTTCATTTTATCGGGCATGGCTCCGGTCATCTTCCCACAGCCCATATTTTCGGTCATGGCTCCAGATGTCTTTCCATTATCTTTCATTCCAGTATTTGCTAGCGCTGATCCAATAGAAAAAATTAAGCACAGTGTTAGTAGAGAGGCTATTAATTTCAGTCTCATTCTTTATACCCCCAAATTCGTATTAGCCAATTGAGTAGCTGGAGATCCATATATTAAATAAAAATTATTTAATATATAGCAATTGAATAATAATTGACGACTCATAAATACTTAATCTCTATTCATTTGTATTCGGTTAAGAGATAAAATGCATGAAAGTGTTATTTTTTATGCTAAAATCTCAACATTCAAGTCGG
>MDTP02000047.1 GCA_001714685.2 Methanosarcina sp. Ant1 | reverse complement strand
ATAATAATAATAATAATAATGATAATAATAATAATAATAATAATAATAATAATAATAATAATAATAATAATAATAATGATAATAATAATAATAATAATAATAATAATAATAATAATAATAATAATAATAATAATAATAATAATACTGGCAATACAGCAATTAAATGAGGTTTTGCCATTTACTACCATATTCCTTATTTTCCAATAATATTAGACAATAAAGCTTATTTTGCGAAAAATTTTTCTTCAAACAACTTAAAAGCAATTTAATGTATTATTATGTCAATAATTTTAAATGAAGAGAGTTTTAATCGCTTAAAAAAGAAAACCCAAACCACGGAAAGCACGGAAAATACGGGAATAAAGAAAACAAGGGCACAGTTTTTCAGTGCTTTCCGTGTTTTACGTGGTTAATAGAGTCTTGATTGAGTTAGTCATGCCCTTCATGTTTTAATGTCATGAATAGAGCGTTTAAATGTAATTTTTTGGTAAAATAAGCATTTATTATCTCTCTTTTGTCTTCTAAAGCATTTTTGTCAATTTTGGCAAAACCTCAATTATTAACTACTCCACCAAATGGAATGACGTTCATCTGAAAGAATAAGGATTCTTAGATTTGCAGGTTTTTACTCACTAAATCTCTCCTACAACCGAAATCCTTATTGTAAAGCCCGCTCTATGGCAGGAGTATGGAAATGCAAAGGGAAATCCAGATAATCTGCGGAACTGTGCAGATCCCGAATCTTTCCGATTTTCTGAAAGTAATAAGTTCTATCGCTTCTGAAAACGAAGTCGTTATCCAGGGCTTAAATGCAGACCTGATCGCAGGTGAAAGGCATCTTCATTTTGCAGTAGGAAAAGCGGTTAGGGCAGTAGCTGCAGGCAGAAATATAGCTAAAGATCCCGGGATAGAGATTATGAGGTATGCAGCTGGAGAAAGACAGATTGAGAGGAGTTTTTCTATAGGGCTGCGTGAGGGAGAAAACAACGCAGTTTTCGTACTGTTTGGAAAAATGGATAATTTGATTCTGGCTTTTTCTGCTATTAGAAAACTTATTGAGGAAAAGCCCTGTTCTGAGTTGCTTGCTTATTCCGATTCCAAAAAGAAAGGAATCCTTTCTCTATTTGGCATTACAGATGCAGAAATTGAAGCATCAGGCGAAGAACACATTCCTGAACTCGTGATTGAAAGAGTAGCACTGGCAGACTTTTTAAAGTGAAAAGGAAATCCGCAATTACATCCAAAACTGGCATTCAATTTCTCATTCTCACTTTTTCTCAAACCAGTCCATCAAAGAATAAGCCAGGTATCTTGAACCTTCAAGAAGGTTTTCCTGCCCAAATATATCTTTTTGGGACTGGATATACTTTCCTTCTACAAGCTCATGCGCCGAATCATCGATTAGATTTCTTATCCAATGCCTATCAGCTTCAGGATGAAACTGCAGCCCGAGAACATTTCCATTATAAATGAAACCCTGGTTCGGACAGGCTTCACTCTCTAAAAGTTTCACTGCGCCTGCGGGAATTTCAAATGTATCCCCGTGCCACATGAAAGCGGTAAATGAATTGGATATGCAGTATGGAAGCTCTGAACTTATGCTACTGCTCGGGCTTTTTCTTTCCAGGCTTCTGACTGTGTGCCAGCCGATTTCTTTAAACCTGTTTTTTGTTACTTTTCCACCCAGTACCTCTGCAATCATTTGTGCTCCAAAACAGCTTCCAAGCACTGGTTTTCCTGATTTTATCACTTTTCTTACAAATTCTTTTTCAGGCTTTAGCCAGGGATACTCTTCTTCCTGGTAAACACTCATTGTACCACCCATTATCAGAAGCATGTCAAATTCTTCAGGGTCAGGGAAAAAGGGTTCTTCATAAAGCAGGGTTTTCGTAATTGTATGTCCTTTTTGGATGATCCATGTCCCTATGTTTCCCAGGGTCTCTTTTTTTAGGTGCTGAAGGCAGTGAATTTTCAAAGGTCTTTCTCCTTGAAGAATAAAATGTAGTAGAAACTGTTGTTTAAGTCACGGTTTTTTAGTCATTCTTTTATATTTCTTATCTTTATACTTTATTTTGGAGCCTGTCTAAAGATATTTTATTTCAGGGCTTCATGCGATAAACGTTTTATAATATTAATATTGGTATCCGGCCCTTTCAATAGGTTCATTATGCACGTCCAATAAATTCATTAATATGCTATTGTGTTAAAAGATCACATAAACAGGCAAAAGAAATAACCGTAAAGAGTTTCATTATCAGAAAGCAGGAAACGGGAGTTGATTATCATACCTCACCCAAAGACAGTAGAAGAAATGATTGATTGCGCAGGACCTATTGAGTGTGAGTTGCTTCCCAGGCTTATTCAGGTGACTGAAGCTGCTGCTATTGCTGCAGCTCATCAGATGGGGCGCGGGAACAAGAGTTTTGCCGACCAGGTGGCAGTTGCCTCTATGCGGAGGATGCTGAACAAGCTTGATATGAAGGGCATAATCAAGATCGGAGAAGGAGAAAGGGATGAAGCTCCCATGCTTTACATAGGGGAGCAAGTAGGAACAGGTAAGGGAAATCTTGAAGTTGATATAGCAGTCGATCCCTTAGAAGGAACAAATCTTGCTGCAGACGGCGGTCCCGGTTCGGTTGCAGTCATGGCCATGGCCGAAAGGGATGGAATTTTCCACGGCCCGGATATCTATATGGACAAGATCGTTGTCGGGCCAGATGTTGTACGCTACGAGATGGATCACCCGGATGAAAGGATTGATCTGGATGCGCCTGTCAAACACAACCTCGAGATTGTTGCAAAAGCCCTTGGAAGGGATATTGACGAACTTGTAGTCGTAATTCTTGACCGGCCCAGGCACGCTCAGAAGATAACCGAGATTAGGGAAGCTGGAGCCCGTGTAAGGCTTGTCACTGACGGAGACCTTATGCCAGGAGTTGCAACTGCGGTCCGCGGGTCAGGAATTCATGTGGTTATGGGTGCAGGAGGCTCGGGGGAAGCTGTCCTAACAGCCGCTGCAATTAAGATCCTGGGCGGAAAGATCCTTGCAAGGCTTGTCCTGCCAACAGTTGCAAACGGGAAAACCAAAGACAAGATAAATGAAGAGATTGAGGAAAAGATGCCCAGGCTCGAAAAGATGGGAATTACCCTGAAGAACCTTAACGATGTTCTTGATACTGACAAACTTGTTCCAGGCAAAGACGTTATCTTCTCAGCAACAGCCGTAACTCCTGGCCACTTCCTGCGCGAAGTCCACCTTTTCGGCGGCGGAGATGCCAGGGTACATACTGTTTCCATGGGCGCATCCGGGGCTGTAAGGTTCACAGATAGTATTTACATAAAGGATAAACATGAGACTCCTCTCTACCTGTAAATCCTTTTTTACGTTATTTTTTCCTTTTAACCTTTTTGAAAAACGGGTCAAATGTTGATCAGGTCAAATACGGCTTAAACTTCAAACAAGCTACCTAATTAAAACAAGCTGCAGAATTAAAGCAAGTTGCAGAATTAAAACAAGCTACCTAATTAAAACAAGTTGCAGAATTAAAACAAGCTACTTAATTACGCAAATTCAGAATTAGAGTCAAAATATGAAGGTTTATCTTGAAAGTTTTGGTTGTTCTGCAAGCCAGGCATCAGCCGAAGTCATGAAGGCAAGTGTAAAGAAGCTCGGGCACGAATTGCTTGATCCCGATACTGCCGACCAAGCAGAAGTCTATATCTGCAACTCCTGCACGGTTAAATACACAACAGAGCAAAAGATTCTCTATAAGATCCGTAGCATGGGCGAGAAGAATATAGGGGTGATAGTCTCTGGCTGCATGCCCGAAGTCCAGCTTGAAGATATCCTCCACGCAAATCCCGAAGCCCATATCCTGGGCGTAAACGCTATTTCCTGCCTTGGCGAGCTTCTTACCTCAATCGAGCAGCGGAAAACTCAAGGTCTTCCCGGAGGAGAGCGTCTCGAAATCCGTACCTCTGAATCCCCTGGCGTCTTGAATGTCCCACGCGAGCGCTCCAACCCCAATATTCACATCTGCCAGATTTCTCAGGGCTGCAACTTCGCCTGCTCCTACTGCATTGTAAAACATGCAAGAGGAAAACTCCGCTCTTTCCCTCCAGATGAAATTGTTGAGGATATCCGGACCGCAGTTGCGGAAGGATGCAGGGAAATCTGGCTCACCTCCCAGGATGACAGCCAGTACGGGATGGACACAGGCTTCAAACTCCCCGAACTCCTTCGCCTTATATCTGAAATTCCCGGCGACTTCAAGGTCAGGGTTGGGATGATGAATCCTTTCTCAGTCCTCCCAATTCTCGATGACCTGGTAGAAGCTTTTGATTCCGACAAGATCTTCAAACTCCTCCACCTTCCGATCCAGTCCGCCTCTTACCCTGTACTGAAAAAAATGAATCGCCTGCATAAAATGGATTCATTGGACTCGATTATTACAAAATTCCGTTCTCGTTTTGAAGATCTCTCCCTCTTCACCGACATAATTGTTGGCTTTTGTGATGAAACCGAAGACGATTTCAGGGAAACCGTAGAATGGGTAGAAAAATACCGCCCGGAAAAAGTAAACATTTCTCGTTACTCCCCTCGCCCGCAAACGAAAGCTTTTTCCTTCAGAAATCTCGACTCCCGGATTTCAGTCCAACGTTCCCATGAGCTGCACAAAGTCTGTGAACGGATAAAGCTTGAGTCCAAGCAGGAGATGACCGGCTGGAAAGGCAGAGCTTTTGTCTCGAAATACACGGAAATGGGCGACGTCCTCACCCGCACGGACTCTTACCGCCCAGTCGTCATAAGCGGCTCAAATCTCAAGCCCGGCCAGTATACCAATGTGGAAATCGTTGTTGCAAAACCTGGTTATTTCCTTGGGAAACTTATCAGCTAAGTGTGAAGTCTTTCACTCTACCTTTTTTCAACTATATATTTTATTATTGTATGTTTCAGTATCTGGAATTCAGAATTAGGTCGTGTCCGCAAGTTACTGAAAACCGCTAGCAAAAGGATCTCCATACATTTTTCTCAAATGCATCGGTAGTACTCGTTTTTTCAGAATTGATCAACAACTAACGGACACGACCTATTTTTGAAACCGAAATAATTCTTGGCAGATAAACACATTAGAATAATTAACTAAGTTGTGTACATTATGGTTAAAAAATAAAGTGAAAATATGTTAGTAACGAGTGCAACACAATACTTTCGTGTTAAATAATATATTGACTAAGTATAGAATTTCTGCTTATTTTATTTATAAAGTTGCGTCTCTAACTTCTTAAATAGATCGTAAAAACAACAACCTAGAACCGATATATTGATATTTAAGGGATGACTATTTAATTTGGGGAAATTTGGCTGCACTTAATTTTTCAGTTTACAGGGTTCACCATACACCTTAAGAGATGATTACATTTATTATCCAAAAGGATAAAGAATCCTCTAAAAAATTGGTCATTCGCTTAGAATTGAATGTGGCGGCACCAACGGTTTACCAACGGTTTACCAACGGTTTAGTTGAGGGGAGTTGGAATGGATACTATAAAAAAGTTAGATCCGCATACTTATACGGCCTGCATACAAAGGTCAGGGGAATCGGAAGGCATCATACCTATGGGTTTGGTGCATGACCATTTTCAGAATTATTTAATACTACTCAAAAAGCGAAAGCTAAAAATTATGCATACTGCAAATTTAGATGGCTATTCTGGGAGTATCTCGGAGGTATCTGCCCTGAACGCTCTCAAGGATTGTAAGTTCTTGATATGAATAAAAACTAGAAATAACCTCACTTTAAATCCGCAAGGTTCGGGAGAGACTGACGACTTTCAAAAGGCAGAGTCACTAGAAAACGCTTTTCAAAAAGAAGCAGGTACGAGTATGGAAGTTATCTCAGCATCTAAATTAAAGGAAATTCTGGAAGCTGAAAACTCACTCCTTATTCTGGATGTGAGGGACGAAAAGGAGCTTTCGGGAAAACTCGGGCGTCTCGAAAACTCGATAAACATTCCTGTTGGAAGCCTTAAGGACAGGATATCAGAGCTTGAGACTATGAGAGATAGAGAAATCGTAACCGTATGTCGTTCAGGAGTCAGAGCAACGACAGCTGCTAAGGTCCTGGCCAGGGAAGGTTTTGAGAATGTTAAAATCCTAACAGGTGGGATGCTTGCCTGGCGAGAAATAGAAGCCTGAAAGAAAGCGAGGGATTTTATTGGGAAAAGAACAGAGAAAACCTAACCGCCTGATCAACGAAAAGAGTCCATATCTCCTGCAGCATGCCTATAATCCTGTAGACTGGTATCCCTGGGGAGAAGAGGCTTTTGAAAAAGCCAGAAAAGAAAATAAACCTATTTTTCTCTCAATTGGTTACTCCACCTGCCACTGGTGTCATGTGATGGCACATGAATCTTTTGAGGACGAAGAAGTAGCAGGACTTATGAACAGGATTTTCGTTTGCATAAAAGTAGATCGAGAGGAGCGACCGGATATTGACAACATTTACATGACAGTATGCCAGATTATCCTTGGAAGAGGCGGCTGGCCACTTAACATTATAGTGACTCCGAATAAAAAACCTTTTTTTGCAGGAACCTATATCCCAAAGAAATCTCGTTTCAGCCAGACAGGGATGCTCGAACTCGTACCCCGAATAGAGGAGATCTGGAACAAGCAGCATGAAGAAGTACTTGATTCGGCTGAAAAAATCACGTTAACTATCCAGAATATGGTCTCAGAGTCTGCAGGAGAGGGAATAGGGGAATCAATCTTGGAGGAAGCTTACGACGAGCTACTGAACTCGTTTGACAGTGAATACGGGGGCTTTGAGAGAGCACCTAAATTTCCTACTCCACACAAAGTTTTCTTTTTGCTCCGTTACTGGAAACGCAGTGGAAACCCTGAAGCCCTCCATATGGTAGAATATACCCTGGAGAATATGTATAGAGGGGGAATCCATGACCACCTGGGCTCTGGTTTCCACCGTTATTCGACAGACAGTATGTGGATTGTCCCTCATTTTGAAAAAATGTTATACGACCAGGCTCTTATTGCGGCTGCATATACAGAAGCTTATCAGGTTACCGGGAAAGAGCTGTACAAAGAAACGGCAGAGGGAATTCTTGATTATGTGCTAAGAGACCTGACTTCTCATGAAGGTGGTTTTTACTGTGGGGAAGATGCAGATGTAGATGGAGAGGAAGGAACTTATTACCTATGGACCTTAGAAGAGGTCAGGAGTGTTCTTGGCCCTGAGGAAACCGAACTGATCAGAAAAGTGTTCAATTTGAAGGAGGGAGGTAACTTTCAAGAAGAAATCAGAGGTAAACAGACTGGAACTAACCTCCTTTATATTACACAGTCCTTGGGAGCCCTTGCTGCCGAGCTTAAAGTTCCCACTGAAGAAATCGCGAGCCGAGTAAAATTAGCAAAAGAGAAGCTCCTTGAAGCCCGAAATAAACGTAATAGGCCTGCAAGAGACGACAAGGTTCTTACCGACTGGAATGGGCTAATGATTGCAGCTCTTGCAAAAGGGTTTCAAACTTTTGGCGAGGAAAAATATTTGAAGGCTGCCGAAAAAGCCGCTGATTTTATTCTCAAAACCCTTTACAGTCCTGGGAAACGGTTGCTCCACCGCTATAGAGACGGAGTAGCAGGTATTTCTGGAACTACCGATGATTATGCTTTCCTAATTCACGGCCTTCTTGAACTTTATGAGGCGGGATTTGAATTACGCTATCTTAAAGCAGCCCTTTGTCTTAACAGGGAACTTCTTGAGCATTTCTGGGACCCTGTGCACGGGGGACTTTTCTTTACTGCCGATGACAGCGAGTCACTTATCTTCAGAAAAAAAGAATTTACGGACGCAGCTATACCATCCGGGAATTCCATAGAAATGCTGAATCTTCTTCGCCTTTCCAGAATCACTGCAAATCCTGAACTCGAAGATACAGCTGAGGGGCTGGAAAGAGCGTTTTCAAAATTGATCCAAAAAATACCATCAGGGTATACCCAATTCCTGTCAGCCCTTGACTTCGGGCTAGGTCCAGCATATGAAGTGGTAATTGCCGGGAAGCATGGTGCTCCGGATACAGAACACATGCTTGAAGAACTCTGGACCTATTTCATTCCTAATAAGGTGCTGGTTTTCAGACCCGAAGGAAAAGATCCTGAAATTACAAATCTGGCAACATATACGAAAATGCAGGTGCCAATAGAGGGAAAAGCTACCGCGTACGTGTGTCAAAACTATGAATGCCAGCTTCCGACCACTGAAATCAATGAGATGTTGAAACTATTGAATGTATGATTCCAGCTGAGACTGAAGGCAGTCATCATAAGGTAAAATATATTAAAAATTAGAATGAGGGATGGAAAATGAAAGAGTATACACTTGAAGAACTTGCAGACTACAACGGTAAAAGCGGAAAGATTTATATTGCCTATCAAGGCCAGATTTATGATGTCTCTGATAGTTCTCTATGGGAAGGGGGCACCCACCAGGGACTTCATGATTCCGGAAAGGATCTTACTGAAGCCATGGATGATGCACCACATGGGCCTGAAATCTTTAAAGATTATCCTGTTGTCGGAACTTTGAAGGAATAAATTGGCTATGTAAAGCTGACTATAGTGTCTTGGAAGGAAAGAGCAGGAAATAGTAAATTCTCGGAGCTGTGAGTATGAGAGATGAAGTTGCATCCGTTATTCCTCACAAAATTGAAGAAAAAGCAGATGAGTATCCCGTAGAAAGCATAGGGATTGAGAAAGATAAATTGCTTGAACAGCTAAGACAATTCTTTGAGTCCCAGCCCCTTGCTGTCCTGGCCACCCAAAATGGAATTGCTCCTTATGTTAACCTCGTAGCTTTTGCCTCGAACGAGCAGCTTACGTATATTCTTTTTTCAACTACGAAAGCCACCAGAAAGTACTCAAACCTGCAGGCAAACCCTTCAGTCTCCCTGTTGATTGACAACAGGAAAAACAAAATAGAAGACTTTCGGGATGCAATGGCCGTAACAGCTCTCGGCAGGGCAGAGCCTCTTGAGGATTTCGAGCGCAGAATAATGGAGAAAATATACTTGATGAAGCATCCGTACCTTCTGGACTTTCTGCATTCTCCTACAACGGTTCTTCTGAAAATTCTGGTAGATAAATACATTGTAGTGACCCGTTTCCAGCATGTTGTTGAAGTTTCGGTCTGACTTTTCCACAGTCTGAAATTTTTAATTCCAGTCTGACATTTTTATTAAAAGGGGGTGGATTACGGGAAAGTGGCTTATACCCATCGAAGAAATCCGGGAGAATGCCGGAAAAATGTGCGGAGGAAAAGCGTCTGTCCTTGGCACCATGCACAGAAATGGTCTGGCTGTTCCCGCAGGAGTTTGTATTTGCACTGCAGCTTACGACATGTATCTAGACAGTACCGGACTTCGGGGTAGAATCCTCCTTGAACTTAGCCGCAAGCCCTTTGAGGAGATGCGCTGGGAAGAAATGTGGGATCTCTCTGAAAAAATCAAGCACTTTTTTACCCTAACTCCGGTCCCCTGGGAAATGGAAAGGGAACTTGAAGAAGAGATTTCCAGGTATTTCGGCAAAAAAGCAGTAGCTGTAAGATCTTCTGCCCCTGGAGAAGATACTGCAAAGACCTCTTTTGCAGGCGTGCACGCTTCATATGTAAACATTCGTGGAGTCCGGGATATCCTCCATCATCTCCGCCTTGTCTGGGCTTCCCTCTGGTCAGATACGGCTCTCTTATACCGAAAAGAAATGGGGCTGGACGTTTCCTCCAGCTCAATGGCAGTACTTGTCCAGGAAATAGTCGAGGGGAAAGTTTCCGGAGTTGCCTTCGGAAAAAATCCGGATAATGGATCCGAATCCATTATTGAAGCCGTTCACGGGCTTAACAGCGGGCTCGTTGATGGTACGGTGGAACCTGATCGCTGGACCCTTTCCCGGCAGACAGGCGACATCAAAAATCATATCCCGGCTGAAAGGGAAAAGGCGGTTTTTGCTTCAGAAGGAGGTACAGAACTCAAAAGCATACCTGAATATCTTCAAAAAAGGCCGCCTCTTACCTCTGAGGAAGTCCTGGAAGTTTTCGAGCTGGCCAGGAAAATCGAAAGCCTGCTTGGAACGCCACAGGATGTGGAATGGACGTTCAGGGGAACAACCCTCTATCTCCTTCAGGCAAGACCGATAACCACTCTGGTGGGGGAGGACAGGGATGAGCAAAGGCGCTGGTACCTGAACCTCAAACTCAGTTTCGAAAACCTCAAAGAACTCCGGAAAGCCATAGAAGATAAATACATCCCGGAATTGAATGCAGAAGCCCGGGAACTGGGAAAAGAAAAACTTCCAGGACTTTCCGACCCTGCCCTTGCGGAAGAAATTGAAAAAAGGGCTGAAATCTACCAGAAGTGGTACAGTATTTACTGGGACGAGTTCATACCTTTTGCCCACGGTGCCCGACTTTTCGGGAAAGTCTACAACGAAACCGTAAATCCGGAGGATCCCTTTGAATTTGCAGACCTCCTTTCCGGAACCGAAATGCTCAGCCTTGAGCGGAACCGGAAACTCGAGGAAATGGCTGATGAACTCCGGAAAAACCCCAGGCTTCTGAAGGCTCTCAAGGAACTGGATGAGGAAGCTGAAAATATTCCGGAAAAAGAAAGTGAATTTAAAACTAAAATCGAACCTGAAACTGAACCTGTAATTAAAACTGAAGTTGAATCGGAGAGAGAAACTGAAAATGAGCTTAAAAAAGAACTGGATTTCCTCATATCCAGATACGGAGGGAGCTATTCCGGGAGCCCGGAAGCGAAAAGAGGTCTTTACAGGTTGCTCATTGAAATGTCTTCCCGTCCCAGGCCTTCAGTAAAGAGAGACGTCAGTCGAATAGTGCACCTGAAAGAGAAATTCTTCTCCCATTTCAGTGAAAAAAATAAGCAGTTTGCAGCAGAACTGCTTGATCTTGGCCGGGCAAGCTACCGCCTCAGGGACGATGACAATATCTACCTTGGGAAAATCGAAGCAGAGCTCAAAAGAGCGTTTCTTGAAGGTATGAGACGTCTAATGGAAAGGGATAGGGGAAAAGCCGGACTTATGGAAATTGAGACATTTTATGCCCCAGAATCCAGAGTAGAATTGATAAAAACTCTCCGTGATCCTGCCTATAATCCGGAATGGAAAAAACTTCCTGAAAAACAGGAAATTTTTCGGGAAAAAGTCAAACCCAGGCAGCTTTTGGGCAACCCCTCGGGGAGAGGAGTATCCGAGGGATATGCCAGGGTAATCTTAAAAGAAGGTGACCTCTTTAAAGTAAAAGCAGGTGAAGTTCTTGTCTGTGATGCCGTAGACCCTAACATGACTTTTGTCGTTCCCCTCTGCTCGGCAATTATTGAACGGAGGGGAGGGATGCTGATCCATGGGGCAATCATTGCAAGAGAGTACGGAATTCCCTGCATTACAGGAGTTCCGGATGCGACACAACTCATAAAAAACGGAGATTATCTGACAGTCGACGGCTTCCTGGGAATTGTAACTGTACTGAAGAGGCGAGAATGAATAAGGGAATTAATTAGATTCAAGTTCTTCAGGGCTATCAGCAGCAAGCGATCCTGGCGAGCTGGCATTAAGTATAACTGCGATAAATCCTATTTCCCTCTCATGCTCATAGGACTTACAGGCACCCCTTGTACTGGAAAAACCTCTGTAAGCAGACTCCTGGAAAAAAGACGGGGATGGAAAGTAATCTATCTTAATGAACTGATTAAAGATGAACACCTCTACACTGAGGTCGATGAAAAGAGGGATGCAGTCATCGCAGATATGGAGCTTGTCCGGAAACGTCTCGCGGAAATTACTGATGGAAGGGAAAACGAGGTAATAATTCTTGAAAGTCACCTTGCCCATCATATCTCAGACGTTGTTATTGTACTCAGGACATATCCGCCGGAGTTGGAGACGAGGCTGAAAACACGCGGCTATTCGGAAGAGAAAATAAAAGAGAATATTGAGGCCGAAGCTCTCGATGTGATCCTTGTTGAAGCTTTTGAATGGTGCAAAAAAGTTTTTGAAATAAATACAACAGGAAAGAGTATTGATGAAGTAGGACAAGATATTGAAACAATCATAGACAATATTTTGAACGGAAATGAAGAAGAATTGTCAGAATATAAACCTGGATCCATTGATTGGATTGACCTGGTTCCGTAATTTGTGGAGTTAAAAGGATTAAGGGAATTGGGGAATAGACCCCACGGAAGATTAACACTTCCTTTCCCTTTAATTGCATGGTTATAACATTTATCTAAATTTATAAGTTATTGTAACCTTTGCCGTGGTGTATCTTCCAGATTTGTCTGCTACTTTGTATGTAAAACTGTCGCGTATAGTACCAGTTTTATAAGAGGAAGCTGGCTTGTAGCTGAAAGAACCGTTACTCTTCATAGACACTTTTCCGCCCTTTGTGGTCTTCGAAATACTCACAACTTTAAGGCCGGTCCCTTTGTCATTAGACAGCACATTACCACTGCTCTTATAAGGACTGAAATTGAAAGTATCGGCTTTTGCAACTGGTTTGGATACACTGCATGAACTACCACTGCATGTTTTAGATGCGCTGCATGAACTACCACTGCAGGCTGCTGCTCCTGTCATTGACATGACGAAGAGGGCTAACATAAAGACGCTTAGAGTCTTAAACATAGTTTTTTTCTGCATTATTCATTCCTCCATAGTATCCACTCAACCATAAATTTCTAAAGAAATTGGACCTCACAACGATTAGATCTTAGATCCGATTCTCATTGGTAGTGAAAATATACTTCTCCGGATTAAACTCCCGATTTAACAGAGAGATATTTTCAATGATTGAGTGATTTTGATTTGTTTTTATAATTTTTAGTTTTCGTATTTAGTTCATGATTAAAATATTTACTTGCACCTGTAATTAATTATAACCTTTGCAGTGGTGTATTTTCCGCAATTGTTTTTTACTTTGTATGTAAAGCTTTCTTTTATATTATTCTTGGAACATGAGGCTGGCTTGTAGGAGAAAGAGCCGTTACTCTTCATAGTTACTTTGCCGCCATTTGAGCACTTTGAAACACTGACAACTTTGAGTCCACTTCCCTTGTCGTTCTTCAGTACATTACCAGATTTCAGAGACGGGTGGAAATTGAATGTATCAGTGTTTGCTTTACATAGTGTACATGTTGCTGCTGCCCCTGTCATTGACATGACGAAGAGGGCTAACGTAAAGACGCTTAGAGTCTTAAACATAGTTTTTTTCTGCATTATTCATTCCTCCATAGTATCCACTCAACCATAAATTCTAAAGAAATTGGATCTCACAACGATATTGAGCTTAGATACGATTCTCATTGGCAGTGAAAATACTTCTCCGGATTAAACCCCCCGATTTAACAGAGAGAGATTTTCAATGATTGAGCGATTTTTTGATTTATTTTTAATAATTTTAAGTTTTTATATTTAGTTCATGGTTACAGTATTTATCTGCATCTGTAAATTATCGTAACCTTTGCAGTACTGTACTTTCCGCAATTGTTTTTTACTTTGTATGTAAAGCTTTCTTTTATATTAGTCTTGGAACATGAGACTGGCTTGTAGGAGAAAGAGCCGTTACTCTTCATAGTTACTTTGCCGCCATTTGAGCACTTTGAAATACTGGCAATTTTGAGTCCGCTTCCTTTGTCATTCTTCAGTACATTACCAGATTTCAGAGACGGGTTGAAATTGAATGTATCAGTGTTTGCTTTACACAGTGTACATGTTGCTGCTGCCCCTGTCATTGACATGACGAAGAGGGCTAACGTAAAGACACTTAGAGTCTTAAACATAGTTTTTTTCTGCATTATTATTCCTCCATAGTATCCACTCAATCTTACATTTTCCAAAGATACTGAATATTAAATTCAATTTCCAAAGATACTGAATATTAAATTCAATTTCCAAAGATACTGAATATTAAATTCAATTTCCAAAGGTACTGAATATTAAATTCAATTTCCAAAGATATTGGATATTAAATCCAAATCTCACTGGCAACGAAAATATACTCTTCCACTTAAACCCCCCGATTTAAAAGGGAGATATATTTTCATACGATTGAGTGAGTTTTATGCGTTTTCTTCAACAAACAGTTCAAACTTAAGAAGTCTGTCCTGCGATTTTATGTACTCTTCACTTTTTTGAAAAATGGACATTAATCAATGCATTTCCATTTGATATACATTGCAGTAATTAACCTGAGATATCATACTAAGGTTAAAAGTTGGAATGTTTATCATAAAACACAAAGAAATTACCCCCATCTCTCAATTAAAAAGTTGTAACAGTACATCAAATACAAATAGAACCTTCTTTTATAAAAGATTTTCTCTTAAACATATATCAAATTGTTCACTTCCCCTACTGATCAAATATTTTTTAAAATGTATTCTCTTAACTCTACTAGTAATAAACAGTTGCATTAGACTTTTAAAGGTCCGAAAATTGTTATTAAGCTTACCAAAACCACTCTCATTCTAATCATTAAGAATTCTCAGGACAACTCCTAACATTAAAATCTCGATCGATTATTCAAAATAGTAGGCTCAATGAAACAAATTTTGAGTTTCAGGATAAGCTCATAATTTAAAGGTAGCTCCAGACTATGTAATAATTGTAATAAATTCTTGAATTAACAATTCTCATTGAAATATGTATTATTTTTGTCAGATGTGCATTCGATGTTCTTGCCTAAATTCTTTGCTAAGTTGACTAGCTATAGATCAAAATTTGAGAAAGTTGATAATATGTTCTGAATTTAATGAGACATTGAATAGATCAAAAGTTGAAACGATCTTTTGGATTGATACTTAAAAATCGAGGGAAAAGCAATAGTAAAATTATATCTGAATTTCGTGATCACGCTGAAACGGCAACGTTTCGTAAGTTCAAGTATATTATTCTACACATTTTACAATACATAACTCCTATATACTTAAGCAGATTTAAACAGTACAGCTTAATCTAATGATAGGTGTAGTTCTGCTTTTCATAGCTCGTTGAACTCTTCAGGATACTCCACCATTCCACTGGCACCTTCAAGAGCTCCCTCCTTTAACTCCAGTGCCATGAATGCTTCAGCCGGAGCGCCGAAAGGATCTTTTATACCCCAGGTATCAGCCTCTTTGAACCCGAACTTCGGATAATACTCAGGATGTCCCAGGACTATCACAGAATCATATCGGAATTGCTGCAAGTTTTAAGTCCCTCTCTTATAAGTTCGCTTCCAATGCCCTGCTTTGGAATTCGGGCCTGACAGGCATCGGGGCAAGAGAAATAGTTTCCTTTTCTTTTCCTGCCGCCGATTTGATAATTATTGGGAAAAGAAGATATGTCCAACGATTTTTCCATCAGCTTCAGCCACAATCGAAAGTTCCGGGACAAATTTCGAGCTTTTTCTGAGGTTTTCAACAAGTTTTCCTTCACCTGGCTGCCCGAAGGCAATGTAGTTTACTGCGGTTATTGCCGGATAGTCAGCAGTAGTTTCGGGGCGGATTTTAAGAGTCATTGAGTTTGATTACGTCTCTTGAACTTATTTATTATCGGTTAGATTAATAACGTCTCCCAAAAAAAGATATGTATAATATTACACATCTTTTTGTGTTTTCTGCAGACCTTTCATTGTGGGAACCTGCCCAACTTCATATACGTTTGCACTTTGAGCATCTCAAAGAATGCTTTTCATTTTTCATTCTCTCTTTCAGGTTCTAAATTTTTTTGTTCAGCAGGATTTTCCAGTATAATTTATATGTTTGATCTGATCTATTAAAGAAAGTTTAAGGAAAATCATTTCTAGTGTTAAATTCTTAATTGAGCCCTTCCCCAATAAAAAATGCAAAACGGAGCCCCCAATAATGATCCCCTTTTTAAGTGCAGTAAAAATAGCACTCGGAAGCATTAGAAGTGCAAAACTTCGTTCGACCCTTACAGTGCTTGGAATCGTTATCGGAGTTGCGGCCGTGATTGCAAACGTGTCCCTCGGGGCAAGTTTCAACCAGCACTTTACGAATGAGGTAAACAATCTAGGGTCGAATTTCATTTATATTCAAGGGATGCAGCAAAAGCTTTTTTACGACAACGAAATGAAAATCGTTGAAAATACACCAGGGGTGTCCGGGGTTTCGCCTTTGAAAGCGCAGACTGCGGAAGTTACGTACATGTCTCAGACCAAGAATATTATGGTAAGTGGGGTCGGGGGAGATTACGATAAAGTGGCAAATTCCAAGCTCCAGAAGGGGACCTTCATTAATGACAATGATGGGTATGTAGCAGTTATCGGGTATAAGGTTGCAAACGAGAAATTCGACCGGAACATTTCGGTCCGAAACTCCATAAATATAACTTTCAAGGTTGGGGAAAACGAGAAGGTCACAAAGACCTTTAAAGTTAAAGCAATTATCAAAAATCCGGAAAATACCGTCGTCCAGGCTTATGACGATAACGTGGCTGTCCTGATCCCTATAGATGTCATGAATGAAGTCCTTGGTGAAAAAGACTATGGCGGGGTTTTTGCAATGGCTGAGGACTCAACAAAAATTCAAGAGACCTCGGATGAAGTGGACAAACGCCTCGCCCGAAACTTCGGGATTTCCGAAAGAGACTTTGAAGATAAAGATTCAAGGCCTTACATGCTCATCAATCAGGCTCAGATTTTGAAGCAAACTGGCATGATGGCAGCAGCTCTCAGTTCTTTCCTGACAACAGTTGCCCTGATCTCTCTCCTGGTTGGTTCAATAGGGATAATGAATATTATGCTCGTAAGTGTGACCGAAAGGACAAGGGAGATTGGGGTGCTCAAGTCCCTGGGTTTTACAGGTTTTGATATTCTGTTCCTTTTCATGATAGAATCAATCCTGCTGGGTGTCTTCGGGGGCGTTCTTGGAAGCACAGTAGGAATTGCAGGAGCATACAGTGTTGAAACCCTCCTTAAACTTCCTGTTGTATTCCCTTTAGGCTTGATAGCAGTCGGATTCTTCGTCGCTGTCGTGGTGGGTTTCATATCTGGAGTTTATCCGGCAAGGAAAGCTGCAAAAATGAAGCCTGTAGACTCATTGAGGCACGAATAAACTTTTAAGAAAAGATTTCCGGAGAAAAAGCGCAATCTGGCCTTTATTGGCCATTTTTTTCTGTCCAACTATCTCTCTTCCTGTTTTATCACGATTTATTAAAAAAGAGCTTGAATAATGTAAGGCAAAGAATAAACGTTCCTATGCCCATCAGGACAAGATTCTTACCTCTTTCAAAGGGGTCTTTTCTGCCTT
The DNA here is from genome assembly GCA_001714685.2 of Methanosarcina sp. Ant1. Lineage (GTDB taxonomy): Archaea > Halobacteriota > Methanosarcinia > Methanosarcinales > Methanosarcinaceae > Methanosarcina. The sequence goes on along the minus strand of MDTP02000047.1, from coordinate 30,803 downwards.
TGACTGCTCCATATACTAGCTGTCCCAGCCCTAGTCCTGAGGGAAATATCAGAGGTCACATGTAGATCAAGTCTTCCCAATTTCCTGTTTCGTACTGATAAATAAGAATAAGACCGAGCATGTTAAAAGTCCATCCCGAAAAAGCGATCCATTCTCCTATACTCTCTTCTGTTCAAGGGAAGTGGCAAAAAGAAACATTCCTAATACTATTAAGATAGAATCGTAGGTTAACTTCCCAAACGTTATTTGTCTATAAATAACAACTGTAAATACCGCTGTAAGAATTGTTAAAATAAGAGCGGCCATTATTATGCTATGGTCTTTTCCTTTCGGGTCTTCCTCCATGGCCCCCCTTAAATAACCAGTTTTATTCGTGGAATATTATCTATGCATGATATTATATATTCCCCTTTTATAATTATGTAGGCATCAGTACTCCTATCACTACCATTTTCGAGGAAATAAGTGGTTAGCCGTCTAAGAAACAATAATATTTCCGGAATGACTAATTCATATGCATAAAGGGGGATTGCGATTGGCACAAAATAAAATTGAAAAATCCGACGAAGAATGGAAGAAAGTCCTCACTCCTGAGCAATATAATGTCCTGAGGCAGAAAGGCACAGAAAGACCTTTTTCCGGCAATCTGTATTATAACAAGGAAAAAGGGATCTATACATGTGCTGCCTGCGGGCAGGAGCTTTTTTCTTCCGATACCAAATTTGAGTCCGGGACTGGCTGGCCAAGTTTCTATGACGTAATTTCCAGTGATAAGGTCCGGCTTCAGGAGGACAAGAGCTATTTCATGCACAGGACCGAGATAGTCTGTTCTCGTTGTGGAAGCCACCTGGGGCATGTCTTTGAAGATGGGCCCGCACAAACTGGAAAACGTTACTGCATCAACTCTGTTTCTCTTGATTTCAAGAAAGAAGGTGAACAGGGTAAGGAGAGTGAAGTAGGAAAGACAGAAAAGTGAAAGCTTGCAGGCATACGCTGAGTATTCTGAATTTTCTAAATTTTATGGGTTGGAAAGGAGACCCAGATTAATCTGAACCTCACGAAAAGACAGGTTGAGATAAGTGAGTTTTTGATTTTTTTGATCTCTTACCTTCTGCTTTTCCATCTGTTATTCGGCGTTCGAGGATCCAAATTCTCGATTTACACCCCAGGCACTCTCATCTTCGCCTTTCTTGGGTACTGGCTGGGAGCTTATCTGTATGATAAGTACCATAGATAAAATAAGAAATATCAGGAATTTCGCTCATAACTGAAGTTTTCCTATACAGAGATTTTAACAAACTTCGATTTTCATAATATTTATTATAGATTATAACAATCTATTAAATAGATGTTAAAAGCGATCATTTTCGATTCTGATGGGGTTCTTGTAGACTCCATGTATTTTCAGGCAGATGCCTGGGCTAAAGCCTTCGAGGAAGTTGGTATTACCATCACCAGGGAAGAGATTTACGAGCTTGAAGGCTCAAATGATAATAGACTAATTAAAGCGATTTTTGAAAGGGCTGGAAAAAAGCCTGAGCCCTGGAACTTCGAGCAATTGCCTGAAAGGAAACGCGAAGTTCTTGATTTTGATCAGATAAAGCCTTATGAAGGCATTCCAAACTGTCTCAAGGAATTAAAGCAGCATTTCAAGCTTGCAATGGTTTCCGGGTCAAATCGCAATACGGTCGAAACAATTGTCGATAAGTTTTTTTCCGGCTGCTTTGAGTTTTTCATTACAGGGAGCGACCTGGAACGTGGAAAACCTGACCCTGATCCTTACCTCAAAGCGCTTGAGAAACTTGACCTGACTAAGAACGAATGCATCGTAGTTGAGAATGCACCTCTGGGTATAACTGCCGCCAAAAGAGCCGGACTTTATTGTGTTGCCGTTGCAAGCATGCTTGAGCCAGAGAAGGTACGACATGCGGATCTTGTGCTCGAAGACCATGCTGCTCTTCTTGAATATCTGAAGAGCCTCATATCTCAGTGAACTTCTAAGTTTTCCTCGTCATCTTCCATACTTAGTCCTAATAACCTGCAGGAGCAATGAAGAGCTTTTTCAGGAAGCTTTTTCACTAAGTTCTTTTTCAAGTATTTTTCTGACAGCATTAGGCCCATCCAACTCTCTGGCAAGCTTACGCAGCCTCTCAGTTTTATTCCTGTATTTTTTCTCTTCCAGAACCTCTCGGATACATTCCAGAATGACCGGAGGAGGGGTAGAATAACTGAGCATCCTTCCATAACCTTCCTCCTCGATAACTGCAGCATTGTTCTCCTGCTCGCTGTGTCCTTTGTCAGGGAAAGAAAGGATAGGAATCCCAAAGCTCAGGGCTTCCATTATGGTACTGTGCCCTCCCGGCACTATCACTGCATCTGAACTTTTGAGGTAGGGATAGGTGTCTTTTATAAACTTAAGAAGCTGCACATTTTCTGGCAGGTCCGTTATTTTTGAAGGATCAAAGGAAGGGCCTGAAATGAGGGTATAATAAATGGAAGTATCGAGCTTTGCGGTATCGAGCACTTTTCTGAAAATCGGCTCCCTGTATCCGAAGCCTCCTACAAGGGAAACAATATGTGGTTTCTGGAGAGGAATTTCTTCTACTTCTTCATATTTCTCTTTTACAAGGGGACCACTGTAAAACAGCTTTTCCTCGATTTTCGGGGTAAAACTCAGGTTTTTCTTGCAAACCGTATAGGGAAGTGGGTAGTCAGGAATAATTATTTTGTCTACTTTTTCAAAAATCTGGTTGTAAAATCCTTTTGTTATCTTCCCGAGAATCCTGAGAGGCACTCCTCTGTTTTTAAAAAAATCTTCCATATTTGACTGGTTTATAATAAGGTATACAGGAATTCTAAGAGTAAAAGCAGAAAGGGCCCCCAGATAATAGCTGTCTGAGATCACGACATCAGGATCTCTATCTTGGATAAGTTTCAGGAGCTTCGGGCCGCCTAGAATGTCGGCATTTTTAAGAGTCGCCTCAATTGACCCGGTAAAATCCAGAGTTCCAGCCTTTCCAACGAGCTTTATTTCCGAGGGGATCTCGTTCGCCTCATATCCCGTTTTTTCGACCATCTCTTTTGAGTAACCATAAGCTCCAAAGTGAACTTCGTGCCCGGCAGTCAAAAACTCTTTTCCCAGTGCAAGGCATCGGCTTGTGTGTCCTAGACCTTCTCCGCATATCAAAATTAAAATTTTCATTTTTAGCCTTCCCTTTTAAGGATGCATTTATTTCTCTTTTTTCCCCTTAATTTTCAGTTATTTTATTCCATATTCCGGGCTTTTTCGATCTCAAATACTAAAGTCTATTGCTGTTCTCAGGTCTTTATGTACTATCTTCTCTTTCTCTTAATAAAAATAAAGATTTGCTCTCTAAAGCATCATAAGTATAAAATATGTAATGGAAAAATAAGGACATGCAGCGAAAGCATTACCCTGAAAGTATAGATAATTTTAGGGTCCTTCAAAATAAGGGTGTGAAATGAGGGTTCAGAATGCTTATTTTAAGTTACTTCTCTAAAATTCACTTTTGAAGAAAATAATCCATATTAAACTTTAAAAATAATATCTGGGTTGAATAAAAGCTTTATTTTTTGCATCCTGTTTTTTGTAATTATGGCTCTAATCCGGAAAATCTTCTTATCGATTATTCTCTAATTCTTCAGGTCAAAAAGGACAGAAAAAAGCAAGAGAATGTATTTATCGGCAACCGTTTACTCCTACAATTATGTAATTATTCCATGAATATGACAAAATTAATGTACAACATAGTCAAGCAAACGTTGTAAAAAAATAAGGAGTTTCAAGTTGAACATTATGTGGAACTTAATGAATAAAAAGCAGTGGACTCAGGGCTAAATTATTAAAGAGAAGTAACATGGGATAGTTGGATGATTCTTAACTGATGGCACTTTTTACCGGTCTGTTCGTATATTTATGTTCCAACTAATGGCTCATTTTTTGGTCTGTTCTCGTGTTTCTGGTCCCATGCTACTACCAGCCGTTTATACTCATTTATTGTATATATGTTTTTTCTTTTTCTATTTACTATCTTTTTTATGTATTGTTATCGTGTTTTTAATCTATACTTTTGTACTATGAATTTCTATTTTCTCTATCCCGATTAACAGAGTATTTACGGTATGAGTGGATGTTTTCTATTGAAGGGTACTGCGTATTTCCATGTTTTCATAGGAAACCTTTATGAGAAATACTTTTTACGGAAAACACAATATTTCGATCTCTATTTTATTATCGGATCGTCTATGTTTTTCATCTTCCTTTTCTACAAAATATATATTTTTTGATAAAAAAATCTATTTTAGTGACAAATCTATTTGAGAGGATTGGCAACAATCAGAAAAAACACAAAAAAATGACTAAGAAAAACGACTAAAGAAACACGACTAAAGAAACACGACTAAAGAAACACGACTAAAGAAACACGACTAAAGAAACATGATTTAAGAAAAACGGAGTAAACAAAAAAGAAAAAAGGAGAGTTCGGCTTAGAGGCCGTAGTTCTCCGGAAGGAATACTTTAACTTCACTCTTGTATTTTGTGACGCAGTCGTCCATGAACTTGTCCATGTCGTCTGGAAGAGCATCGAGGGATGCCTTTGCGTCTGCGAGGGCTTTGGTTTCAAATCTGGAGAGTGAGAGCTTTCCAGCTGCACCTTCGCTTACGATGTTACAGCATTCTACTGCAGCATTCTTTGCCCTGAGGTAGATGTTGTCTCCGTCCTTAACAATTGCCTGGCCGACCTTGTATGCGTTGTCGTATGCAAGCACGTAGGACTGAGGGTCTCTGTACCTGTCGGAGAGCATTAGAAGGTCCCTGAGAATCTTGTCGTTCTTGGTTTCAAGAGCGGTGTTCATGAGGGCGCAGTCGTATGCAAGGGTTTCGGACCAGCACTGAACAGTTGTGCCGCCGAATTCACCGTGGTACTCAACAGACTCGTTGGACCAGCAGTCACAGCACTGCATAATGAGGTTACCCATTACGTCAGAGTGGGCGCAGGTTGAAGTCTTACCTTCCTGGGTCATCGGCATGCCTGTGATGGCTTTGATGATGACGTTTTCATATCCACAGTCTTTACCAGGGCCAACAGCACCGGCTTCGTATGCAACGAGGGACCTTGGGGCGGAAATTGCCCTTGCGAGGATTGCGAGGGTGTGGGCGAGGTTCTTGTCGAGCAGGCCGCCTGCAATGAACATTGCAGTGTTTGCCTGGGCACAGTCTGTGTCTCCAGCTGCAACAGTTCCGGTCTTCTTTGCAATTGCTGCAATGTCGGTCCAGATCATTTCCATGTCAATGGAGCCGAGGCAGCCGATTGCGTAGAGCATACCACCGATGTCGTTCCTGAGAACTGAATAGTCGAAAACTTCCTTGCCACCCATGCTCTCTACTGAAAGCAAGTCAGCACCGGCTTTGGCGCATTCTTCAAAGGCTTCGAGGAAGACAGAGTATTTGTCGCCTCTGAGCTGGAGGAAGTCGCGGTCTTCACGGATGTCACCAATGGTGTGGCGGAGTGCGCACTTTATGCCGTATTCGTCATGGTATTCTTCCATGATGGTTTTCTGGGCGTGTGCAACTTCTGCTCCCCAGGAGGGGTTGTTTGACATCTGCTGGACGTGCTCGGTTTCGAGGATAACTGCTGGGAAACCGACCTGGACCATTCTTGCCATAATGTCGGTGGTGATCCTCTCGTATTCCTTTACGAGTTTTTCCTTGGATGCACCGGCTTCAGGTCTCGGGGCGTAGTTTACTTCAGGGATTGTGTAGCCTGCACCGATCTCGAGGTCAAGGCCTGCCTTTACTGGGTACTTGGATACGCCGAAAGTCATCTCGTCTGCGCTTGCGTATGCCATTGAAGTGTATCTTTTTGCTGCCATTTTTTTCACCTCAGTGCTTGTGGAATTTTTCTCTTAATGCTGTGATATCTCCGGTGCCTGCAACGATTGCATCAGCAATCTTGGGGGCATCAGCGGCTTCTTCACCATACACACCGAGTGCATACTGGGATACGAAGTCCTGGTTCACAGCTCCGCCACCGCATGCGAATGGAATCTTTATTCCCTTTTCAACGAGCTTATCATTAACTTCCTTGAATGCATACATGGTGGTTGTCATAAGAGCAGTGCCTGTGAGCATGATAGGCTTGTTTGCAACAACTGCTGCAATGACTTCGTCCACAGGGACGTCCCTTCCGAGGTCAACTACATTGTAGCCATTTGCCCTGAGGAGAGCGGTAACGATGTTCTTTCCAATATCGTGAACGTCACCTTCTGCAACGTGGCAGACAATGGTTCCCTTGTTTACAGGGGCAGTTTCAGAGTTTTCCTTACAGAATTCGATACCATTCAGCATTGCATCAGCAGACATCATGACGTTTGGCAGGAAAATTACACCTTCGTCGTAGAGTCTTGTGACAACACCCATACCGACCATGAGAGCATCGTCGATAAGGGCAATTGGGTTCTTCCCTGCATCCATTGCTGCCTGGAGACCATCGATTACGTCGTCTTCTTCTCCTTCGAAGATGGCTTTTGCAATCGGGTAAATTAATTTATCCTTAGGATAGAGCTCTTCTGCGGCATCTTCAGGCGTCATTGCCTTTTCCAGTGCCACATTGTATCTGGTTAATACCTTTTTCAGACTTGCCTCTGTAAAGTCCAACATATTTTAAACCTCCATTTTTAATCTTCAGCAAAAAGGTCGTCACCGTCCAGGGTCTGCAATTCCCGGGAATATTCGGCATCGTGAGGTCCCGGCTTTACCTCAATAAAGCTTTTTCTTTCGGTGTATACACCCTGAAAAACCACAGCGTATCCTTTTTATTGGATTCGGTCTCTGGATTTTTCGCGGTACACACCTTTAGGAATTTCTCCTTTATCGCCGGAACTTTTCCTTTTTGATTTATCTGCGCGTCTTAATCCTGACACGCATATAGCATAATTAGGGGGAATTCTCACATATACCATAACCGACTGGAATTTTTTCCTTGCTTTTACACAGCAATGGAGGTTTGAAATTTTGAACAGATTGCGTTATCATTAGATAATTAAATTTTTTGTTCCCATTTCTCCTGATAAATAAGCTCGAAAATTTTGAGGTCAAATTCACAAATAATAAAATATTTTTTACATTTGTGTATTCTGAAGCTTCATAATTTTTTTTGAATAATGTCGTTATTCAGATAAAGCCTGTCAAAAATTTCAATGTTCATACTAAACTCTTGAAATCTTAAATATTTTGTTTTTCTGATTAGTTTAGCTATGATCCTTCTGAGTTCTGGCTAATGATGTCGTTTTAACCTGCGTTCTATATCTCTTCTGAACTATTAAACTTATGTTATTTTGAGCCCTTACGTCTTAAATTATTCATCCATATCCTTTTATATAAATGTGGATATCAATTATTCCAGACATGGCGCAAATTTTTCCTTCTATTCAGGTCTTGCAGGGCCAAATTGGAACTTGAATTTTTATTCGCCGTTTTGAGGACGGTTAAGTGTCACGTAATGCAGATCTATATTTACCGAAAAATGAGGTAGAAGTGGTTTGAATGGAGCCTGAGTTGATAGATATCGTATTTCGTTCACAGAAAAGACGAGACCTCCTCTTACTTTTGGGAGAGGAACCCAGAACAATGGAAGAAATTAAGATCCTTCTTGATGTTTCTCCCACGGCTATCTTGCCCCAGATCAAAAGGCTTGCAGACAGTAACCTGGTTATTCAAAAAAATGGCAGCTACGAATTGACAGATATGGGAGATCAGGTATTTAAAAAAGTTCAATCTCTTGTCAATGTCCTTACTTTACTCGAACGAGATAATTACTGGATCAAAAACGACCTGAGTGGAATTCCTCAATATCTTCTTGACAGGATCGGAGACCTGAAAGACTGCAGTCTAGTGAAACCAGATCCTAGCCAGATTTTCGAACCAAATATGGAACTTTTGAATCATTTCTCCTCTTCCCGCTATCTTATGGTATTTTCATCCTTCTATAGACCTGAGTTCCTTTCCCTTTACTCAAATCTCGGAAGGATGGAATCAGAGGTTACCCTTATTTTCACTGAGTCTGTGCTCGAAAAGATCCTGCACAATTACGAAAGGAAAATAAGGAAATTTCCCACGGTGCAGAATACCGAATTATTTGTCTGCAACGACGGAGTCAAATTGGCTGAACTTATTGTATCAGATCGTGGGATTATGGTCTCTCTCTTCGATCGTGATGGGAGATTCTATCACGACTATATGTATTGTTCCGAGTCTCAGGCCATTAACTGGGCTACGGAGCTTTTTGAGTTCTATAAATCAAGAGCCTGGCAGGTCAATAGTGAAACAGTCATTGACAACTTTGTTTGCACATCCAAGAACGGAGCTCTTTTAAAACCAATGCTGCTCAGCCTTCACTGAGACAAAGTGGGCTTTATATAAATTAAATCTTTAATCCATGTTCAGATACCCTATCAATTCCAGATGTAACTTCAGATTCCTTTACGGAGGCTGAATCGAATGAGTGTGGAACTGCAGTTAATAGATACAATTTTTTTTTCGGATAAAAGGAAAAATTTGCTTTTGCTCCTTAAGGACGGGCCAAAGACAATTGAGGAAATTAAGACTGAACTTGAAGTGAGTTCCAGCCCTATAATGGCCCAGATCCGCATTCTGCTTAAAGACGGGCTGCTCGTGCAAAAAAAAGATGTTTACGAGCTCTCGGTAAAAGGGAAGCTTATTGTCCCCAAAATGGAGCCTCTTCTCTCAACTTTTCAGGTTTTCGATGAGAACCATGATTACTGGGCAAGGCAAGATTTGCGCATCCTCCCTTCTCATCTTCTCGATCGAATTGGAGAACTAGGCAACTGTAAAGAGCTTGTACCTGAGAGGACGCATATTTTTGATTACCCACCTGAAATTATGGACCCTCTTTACAGGTCTGAGACAGTTATGGAAGTCTCTTCATTTTTCCGTCCTGGGTATCCGCATCTCTATCTGGACCTTGCGAAAAAAGGGATTAAAGTCTCTCTTGTTCTCGAAAGGCCAATATACATGAAACTAATTTCCGACCACAGGAAAGATGTAGAAGAGTTCGTAAATATGGAAAATACGCGCCTCTTTGTTTGTGACAATAAAATTGAGCTGGCTTCAAGCATTGTTACCGACCTCTTTATGTCTTTATCTATGATCTCAAAAGACGGGAGATACTACAACCACGAAATGGTGAGTTTTGAGATAAGTGCCCTTTCCTGGGGACAGGAACTTTTCAGCTATTATATGGACATGTCTGAGCAGATTACACAAATTTGAATTCCCTTCGTCTCTAAAACTTGAAATAGCCTTAAGTCCAAGCTTCCTTAAGCATGATAAAACAGGGTTTTCCAGCAGTTGTTGATAAAAATACTGAAATCCTTATTCTCGGATCCCTTCCGAGTGATGCGTCTATCAGGAAGCATCAGTACTACGGGCACTCTGGCAACGACTTCTGGAGGTTGCTCGGCCGTGCAATCGGAGAAGATCTCCAGAACATGGATTATGAAAGCAGGCTTGAAACCCTGAAGCTTAATGGAATAGGACTATGGGATGTGTTTAAAGCCGGAGATAGAGAGGGAAGCGAGGACGCAAAGATCAAGAGCGAAGAAATAAATCAATTTTTAATATTGAAAAAAATGGCCCCAAAGCTAAGGCTGGTCTGTTTCAATGGCAAAAAATCAGGAAAATACGAACCTATTCTAAGGGAAATGGGATACGAAACAAAAATCCTTCCCTCTTCAAGCGGAGCAAACAGACGGTTTTTAGAAAAAAGGGAATCGGAATGGGAAGCTATTTTCAAGCACTGAATTGTATCTCCTGAGCACCCCTCTCTTTCCCTCATCTGAAACTCTGAAGATTTCGGGTTTCGTTGCAAAACGACCCTTGAAAAATACAATTTCGGCTCTTTTCGGTTATTCAGTCTTTTTCAGTCTTTTTCAGTCTTTATAGCTTCTGTAGGGCAAGCTTCTTCACATGCTCCACAGTCTACACATTCATCTTCGTCTACAACTGCACAACCTATATCTTCATCAACAATGATTGCTTCTACAGGACACTCTTCCACACAGGTTCCACAGGCTGTACATTCTTCTTTGTTGATTTTTGCTGGCATAATTTTCATAGCTCCTTTGTTTCGTTTTTGTCCGTAAGTACTTTTTTCAATATTTTTCTATAATGTTCTATTCGGATCAGTATTTTTGAAACATAGTTGATTAAATATGAGTCAATGTGAATCAATTTCTATTTATGAAATTTTATATATATAAACTTGTTCTTATCCTTCCTTCAATCACTTCTTACTTGTTGAGACCCTTTCCATTCTATTCTCAGCCACTGATGATCCGGTCTTCTCCCATCATGTCCAGAATTTCAAGCAGCTTTCTTTTGTGTCTGTGCAATTCCCTTGTGTCCCTGAGATAGGCTTCCCATTCTTTCTTTTTTCCAATGGCTTCAAGTGTCTCCTTTACTTTCCGGATGTACACTGATGCTGCTTCATATGAGCTTACTTTTGTTTTGGAGATCAGAGTTTCTGTATGTTTTTTCCATATCTCAATCGCGATTTCAGGATATTTTTCTTTTACTGCATTCGCAATTTCGTTTTCAAAAGCAGAATTCAGGTATCTTTCAGCTTCACCTCTGTTTTTCTTGAACTTCTCATACCAGCAAGCAACTTCTTCGGGATTATTTTCTTGAATAGCTATTTTTATTAACAAATCAAAAACAGGAGGTTTAATTTTCGTTAACGAGCCAATCTCCAGCAGTCCTGTTTTTGGAAGAATGCCAGGAAGTATTGAAGGTTCTTCCGTAGTTCTAAGCTGGTTGACTTGCAATTCTCCGTTTCTCAGGTACCTGAGAGCAGCTTCCCGGATTTCCTGCCATTTCCCTAGTTTTCTGGCTGCTTCCCGCATCCCAATATAGCTGGCCAGTTGAGGGTACCTGAAAAATTCTTCTGCTTCAAGGGCGGTTACAAAAAGCCAATTTTCTTCATTTTCCTTTATTTCAAGAAGGATCTGCCAGAGCTGGTGAGCAGTTCCTGGTTCTTCTTCCCTGGTTTCTTTGATTCCCCTGTAAATCCACTCTTCAGCTTTTTCTTTGTCCCCTGAATCGAGCAGTATTCTGACCAGCCTGACATAACTGCCTGATCTTTCGGCTTCGAGCTCACATATCGGGATAATCTCCTCAGAAAGCCCGGCTTTACCAAGGGCATCTACAAGTCTGTCAACGATATAATCCCACTCCCAGGATGAATTGTACAGGGCATTTTCTGTTTTTTCAGCTTCCTGTAACCGAAATTTCAGGGATTCTGCAAAAAGTCTCCACTCTTCCTGACTAAAATCCTCTTTCCAGAAAGGATGTTCATCAAGAATGTTGTAATTGTCTTTTAGTTCAATTTCAAGGGCATAAAGCATTTTCTCATAGGCATATAGAGAGGATTGAGATAAGGCTTTAAACACTACATCCATGCAGTTGGATACTTTTGTTCCGATTTCTCCTTCTTCGTCGTATTCAGCAATTCCGTCGTACTTGTCCATGAGCGCTTTTCCAATATCCAGCAGCTCGTCAGGGTGGCCTGAATCAAGCAGGCTTTCAAGCCGGACCTGCACGTCTGAAAAATCAGGTACATTCTCGTTTTCGTAACTCCAGTAGTCATAATCCCCTGTTTCTCTCCAGAGTTCATCCAGTTCAGAGTAAATTCCAGTAATAATTCCTGCTGGGTTCTCTGATGCAAGTTTTTGCCGGTCTCTAAGATACAAGCCAAGCAAAGAATCTTTTTTTGCGAATGCCACCAATATTTCGATTAATTCCGGTTTTTCCAGTTGTTCCAGATACTTGCGCAGATTCTGGAGTGAGGATTCTTCAGCGTCAAAAGTTCCAAAGGTTTCAGCTCCTGCAGATCCGATTCTGGCTCTTGTAATAAGCAAGTCCTTATCAGTAATGACGGGAACTTCTTCTCCCTGTTCTATGCGTTCGAGATACTCAAGTACGGCTGCAACCCCATGTTTACAGTCGTGTCCTACAGGGCAGGTGCAGATGGAGCTAAGTTTTCCGTTTTCCAGAGAAACTTCTGTGAAATACTCTGTTGTCCCCTGTACGCGGGCGATCAGGCTGCCTTCAGGAGTGCTTTTAATCTCTTTTACTCGTTCTTCTTCCTGGTACTTCATTCCTTTTGCAGTGGCCTTCCCTCCTGCCCAGTCCTGGATGTCACTCCACCTGAGTTCCTTGAAGGGGTCGGCGTCTTTGCTTTCGGATGGCATAATCTATTATTTATGCACGGTAATATAAAAATAGGATTACGAACTCTGTTATATTATCAGTGATTTTAACTCCTCATTTCTGGATTTTGAAACTCCATTAACCAAATAAGTAAAAAGGGGTCGTGTACACGTTTATTGATCAATTCAGAAAAAGCGAGTACATCTCCTGTATTTGAGATAAATGTAGAGAGATTCTTACGCTTATGGTTTTCAATCACTTATACCCACGACCCACGATACTGAGTCCCGGTTAATTTCCACTCCATGTCAACATTTACATCAATAACACTTTTATGATGAACATACCTCGAAAGTATAATTGATGACCATACCTCGAAAGTATAATATCAATCAAATCAGCTACTTCAGTCCCATTGGGCTGAATTGAAGAATCACCTTCAATCCATCTTTATAACCTGTTTTAGGTTTTTCAATACTATTAAAAAATACAGAGTTGATGACCTGAATAATCATCTTCTAACAAAACGTTTGAGTTGAATTCTTTTTTATATTATGTTTTGCATAATACTAACCGGAGAGGGACAGCAAAAGTGGTAAAGGCAATAGATATCTGAATTAGGGGATGAACTCATCAAGGGAAGTCCTAGACAGATTCAGGAATCTATAAAAAACATGAGGTGAAGTCGTGGAAGTTCTTGAGGGTCTTCCGAAAAAGGGGTAAACCAACACCTAATGTCAGCAGGGAATCCCACGGGAAATAAAACAAAAATACAGGGGAGAAAACAAATGCAGCAAGCAAGTTCTACTGAAATTCAGAGTGCATTTCAAAAGACTGTACAAGCCTTCCAAGAGATGAAATATCCTGTAACGAAGAATCAACTTATCGATAAAGCTAAAAGTCTCAATGCCCGTAGCGAAGTAATACAATCTATTGAGACTATTCCAGACAAGGAATACCACAGCGCTTCCGATGTCCTCAAGGAATTCCAAGGCATTCAGAATGTCGTACAGGCTTTTCGGGATGTGAAATTCCCTGCAACGAAGAAGCAACTTGTAGAGGAAGCTAAAAAACTTAATGCTCGTAGTGAAGTAATAAAAACTCTTGAGGCTTGCCCAGACAGGGAATACAACAACTTCTCCGATGTCATCAAGGAATGCAGAGGCAAATCGAATTGGTAAAGCAAATAAATCCTGAATACGCAAATAAATTCTGAATCTAGGAGAGGGACTGATCAAGAGAAGTTAGAGCCAAATTGAGGAGTCTATATATAAAGACATGAGGTGAGGCATGGAAATTCATGAGGGTCTGCCGGGAAAGGAGTAGACCTACACCTGATGTCAGCAAGGAATTCCAAGAATTCCAAAGCAAATGACTCTTTTTTGGAGTAAATCGGCTATCAAAAGCAGAGCGAGGAAAAGAAGTGATTTCGTCTCAAAACGTAAAGTTTTGAGGGGTCTAATTTTTCCTCCAAAAAGGATCATACGTCCTATTAGTGTGCGATTCGGGAAAGGGAAAAAGAAGCCTAAATCAGGTTTTCATTTTTCGATTTCCCAATAGTCCACTTTTTATAGTCTTCTGCATTCGAAAATCTAAATAGCTTTTTTTGAGCATTCCAATTTATAGTGTTATACCAGGACATTGAAGACATTGCTTGTTTTTCATGTAAAACTTAGTAAAAGCCTATCTGCAGCATCTTTTTGACATTGCTCCCTATCTATCTTCTGTGTGCAAAGTTTTCTCAGATGGTTCTTTTTATCTCATGCGGAGACAGGAGCGTGAAGGAAACGTAAAGTCCATTTTTAATTCCGGATTACGGGTCTGTCGTAATTCCAAGCAGTTCGCTAAAGGTATTTTATGGGATTTAAAAGCTGTATGTTGGGAGCAATATCCATTAAAAATGATTTACTGTTCTATTTATTTTTCTAGCTGTTATTACTGATAAAACGGATAATCAGAAGATAAATCATTAGTGGAAACATTTGTTTGCTTTTTGAAGCCCTTGTTTGATCAATATGGGAATTAATATATTTTTTTTTCAAATTTCAGGTTTCTTTCATCTTTTGTAAAGGTAAATAAAGTATTATCAAGTTTCAAAGACCTCGATAACGAGAAATAATATGACTATTACAAAAAGTATACTTATATTCTAATTTTACAAATATAAGATTTAGTCCCAGATTAGCTCCCGAATAAAATACAGTCAAAAGACGGAACAATAAACTGGGGATTTAATAGATCTTTAAAATCTAAAGGAATAAAGATCTCGAAAAAATAAGAAGGAAAAAATTCGAAACAGAAAAAAAGAACGCTAAGGGAAGTTCAGTTATGAAAACTGCGGCATTTGCTACTCTTGCAAGAACCTTGCTGTCTCTGATTCCTTCCGGGGCCATTGTAGCAGAATTCGCTGATGAATCCCGTGCAGGCAACTTGCCCTGGACCCAACAGGTACTGTTTGGGAAAAGCAGTTGCACGGCGACAGAAAGCACTTTGCCGTATTTATCTGTGACGAATCAGGCCTGCAGGTCAGACCCGTAACAGGATCTGCTGCGGCGAAAACCCTGAATGCGACGGTAGCAAGACGGTGTCAGAGACCGTATGAATCAGGGTTGATCCCTTCCACAGAAGAATTTTTCAGGCAATCCTAAGGGCGGATTCAGGGTTGCCTGAAATATCTTTCTTATTTTTTAGCCATATGTTCCCAAGTTATTGTTTTTGAGGCTGCTATTTCCGGAATCAGGGTTTTTAACATCGGTATGAAATAATTAATCTTTAAGTTGCAAGCTTTTCTAATCACTACTTTTTTCGAAAAGAACTCGCATGCACACTGATAAACTGAGGGTTTTATGTGGCTACCTCAGTGTTAAAGAACCCAAAACCAGGAAGAGAAATGACATTAACGAACAAGTTGTCATTGCTAAACTACTTTGAGTTTGCCAGAGCTTATCCTTTTAGTATTGGACCGATGGCAGATGTCGGTCTTTCTGACTTTTATCAGGTCATTCTGTCACTGAGGTTAAGTCCGATAACTCCTGCTACTACGACGATAAGAGAAACCATCTTTAAAGCATTAACAGGTTCCTTGAACCAGAAAATCCCGATCACAGTAATAAAGGCCGTCCCGAGCCCTGCCCATATTGCATATGAAATGCTTACATCTATTCCTTTAAGGGCAAGGGTAAGAAAGAAGAAACTCAAGGCATAAAAAACGAAAATTAAAATTGAAGGAAGCAATTTTGAAAATCCCTGGGAAAGTTTCATGCATGTAGTCCCAAATACTTCAAATGCAATTGCCAATAAAAGCAGGTAATAATAATTCATTAATCTGTATCTGGTTTTTACCTATAAATGATTGCTTCTTAACCTTATTTTTAGAAAGTTATACTTCTCATAAAATAACTATTAAAAAACAGCTATACAATGTATATTGTTTTTCCAGTTAAAGCAGTTAAATGAGGGCAGAGAAGGTTTTTTCGAGTTTGCAGATCCTGTTCTTATATCTCTAATACATTCTAGATACATTTATATAGTATCAGAACTAGAAAAAAATTGGCAGTAAAAATAAAGAGTCATATAATCTGTTATTAAAAACTTCATTTTTGTTTTTAGTAAAAGAATTGTATACGATCTTATTTTTATAGCAACCTAAAGGATATCTGCTATAAACGGAGGTGAAGCATAAATGGGTTTTAATGACAGAGGAAATTCTTACCGGGGTGGCAACAGAGACAGCAACCGGGGTGGCGGAGGCAGTAATCGCGGTGGTGGTTTCAGAGGCGGCAGTAGCGGCCCCAGGGAAATGCACAAGGTTACCTGTTCGGACTGTGGTGTTGAGACCGAAGTTCCATTCAAACCAACCGAAGGGAGGCCGGTTTATTGCAGAGACTGTCTTCCTAACCACAGAAAGTTCTAAATTCAGATTCTCAACATAAAGTGCTGCTCTGTAATTTATTACATCATCACTTTCTCACTTTTTACTCTGTGATTTTTCACCTTATATCGGTTGAAAAACTTAGAACCTATACTTTTCACAATTTGATTTGTTGAGTTGGAGTACAGATTTTGATTACATTTCATTTAATTTTTCGCTAGTGTAGTATCGAACTCTTTTAAGGATTTTGAGCTAAACTTTCAGTCCATGGGTTTTAATGACTAAAAAAATAGGTTAATTAGCCTTATTTAATGCCAAACTGAAGTATATATAAACATTACGAATATTTTATCCGACTTAAATAAGAAGCAGCCCATTTTGCCAGTCATTAATTACTTTGGTAGCAGCCCTTGTTTCATCTAATTCACCTTTCTTCTGCAGGAAATTACACTGTTTGCCTATAAGCCTAAGGATATCATAGGAACTCTCATTTTCTATTGTAATATGATAGAAGGACTCAAGGGTAGTTTTGTTCTCAGCAAGAATTTTTTCTATTATCTTCATGGCTACACCAACGTGGTCCTTCAGGTGGGTTGCATCTTTTACTCCCAGCAGGCCCTGTGTATACTCATCTTTCGAATCAAAAGGTATCACCCCAGGTGTATCTATAAACATGATATTTGAGCCTGCATCCACATGCTGGACTCCTTTTGTGTAGCCGGATATGGGAGATGTGCCAGCTCTGTGTCTGCCTGTAACGCTATTGATTACCGACGATTTGCCCACATTGGGGTAGCCGAGGGAGCCTACAAGGATATCACGCCCTTTTATACGCGCGGATTCGAGGATCTGGTACCTTAAGATCGTTGTTCCTGACCGGTCTTTACTGGAAATAAAAACCGTGGGTGCGATTTTTGAGAGGCGGGCTTTCGTTTTCTCAAGTTTTTCATTTGATACAAGATCGCATTTGTTGATGACGATTATAAATGGTTTGTTTAAGCGGACTATCTCATTCTCGACTTCGCTATTTCGTGTCTCATCGGGAAATCGGGCATCTATGACTTCAAGAAGAACATCGGCTTTTTTTATTACGTCTTTTACCAGGACTTTGTAGTTTGTCATTATTGTGGCTATGGCACAAGAAGATATATGAACATATATGAGGTCAGGCTGTAAAGCTGAATGAAATAGGGACTCTTCTGTTAAGCAGAGATTAAATCTTATATTTTCTTATAAGAAAAGAAGACGATGGTTACATCAGTCTTTGTTTGCTTCGTTTTCATGAAAAATGAAAAAGAGAGTTTGTTAATCTTTACATATAGAGATAATTATAAGGCTTAGATAATTATAAGGCTTAATACTCCTTTTCTTCCCTTCACTCTCCCAGTTTCAAAGCTCCATGCGGGCACATCTTGATGCACATGCCGCATTGAATGCACTTTTTTTCTTCGACTTGAACATTCCAGGCTTCATCAAAAGTATAAACATTCATAGGGCAGACAGAAATACAGGCCCCGCATTCAACACATTCCTCCTCATCCCTATGAATAGGACGGTCCAGAATGGAAACTATTGCTCCCCTGGATTCCAGAGCATTTTTGATTTTATCGAACTGGAAATCGCTTACGTCCGCAATTAGTTCGCCGTAAGTTGAGTCGATATTTGCGACCATTATATTAATTGAGATTCCGGTTTCGATTATAGACTCGGAAATAATCGGGTTCTGGATTCTCTCTGTAGGAATGCTGATCTTTATTTTCATATTCAGTACCTCCTTGCAAAGAGTTTGCTTATATTATCACTTGTTATGATTCCGAGAACCCGGTTCTGAGTATCGATTACCGGCATAGCAGATACTCCATAGCGGTCCAGCCTGCGGGCTGCAATATCAACTGGCTCGTTCGGGGAACAGGTCAGCACCTTTTTTGTCATAACACTTTCCACTGAGTCAAAAGAGTTCTCTGCAACAGCTTTGGAGATGTCCCAGGCAGTCAGGATCCCAACCAGTTCGCCGGTCTCAGAGACTACAGCCAGATGATTAAAAGAGTTTTCCCATATCTTCTTTGCAGCTTCCTGGATAGTCTGGTCCTTTTTAATGGTCACAATGAAGTCAGACATCACATCCTTTACAAGAGGTACGGCCTGGGTCTGCTTCATGGGTTTGGCCAAACCCTCGCCCGGTAGTCTTTCAACTGGCATGCTGATGAAGAATTCCCCCTGCTTTATCCATTGCTTCAGCTCATTGGCGATTTTTCTTGCGTACTTGAAGCTGGAAAGAGAAGATGTGGGAACATTCTTTCCTTCTATTTGCACCATGCCTGATTTGAGTTCGGCATAATTCACCTGTCTGATAATTGGCTTGTCCCGGCTGCCTACAGCATAATCCAGAATATTGGTTGTGATATCCTCATCACGTACTGCAGTGGCAGCTGCAAGCCTTTCATTGAGAATTGGTATGGGAATCCCGATTCCCATGTAAAGGGTGGTTCCGTATCCGGTAAACGAAGCAGCTCTTAAATAGTCAGGGCTCATCTCCTTCAGGTTTCCTTTGAGCATAAGGGTACCAAAACCGCTAGAGGGGGAATGCTGAGTTCCGTTCCCTATAACATAACCTTGAGCTCCTCCTATGAAAATTCTTGTCCCCATGCCGATAGTTTCATAATTTGGATCGTTTGAGAGGGGGGAGAGTACTCCTGCGCCGGAATAGGTTACGTTTCCGAAATTGGGGAGGAGTTCACCCATATAAGTATTTAATATCCTTTTGGAACTATTGGTTGCAGCTGCATATTTCTGATAGGCATTTCTGGGGTTCAGAAGGACTGCTTCATTCAAATCTTCAAGGGTAATTGTCGTCTCTAATACTTTCCTGGGATAACAGTCCGTCCCATATGAAGTTGCATGAACATTGATTTCTTTTCCCCTGAGAAGATCTTCAATAACATGAGCTCCACCATACTGGATTCCCCGTGTATCTGAAATCTGAGCAGCTCCTAGATAAGCGTCAACAGCTGCAACTCCGCTATATGCTTCCACATTATTGAACCAGACCTTCTGAATTTTAATAGGTGGCTCGGAATGTCCAAGGTTAAGCATCAAGCCAGATGAACACATGGCTCCGAATGTGCCTGTAGTTACTACATCTACTTCTTTTGCAGCGCCTTCTACGCCAAGGTCTTTAACAATTGTGACCATCTCCTCGGCTGTGACTACATTGACGCTGCCATCTTCTATTTTTCTATTGATCTCATGAATCGATTTTTTAACCATGTGGGTTTCCTCTTTCTATATAGTTATCTCGATAGTAATATTTATCAAAATTATATATTACTTGTGATAATGATAAAGTTAACAGCTTCTTCAGGGAGAGGTAAAAGACTGTATCCGAGTTTGATCTATCTCATACTGCCAGGTTTACATCCTGAGTTTAATAAACAATAATCATATTTGTGATCCATATATACTACTTACGGTAATTGGAATTCTCTTCTTCCAATATTTGCTATACAATAGGTAGAATTGATAGCTACAGTCCACGAAGTAAACAATTTGAATAAGATCAAACTATTTTGAGGTAGGTGGAAGGGTTATTTTCAGTAAGTTTCTTATCCTTACAGGGTATTACCCGAGACCAGGTGATCTGTTGACACGTGTACTTGCTACCGGAACTTTCGACCTCCTCCATCCAGGACATGTATATTTCCTGACCCAGGCACAAGCTCTAGGGGACGAACTTTTCGTCATTGTTGCCAGGGATTCAAATGTAACTCACAAGCCAAAACCCATTATACCCGAGGCGCAGAGACTAGAAATGGTAAATTCCCTCAGAATGGTCGATAAAGCCTTCCTTGGCAGCGAAAAAGATATGTTCGAACCCCTGAATCAGATAAGACCGGATATCATTACTTTAGGCTATGATCAGTCCTTTGACATCGATTTCCTGGAAAAAGAACTTACTAAAAGAGGTCTTCCTGCAAATGTGGTCAGAATTCCGTTTTCAAAGGAATGCCCGCTTTGCAGTACCGGTGCAATCATAAAAGAGGTTATTAAACGGTATGGGTAAATATACCCTACCGTTTGTATATTCAAGCAAACCCGGTTTTCTATCATCTTTTAAAAAAGTAATTTATGCATGAAGTTTTATGTAAATACCTTTTCAAGTCTTTCAAGAGCTTCCCTGATTCTATCAATAGAAGTCGCATAGGAAACTCTGATAAAATTCTCTCCTGAAGCCCCAAAAGCGATTCCTGGGGTGACTGCTACCTGAGCTTCTTTCAAAAGTCTCTCTGCAACAACTGTCCCATTTCCATATTTGCTTACATTAGCAAAGGCATAAAAAGCCCCTTCTGGCTTTTTGCATTCAAAACCGATTTTGTTAAGGCCTTCAGTCAGGACATCACGCCGGACTTTGAATCGGTCCACCATTGCTTTAACTCCGTCCTGCGGACCCTGAAGGGCTTCAAGCCCGCCATACTGAACAAATGTAGTCGCACTGCTTACCGAATGAGACTGTATCTTCAGTAGAAGCTTAAAGATCTCGGGAGGAGCAGTCAGGTAGCCTAGTCTCCAGCCTGTCATCGCATAAGCTTTAGAAAAACCGTTTACTGTGATGGTTCTTTCCTGCATCCCGTCAAAACTGCCAATGCTGATGTGCTCTCTGTCGTAGATGATTTTCTCATAGATTTCGTCTGAGACTACAAGAAGGTCATGGTCTATTGCCAGATCGGCAATACACTGCAAAGTCTTTTTCCCAAATACCCCGCCTGTTGGATTTCCCGGACTGTTCACCATAATGAGCTTGGTTTTATCATTTATGTAATTTGCAAAGTTATCCGGAAGAAATCCTCTTTCAGGAACTGTTGGAATCCAGACCGTATCTGCACCTGCAAAACGGATGCATGCGTCATAAGTTACCCACGAAGGGTCAAAGAGTAGAGCCTGGTCCCCATCACCGAGAACGCCCATCATAATCTCGAAAATTCCCTGCTTTGCACCCGGTGTGACCATTACATTTGTCTCGGTCACATCCAGATTGTTTTCTGTCCTCAATTTTTCTGCAATAGCTGCCCTTAGTTCCGGGATGCCTGCAGAGGGAGCATAGTGGGTTTTTCCCTCGTACATGGCCTTTGCTGCAGCATCGCAGATATTTTTTGGGGTACTGAAATCAGGTTCACCAAGGCTAAAATTGATAACGTCTGTACCTTCTTTAATCATTCGGGTCGCAATGTTGGAGATTCTGATCGTTGCGGATTCTTCTACACGCTTGAGCCTTGCGGATGTCATAGTGATGATCCTGGTTTATTATATTTTAATAGTTTATTTAGTTTTTTAACAATTCACAGCCGCCGCACCAGCTTTACTGCAGCTTCAACTGCCCGCTTTGCATAGTCCACACGCTCATGAGCTGCCATCCGGGTCATGCCTGGACCAGGAATCCCGAGAGTTACAGGCTTATTGAACTCGAGGGAAAGGTCCATGATTTTCCTTGCAGCATGCTGCATGACCACCTGGTCATGATCTGTCTCACCTTCGATTACCGACCCTATGGTGACTACGGCATCGATATCGTCTTTCTGGCAAAGCTTCTTGATTGCAAGGGGCATGTCAAAGACCCCTGGAACGAGAATGGTCTCTTTTACTGTTGCCCCAAGGAACTCTGCGTGTTCTCTTCCAAGCAGTTCCATCTGATAGGTCAGATCTCTGTTAAACTCGGCTACAACAAATCCTAGGTTGATAGTCATCTAATAAGGTCTCCAGTTTTTGTTTTTACTCAAATTACTTCACATCCTCAACGGGCCTGCGTCTTCAAAACCTTGCCTTTGCCCCGTACCGGCTTCCCGAATCAGATTTTCAGGCTTAAAGAGCAATTTTATCACGTTTAAAGCGTGTTCCCGGGTCCTTCTGTCCATGAGAAAGGCAAGTTCCTTCTCATCTTTTCCTTCATCCTCATGGACAAAGACCTCAATAATATGGGTATTGGTCATGAGCTGGGCCATGATAAGGCCCTGAGAAGCTTCATGAGCGCACATTTTGTCTTTTTCTTTTGATCCGGGCATCCCAAGGGCCATGACGATATCGCAGCTTTCTTCTTCGATCAGTTTTTTAGCTGCGACTGGAAGGTCCTTTATCCCGGGCACGGTTACTCTCTTAATCTTTACGGATACATTTTTTTGTATCTCGTCTATCGCCGCACGCCCCATATTATAGCGTGAGAATGTAGTATCTGCAATTCCTATTGTGGGCATGTGAATCCGATCGGAATTTCAAGATTACCATTTTTTTATAGGTTTTCCTGAAAAGGTTTGATATTTTTTATAGTTTTATTTAATTCAGGACCTGTCAATAATCCGGGTTGCAGCTTCTGTGCCTGCCCCCAGGCTGTCAATGTAACCCCGTTTATTCAGTACGATTTCTAGCTGCTGGATTGTTGAGAGCACATCTCTTGCAGTGACAATTCCCATGCATCCGATTCTGAAAGTTTTGCTCTTCAAGCGTTCCTGCCCGCCTGCGATAATTATACCGCGCTTCTTCATATCGTTCTTTATGTCCTCTCCATCAATACCTGCAGGTGCTTTCATGGCAGAGATTGTGTTGGAGTAATAACTGTAATCATTAAGCTGTGGGAACATCTCGATGTTCATCTCGGCAACTGCCGCCCTTACGGCTTCTGTAAGAACCCTGTGCCTTTTAATCCGTGCCTCCATTCCTTCTTCTTTTACGATATGCAGGGCTTCCTGAAGTGCATAGAATAGAGGAATTGCAGGAGTGTAAGGTGTTTCTGGCTTGGTTTTGTCCCCACTTTCTTTATATGCGAGGAGATCATTATAATAAGGTCTTTTTACGACTCCTTTCATAGCTTCAAAAGCTTTTTCACTTACGGAAACGACTGCAAGTCCAGGAGGTGCTGCAAGGCATTTCTGTGAACCTACAATTGCAATGTCAACTCCCCATTCATCGACTTTGACATCATCCCCTCCAATGGAGGTCACACCGTCCATAATAAAGAGGGCATCATGCTTTTTGGCAAGCTTGCCAATTTCTGCAGCAGGATTAAGGATGCCTGATGAAGTTTCATTGTGGACAAGGGCGATGGCCTTTGCTCCTTCTTCAAGCTTTTCCTTAACAACTTCAAGATCTACAGAATGGCCCCATTCGAATACTACAGGCACGACTTCTGCATAGAGAGCTGCAAGATCTTTAAGGCGCTCTCCAAACTTTCCGTTTTCTATGGCAATAACTTTGTCCCCGCTGCCGGCCACAGACCCAATAGCAGCTTCCATTCCCGCAGTCCCAGAACCGCTGAGCACGAAGATGTCGTTTTTTGTCTGGAAAACGCTAGAAAGGATTTCCCTACAATCGGTATATATTCCGGCAAATTCTGCACTCCGGTGATTGATCATCGGTTTTGACATGGCTCTAAGGACTCTGGGTGCAACAGGTACGGGGCCAGGCATCATGAGAAGGCTATCTTCCAGATCCATATGTATTATGCTCCATTTCTTTCAAGAATTTAATCGACTTTTGTTTTTTATTTATTCAGCGAAATTTATTTAAATTCAGTTCTTTTAAAATCTTACAGTTATGAAACAATTAAGAGTTATATCTTTATGTATAAGACGTGCCTGAAAGGCTCACAGCATTTAATGCTCCCTAACCTTTTCCAACCGGATTCAACAAATCTCAGTCACTTTGGATAGGTTAAGTACCGAATCCAATTAAGGGTTCAGGTTTAATTGAATCCTGGTATATAATTGATGTGCTTTCCAGTCTATTCTCATATCCCGCCTTATTAGGAAATGCTTTTAGTTTTGGCCTTAAAGGAGTTTCATTACATCGTGTTTTGTTATGACGCCGACTATCGTTCCTTTTTCTACCACTAGAACGGCAGGATTTTCTTCCAGTATATGCGAAACTATTGAGATAGAAACGCCAGGAGATACTGTTGGGAAGGACTCTCCCATTATCCCGGAGACTTTCAACTGGGAAATTGGTTTTTTCTTACTTTCGCCCATTAATCTTACTATCATATCTTCTGAAATACTTCCAACTGGAACACTCCCCTCAAGCACAGGAATTTGTGAAAAACCATGAACATGCATCAGGTTTACTACTTCTTCCACAGAGTCATCCGGAGAAACGTGAATTACAGGGGAATGCATAAGATCCCTTATGAGAATCTGCTGCTCCTTATTAGCCTCCTCGAAAGCTTCAAGGATTTTCCTGACAGTTGAAAGCCTGGGATCCACATCTCCCGATTCTATACGAGCAATAAGGGGCTGGCTTACTCCTGCCCTTTTAGCCAGTTCGCTCTGGGTAAGCCCGAGTTCATTTCTTCTTTTTTTAAGATCTTCGGGTGTTGGAAGCTGCATATATATTACCGATAGTAATTATATTATTTAATGTCATTGGTTAACATTATTTATAGAGTTTATATATAAATTACTTTCTAAACCAAATAATCGTTCTCGGAAAAAACCCTTCAATATAGGTGAGTAAGAGAGAATTTTAAAAAATTGGTCTACTGAAGGAATTAGTCAATGCAATTACACTAAGAAATAAATTATTGAGATTGAAAGAAAAAAGGAGAAAAAAGGAAGAAAAAGCCTGAAAAAGTTCAATAAATTATTAAAAAAGAGAGTACAAGTTATATAGACCACATCATGGATAAATAAAATCATATAAGGCTAGAATTATAGAAAACTAATGGTATTAAGAAAAAAGCTTAAGAAAAAAACATGAGATTAACAAACAAAAACAAAAAAGGAATATGAACAAACAAAAACAAAAACAAAAAAGGAAATAAAAAGGAAATAAAAAAGGAAATAAAACTCCCATTTTCACTCATATATAAGACGGACTCTCTATTTCTTTTGACTTCTTTTTTCTCAGTTCTCCTTTTATAGCCTGATAGTATTTCATGGTATCCGGTGTAACCTAAGCCCGGTTTCCGTGATCGCCTGAAGGAAGTGTTTCTGCTTTACATCTTTTGCGTGAAGGTCTTCGCGCAACGCGTTTCTTCCCGCTTTTTTGCACACAGCTGCAATGTCTGCACCTGTATACTGGTCTGTCAGGGAAACGAGTTTTTCAATATTAACATCCTCTTCAAGAGCCATTTTCTCTGTATGGACCTTAAAAATTTCCCTTCGGGATCCTTCATCCGGGACTGGAACAAGAATCAACTCATCAAAACGCCCTGGCCGGAGTAGGGCAGGATCTATTATGTCAGGACGGTTTGTTGCACCTATTGCCACTACAGCCCGGAGTTCTTCAAGTCCGTCCATTTCGGAAAGGAGCTGATTAAGGATCCTGGCCGTAACCTGCGGCTCACCTGCGGAAGCCTCGCGGATAGGCGCAAGTGAATCAAGTTCGTCAAGGAAAATTATGGACGGAGAAGCCTGCCTTGCCCTTGTAAAAACCTCGGCAATCTTCTTTTCGGACTCTCCATACCATTTGGAAAGAAGGTCACTACCCTTTGCGGTAATAAAGTTAGCATCGGATTCATGGGCAATGGCCTTTGCAAGGAGATTCTTTCCAGTACCTGGGGGGCCATATAGAAGTACACCTTTGGGAGCCTCGATTCCTATATTCCTGTAAGATTCAGGACTCTTAAGAGGCCACTGCACAGCCTCTTTCAGAAGTCCCTTTACTTCCTCCAGGCCCCCCACGTCGTTCCAGCTGACATTTGGGACTTCAATAAGAATTTCCCTTATGGCCGACGGCTGGACATCTTTCAGGGCGTTTTCGAAATCCTCCCTTGTAACCTGAAGAGAATCAAGGATCTCACTTGGAATTACAGGTTCATTAAGGTTGATTTTCGGTAGAATCCGCCTCAGGGAACTCATGGCCGCTTCCCGGCAAAGTGCAGCAATGTCAGCTCCCACAAATGCGTAAGTTATCTGAGCGAAGTCCATTAGATTTACATTTTCGGCAAGTGGCATACCTCTAGTGTGAATCTGAAAAATCTCCATCCTTCCTTCGGTGTCCGGAACTCTCAGTTCAATCTCCCTGTCAAACCTTCCAGGGCGGCGAAGTGCGATATCAATTGCTTCAGGACGGTTGGTCGACCCGATAACAATCACATTCTTGCCTGATCCCCTTTTCTGACTCCCCATAGTACTTGGACATAATTTCCGGACCATTGATGGAAACGAAATAAGCGTCTGATTCGTTTGCAACTGCCTTTGCAAGCATAGTCTTACCCGTTCCCGGCGGGCCATGGAGCAGCACTCCTTTCGGGGCATCGATCCCGAGCCTGTCAAAAAGCTCAGGATGCTTTAGAGGCAGCTCTATTATTTCTCTTACTTTGGTAATAGCGTCTTTGAGCCCACCCAGGTCCTTCATACATGACAGTAGGAATATTCTGTTCTGGGGTTATTTCCATAGCCTCCGGTAGGAGCTCTACCTGTGTCATGTCTGTAATTTTCACTATCCCAGCCGACGAAGTAGAGACCACCTGTAATTTTATTTCCCCAAGCCCGAAAGACTGCTCGAGACCCTGACCGAAAAAGTCCTGAAAAAATCTTCGAACATGACTCCTTTACGATAGTCTCTCTCCCTGGACCGCTTCAGGCTTGTAGTAGAAATAAAGTCTCCTTTAGAGACTGTACGGTTCATGAATATGGCTTTAAGGGTTTCACTTGGAGCGTAGATCTGCATACCCCTGGCGACAGGCGCGAGGGTTACGCTCTTTGCTTCTTTCCAGTCTGCTTTGCGGATATCCACATATTCCCCTATGCTGATCTTTGCATTTGTACGGATAAGCCCATCCATACGGACAATATCAAGCCCGGAGTCACTGGGATACGGGCGACCTACAAGGGCTGAAGTCGATTTCCCACCCTTAATTTCTAAGACATTAAAGGGCTTGAGGCCCAGCTTTTCCCTGAATCCTTCGCTATTCGGACAATTCCTTTTCCGACATCTCGTTGATCGGCTTCTGCAACTTTCAGTTTTATAGTTAATTTCCCCCCTCAGTCAAGTAATACCCTCCATCTCCGTCGGTAGAATAATTATCTTTAAAATAAATAAAACAGTAAGATGGTTTTTAAAGTAGGTCAGCTTTAGTCGCTTACCTTCTTTGCCTCCTCATCAAGCTTTTTTAAGTTGGTGGGGATAGGGTTTTCTTTGAGAAGCTTTGCGAGATACACCAGATTATGTGCCATGTATCTTGCTGTCCGATTTGTATAGAGATGTCTGCCCCCTCCTGCTTCTATATAACTCGGACCGGGACCCGCATCACCAACCCAATAACAGTCAGCATTTGGAGGCACGGCACAGCCCAGGTGGGTAAGGCTGAAGAGTATAGTTGAACAGACATCGTGTGCTCCATCTTCATTTCCGGTAACAATAACTCCCGCCGCTTTTCCGTAAAGGGGGTACTGCCCGGTTTCAGGATCTCCTTCCATGTAAGTTCCATCCAGTCTCTCAATTACCATCTTCGCCACAGAAGAGAGTACCCCAAACCAGATGGGGGTAGCTATAACAAGAATGTTACAAGCTTTTATTTTTTCGAGGATCAAGGGCCATTCATCCCCTTCTCCTTCATCTGAGGAAACTCCGAAAGCTACTTTGTGATCTACAACCCTTACCACTTCACTTTCAACACCAAGTTCCTTAAAGATAGCCACCGCTTTGTCAACAAGAGCACGAGTGTTCGATACCTGAGGTGATTTTTTCAGAGTGCAGTTCAAAAAAAGTGCCTTCATCTCCATAATATATGTTTTCAAATTGCTTTTATATATACGGGAGCGCACGATTATTCAGAAGCATTGTTACTGACTACCTCCAGCCTCTCTTTCCCATAAAGATTTCTAGCTGGGGTTTTCAATACAGCAGTTAAATAAAACTAAATTTGGGATGATATAATTTGGAATGTAATAAAACCAGTAAATCAAAAAAAGAAAAAAAGTAACTATTCAGCCTACTGAAAAAAGTTATAATTTAATATAAATGCTGCAACTCTCAGAATAATAGCGGCGCTTGATTGAGCGCCGCTAGAATAGCATCCATAGCATTCAAGTCATTCTTTCTAATTGTGGAAATATAGCCTCTAATTCTGCAGAAAGCTACCGCTCCTTGTATGCTTCTGAAAGTTCCGGATATTTTCTGCTGTAGTTTCATCATCCTGATATCTCTTTCTGCCTGATTATTATCAAACGGAACTCTCAGGTCATTGAGGAATCTGAGAATCTCTTTCTTGTATTTTATGAACCTATCAAGGAGATTCTTCGCTTTAGTTTGTGCCGTCTTTCCTCTCTTTTTCGCCTGATCTTCAGTATTATCAGGCGGTGGATTTTCCTCTATCCCTTCTTGAATTATTGCATCGTATATTTCCTCAAATTCCCTGACTTTTTCTGGATCTATTGGAATTTCCATCTCTTTGCATTCATCGGTATACTTTTTTACTTCACTTAATAGTCCATTTATTTCTTTAGCCCATTGTTGCTCAAAATTCTCTTCAATTCCAGTAAGTTCTCGCTTGAGATGAGCATTGCAAAGAGCATGTTCACATTCATATTTGTTGTATGAACCCCATCCATCATGAACTACTGTTCCGGTGTATTCAGGAAGAAATCCCCGAGCATCCATTGCTTCTGCCCCTCTTTTTGGATGTGGAAAATATAAGGTCAATCTGTTGGTTGAGACAACATGGAGCCACCATCTCGTCCCTAAAACTCTCATTCCTGTTTCATCACAATGGACAGAATGGGATGCTAACAACTGTTTCATAACGGCTTCTTCGAAATGTTCCAGGTTATTGAAACATTCATTCTCCGCTTTTTTTATGGTAGCAGGGCTGATACGTATCCCGTAAACGTCATCGAATAAATCAGAAATACGATTATAGGGAATCAATTGATAGTTCCTGAAATACAAAGCCGAAGCCAAAAGACGGGGACCATATTGAACCGGATATTTTACGGAGTCTGGAAAAGCAGCTTTATTAATATTTCTACAGTGAGGACACTTCTTGATTTCACAGCGATGTTCGGTAACTATGATCTGCACAGGAGGAATTTCAAATTCTTGCCTGCGTTCATAGTCCTGAACTTCAGTAGATTCAAGATTATGGCCACAATTTCCACAGCACTGCGGAGAATGGGATATGAGCTAATCAGGGTTTTCAACCATTTCAAGAGTCTTTCCAGGATGACCTTTTTGGCCACCAGCTTTTTTGCCACTTATTGTGCGGCTACTCTTAGGTTTAGGTTTCTCACTACAAAAAACATCAGTAGAAGGAGGTTTACTGCTATTTTGGCTGTTTTGATTCAAACGGGCCTCTACAATCTTTACACGTTCTTCGAGTTCAGCAATCCGAACAGCTTGTTCTTCTTCTATGATATTCTCAAGTCTCTGGATTACAGAAATTACAGCTTCAGGACCAGCTTCATAGATAACAAAAATCTCTTCACGTGTAAGCATAATAACGAAACAAATAGGATTCAATTTATATGCAATTTTTCCTCGAAACGAGAAAAAATTGTAGCCTTTGAAAGGCTATCTGAATAGTTACTATTTATTTTAAGCCTTTAAACTTCAAATTATTGGGAAGTACCATCCACCTCTGGCTGAGATAAGATAAAAGTTCCGCTTACTCCGCTAAACCAGAGCTTCAAATAAAATTTGTTATTCGAAATATTAAACGTTTTTAATTCTGGTCAGCTTCATCCAACAAAATATTTTTATAACAGTTATTCCTAAAAAAACTTATGACCCTCCCCACAGCCCGGCATCTTGAATCCGCAACTGTCAGGATAGATTATGAAAAATGTAATGTATGTGGTCTCTGCGCTAAGGTCTGCAAAGGAGCCCCATTACACTTTGAAAACGGCAAGGTAACAGTCGATCAAGCTCGTTATTTCGGCTGCTTAGGCTGCGGTCACTGTGTTGCAGTCTGCCCCACAGGATCCATAACTGTCGAGGGAAGGGATCTATCCCAGAGTTCGTTTATGGACATTCCTTTCGACGAAAACCGGGCCGGGTACGAAGAACTTATGGCTCTAATGCTTGCCAGGCGCAGTATCAGGGAATTCGATTACAGGGAAGTTGAACAGGAAAAAATAGACAAGATCCTGGTAGCAGCAAGTACGGCACCAATGGGTATTCCACCTTCAGATGTTGAAGTCCTGGTTGTAAACGGAAAAGAGAAAGTGAGAGAATTTTCCGATGACGTCTTAGAGTATATGAAAAGCCAGAAGTGGATATTTTCAAAACCTGCTCTTCTCCTGATGAGGCCCCTCATAAAAAAGGAAGAATATGAAGTCCTTGACAAATTCATGCATCCAGTCATCGAGATCTTTGAAGAAAAAAGAAAAGAAGGTACTGATTGGCTTCTCTATGGAGCTCCGCTTGCCATGCATTTCCACGTCTCCCCTTATGCTGATCCTGCAGATCCTTTTATCACAGCCACCTACGCAATGCTTGCCGCTGAAACCCTGGGCCTGGGAAGCTGCATTATTGGGAGCATCGGCCCGATGCTAAAAAATGGAGGCAAAAAAGTAAAAGAAAAGTATGGAATCAACCCCGGAAACCAACCGGGAATAGTGGTCATTTTCGGTTACCCTGCAGTTAAGGAATAGCTAAGAAATAACTTCATGTTTTAACTTTTGGAACTGCTTTATAATTCCATTTCCCCAAATAATCATCAAAGACAATTTTCATATTTTGCTTGAATTTCTCACTTAC
>MDTP02000046.1 GCA_001714685.2 Methanosarcina sp. Ant1 | reverse complement strand
AAAGTTAAGATGTAAGCTTTAGTTAGCATTTCCCATTACCCAATTGTAGAATTAAATTTAATTTTAAGACACGCTCTTAGAGATAGACTTCGGGTAGAAGAAGCAGTCCAGCTAGCCGCACAGCTGCCTCTTTTGATAAAAGGAGTTTATTATGACGGCTGGACACCCCTGGATAAGCCACATAAATATAAAAAAGAGGAATTTGCAAGAAGAGTACATGAACAGTTTCAGTTCGATCCTGATCTGAACCCTGCGGTAATTATCAGGGCTGTGCTGCGGGTTATGTACAGGCACATAGGTGAAGGCGAGCTTGGGGATGTAAAATCCAATATGCCGGCAGGCATTCAGGAATGGTTCCCGCAAGAGCTTGGGCAGGAAAAATAAAATTTGCTCTTTTAAACGGGGTCTGTTTTTTAGGATGTCTTTTTTGGGATTATTCCTTTTAAGGCTCTTCGTCATTCTCTATGGATAAGATGATTTTCAATTCAATACCGCGTTGGTTTTTGTGAGGATATCCACACAAAACAACGAAGAGCCCCTTTAATTTTTCTCCCGTACAAGTACCCTCTTGTTCCTTCCTTTCCTGCCGAAATCTCGCATTATTCAATTATCTTAAAATTTTCTCACGCTGTTCTTTTATTGTTTTCTTTTTGTTTTATATTTGTGCAGGTGTCTATTATTTTAGTTCTAATTTATCGATTCATTTTATG
This sequence comes from Methanosarcina sp. Ant1, assembly GCA_001714685.2. GTDB lineage: Archaea > Halobacteriota > Methanosarcinia > Methanosarcinales > Methanosarcinaceae > Methanosarcina. The sequence continues at coordinate 4,711 of MDTP02000046.1, read as the reverse complement.
CGAACGGTACTATTTCTTTTAATTAGAACCGATCTGAAGTTATTTAGCTGAAGCAGAACGGCTCATCCTTTACGACGCTATCGAATACCTTCAAAATTTCGATATGTGTTGCAAAACTCAAGTTAAAAAGCTATTTTTGCGACAAAGCTTCGTATTTAGAAAATTATAAATAATAGTAAATAGGAAATGGGATATTGCTTGCTTGTGAGTGTCCTCCTATAGGAAGCCAAAGCCTATTTCGTCCCACAAAATAATAGGCAACACAATAGGTGATAAATACTTACAAGCGAGCTCATTTGATAGCTATTTTACTCTTAATCGTTAAGAACTTTTCGAATTGTTTTCATAATCGGATACTTGATAGATTATCGGAGTATAAGGTTCAAGAAACGAGTTTGAATTTTGGGGTCAACTTTATTTAATAAGTTCAGGAAAAATAGCTTTAACTACTAAATAGAAAATACGGAAAGACACGGAAAAGCTGTTACAATATTTCTTTTCTTCCGTGCTTTACGCGGTTATAGAACCTCAATTGACTTAAAAGTCAATAGTCACGTTCAAAACTATAACTTGTTTTTAAAAATGTAATTAATTCGTGAGTGTACCATAACATCCACACAACACCCACGCAGTATCTGCTGCTACAATAGCTTATCTGTCTATCAAAGAGCATCGTTTCCGGCTTCGTTCGTGCGAATTCTTATTACATTTTCTAGTGGTAGCACGAATATCTTTCCGCTCCCGACATAACCGTCTTTATCGCTTGATCCCCTTCCTATTGCTTCAACTGTCGTTTGCAGAAAATCGTCTTTCACTGCAATTTCAATCTTGATTTTCTCAAGCAGGTTTGCTTCGTATTTTTTAGCTTTAGATCTATCAACTTCCAGATGCCCTCCCTGGGCACCATAGCCGGAAACAGATGACACTGTTAGTCCATGTACTTCAATTTTCTGAAGCTCTTTTTTGACAGCATCAAGCTTTTCAGGCCTTATCATTGCGATTACATATTTCATTAATATCACCACTCGGTATCCTATACCCGACTTTATCTTATTTATAGTCTTCACATTAAAAATGAATTATTCATAAAATGAGGATGATGCATCTATCGTCAAACATATCTCTTAACTATCTTAAATAGTTTGTTTCAAAACTCCTGATCTCCATGTTTTTGATTACAACTCTGTATTCCATTTAGTTCTATAATCTTGATTTATCCCCGATGAAATACTGGTTCAGAGAATTTGAAGGTCGTTTTGAACCTAAATTCCACATTTTTAAGCACATAAATTCAATTTTTCCATCATTTCTTTTTGTTTCCTTGTGAGTTCTGTAACTATTATTTCCCCGTTTTGCAGTTCTACTTTCCTTATCTTTTCAAGCTATAAGAGTAAACTTTCTACTGTATAATCCTCGATAATCTTTTTTCCCTCATTAAATTCAATAGCCTCATTCTAATTATGAGTCCAATATATCTTCTTCAAATTCGAGTGGGAATTTTCTAATTGAAAAAATATGTAATAATTTTCTAATACAGTTATAAAATTCAACATGTCTATTGAGTATGTTTTTCTAACTTAGTTAAATTTTTAAATTTTCAGTAAATATGTGAAATTTACTTTTTCCAATTCAATTTGAAGAGGATACGTTCAATGAAAAGATGAATATAAAAGAATAAGAAGATTATGTGTTTAAAACTTGAGAACTAAGGTTTCTATGATTCAAGTACTAATCCCATTATACTATACTTAGACAAGGCCCCGCTTTTATCTATAATTTTAGTGTCCTATTTCTGAGATGCCTTTATATATCACTATTGTCTATATAGATCTTATAAAATTAATTAGGATACCCTAGGGGGATTATTTATTATTAAGGATAAACGAAAAGTTCAGTTTACTGGAAATTCTACCTATATTGTGTCTCTCCCTATAAAATGGGTACGGGATATAGGGCTTGCAGCTGGGGACACGCTTACTCTTACACCCATGCCTAACAAAACCCTGCTTGTATCTTCCGGTACAATCTCAAGGGAAAACACTACCTTCAATGCTACGATCGACTATATTCACTCGGATAGTGCGGAAAACAACCTCAGAATTCTTATTTCTCATTATCTTGTGGGTTATGATTCTATTAGGTTGACCACCAAAAAAGGTTTCAGTGCTTATGACCGCAAGTTTATCAAGGACTCAGTGCGTCAGAAATTGATAGGTCTTGAACTTGTAGAAGAATCCAGGAATGAACTGGTCTTCCAGTGTCTGCTTAATTACAATGACCTTCCCCTTGCCCGGGTAATCAAAAATATGTACGGTCTTGTACTTTCCATGCTCGAAGACTCCATGACAGCCCTTCGGGACCACAATGTGGAAATTGCCGAAGACGTCATCCAGAGAGATGATGATGTGGACCGTTTCTATCTTCTTTCTGTCCGCCAGCTCAAAGCTTCAATTGAGGATATCGAACTCTCTGAAAAGATAGGGGTCCGGCATCCGCGAGAATGTCTGGGGTACAGGCTTATTACAAAGAGTATCGAGCGTGTAGGAGATCATGCGGTCAAGATAGCTAAAAACGTCCTGAAAATGGATGCAGGAATGAATGCTGATGACCCTATCTTTAAAATGGCTGAACTCTCACGAAAGGTTTTCGAAAGCTCAATAAACTCAATGACAGAAGAAGACCTTCAGGCTATCAACAAAATCGTTGTGGAAGCCAAAAAGGTTTCTCAGTTCGGAGTTTCCCTGGAATCACAGGGAGGCGAAGGTCCAGGTAAGGTTGAAATTAGCATGGTTCTGGAGAGCCTCCGCAGGGTAGCCGAATATAGCGCCGATATCGCAGAAGTTGCAATAAATATGAATGTAAAGCAGATCTGAACCTAAGATAATAAGGGGATAAAAGAAAGAGGGTCGTGTCCCAAGTTGCTGAAAACAGCGAGCACAAGAATCTCTCTGATTTTTCCTCAAATGCAGAGGTAATACTCTTTTTCAGAATTGATCAATAACTCAGGGACACGGCCAGAAAGAGGTACAAATGTTAATCCCAAAGTCCATTTATTAATTATATTATTCTTTTCCCCTCTTTTTTTCGGTCTAATTTTTTATAATTTTCTTAAGGTGTGATGATTCCCTCTCAAAAAAAATTCTGGGACTTATTCTGTTGAACCTGACATTCCGCAGATGTTTGCTAAAATTCAACAATTTTTCATGCTATCGTTTATTCTGAAAATTGCTTTTCCTATTCAAGCATATTTTTTAGAAATATCTCACATTTTTTGGTCATGTACCTTTAATGAAAGCTTTTAACCCCTATTTCCGGAAGCTTCAGTTGAGATAATAATTTCAAACTTTTGAGTAAATATCCAAAAACGATAGCAAGAAAAATGTTATTTTCTTGAGGACATCTGCGGAATGTCGGATGTATAACAAAACTCCTATTTCCTCAGCCTCTTTCGAAAAAAGTATTGAAGCTCTAAGAACGGCAGAACATTTCAATTACTCAACGGTGTTTGGCATACCGCCTTATTCTGAAGAAACTTATGATTTAAACTCTGAAGGAGCTCCGTTATTTTGCAGCTGGGTAAACAGAAGTGTATTTGAATTCTTCAATAAGGCAGATTCGGAGAACGTGATGAAACCCTCTCCCTACTCTCCCGATGGAATAAGCTGGACCAAAATTGTCTATGCATTGGAAGTCAAACCTGAAAGAAACATAACAACGCTTCCAGTAAAAAATAGTGACTCATATACAAACAGTCTCCTTGTTGTTGATGATACTGGAGAGGAACTGATTAACACACCCGTGATTGAAAAAATAGCATTTCTCAGGAATGGCACCTATAAACACTATTCCAGAAATTATCAAGATATTCCACAGCTGAATTTAACTAACCACACATTCGTTCGAACTTCATTTGAACGTACTTATGGAACTCATATGAATGTTTGCGTTTCGATTAATAATCAGAATCTTATACTGGACGATGACCTGAATGCAATTCTGGTAAGATATAGTGACGGAGGTTACCATTTCGTTTAATATCAGGATTTTATACTTGATGATAAACTGAATATAGTTGTAACAGGATATAGATGTGGTAGTTTTACACTTTAAAGTTTTAAAAAGTAGTGAAGGACGGGGTATTCGTGCCCCTCCGCAATCCCACTGTAATAACTCAGGCATTTATTGGCTAACAAGATAGCTATTTTGCACCTTCTATCCCGAGCCTTCTGTGTATATGGATATTCTACCAGGATCTTCTGTAGCCATCGTCCTTTCCTTTAAATACCCTTTAAACCTAAACTCTAAGTTTATTATGGATGCGTTGAAGAAAATAATGGCACTCGATAAAATAAGTCAGTATATCAGTGACCAGTATTCTGTTCACTTTGTCTCAAAACAGTATCATGATCTTGCTTGTTAAAATCAGGAACGAAAAGCTGAGGAAAGCAGTAAAAGAAGAGAAAACGATATCTGTACGCTTTAGCGTTGATTAAAAGAGTTTGTAAGGTGTTCGCAAGGTTTGACCTGCAACAATGAAGTTTATTACGGGATCAGGTTTCAATCTGTCCTGAATTTCCTTCATTTTACAGATTACGCGTTAATGAAGTTTATTACGGGATCAGGTTTTAATCTGCCCTGAATTTCCTTCATTTTACAGATTACGCGTTAATGAAGTTTGTTACGGGATCAGGTTTCAATCTGTCCTGAATTT
>MDTP02000045.1 GCA_001714685.2 Methanosarcina sp. Ant1 | reverse complement strand
TCAAGATACGGTATTTTTAATATTTATATATTAATAAGGAAAATAGACAAATTTAACAGACATCTGCGGAAGGTCAGCTGCACAGGTTGTGGAAGCTGTATAGACGAATGCCCTGCAGCCGCGATCTCTCTCAGCGACGATGATATTGCAGTTGTAGATGAAAAGGAATGCCTTGACTGCGGTGCATGTGAAGATGCCTGTCCGAATGGGGCAATAACCATCGAGTAACGGTTGAAAAATAGGTCTGAGAAGCGGAGTACTCTAACTTCGCTTCTCCAGGGCTCTATTTTTTTAAGAGCTTTTACTCTTATTCTCTCAACTCTTCCGAGTCTTCTTTAATTTTAAACTTATTTTTGAACTTATTATCCTTTTCAAGCCTCTTCTTTCCCGTCCTTTCCAAGAATTTCTCTTGCTTTTTCCAGATCTTCTTTTGTCTGGATTTTTATGAGCTTTCTGCGCTCTTCGCTCATCTGTGACATATCCTGGGAAAGGAGCCCGTAAGCATCAGCCCTGCACTGCCTGCAGTGGCGCATCTGCATGACGTAAGGTTCGCACGCTTCCTGGACAGTCTTTCTTTCTTCTGCTGTAGGCGGCTCAATATCTGCAAAAGCTCCCTGGTTGATGAGAGGCATTACATTCATAATGTAAACCCCGAGTTCATTGAGTTTTCTGGCTATCTCAACTACATGCTTATCATTTATACCAGGAATTAGCACGGTATTAACTTTGACAACTAAACCTGCATCTATAGCTGCTTTGATGCCCTCAAGCTGATTCTTGATCTGGATTTCTGCGGCTTCGACTCCCCTGTAGACCTTCCCGTGATAGACTATATGGTTAACTATTTTTGCCTGAATTTCGGGGTCTATTGCATTTACTGTCACTGTTAATGTAGAAACTCCTACACGCAGCAAATCCTGCAGCTTTTCGGGAAGCAAGAGTCCGTTTGTGCTCATACATAGGGTAAGTTCAGGAAATTCGTTTTTTATCAGCTCAAAGGTCTCAAAGGTCGCATCGTTAGCCAGAGGATCGCCTGGACCTGCAATCCCAACGACTTTGATGAAAGGATAGTCTGCCCGGATCTGTTCTGTTTTCTCAAGAGCTTCCTGTGGAGTCAGGACTTTACTTGTAACTCCGGGACGGCTCTCATTCACACAGTCAAATTCCCGGACACAGAAATTACACTGGATATTGCATTTCGGAGCCACAGCCAGGTGAATTCTCCCGAATTTGTGCTGGGCTTTCTTATCATAGCAAGGGTGCTCGGCAATCTTTCTCAGGAGTTCCTCATCAAAAGCAGGGCCGCTATCTGTCTTATTGGTAGAATTGTCTTCTTCTGGCAAATGTGTTCTCTCCCTTCGGAATTAAAAAATACAGCAGGACTTCAGTAAAGGGGACTTTAGAATATATATCGAAACCTATGATACAGCCCCTTGATATACATTGTGGAATCTTTTGAATCCCAAATTAAGCTTTAAGATATTTTCTGGAATTAATGATGATTTCAAGTCTAAAAATACAAAATATTAAAATTTATCCAATCATATAAAAGTCTAATACAGCATATAATAAGTACCCGTAAATATTTTCTGCTATAAAAATATGAATGTCCACTTGTTAGAACTCATCCCAAAAATGACTGTCGCTGAATCCTGTAAATATCCTGGGCAAATAATTAAGGACATAGTGATTAGGCTGTCTTCATTTTGAGAAATTGTCCATTTCACACCATTTGCCTTCCCCTTCCCAGACCTTTACCTTCAGAGGAAAGCCGAACTTTTCCAGAAGGTCCGAGTGGATATGCTGGCAGATGTATTCGGAACTCGGGAACTCCATTAGTTCGTTTAATAAAGTATGGTCATACTTTTGAAGAGTTTCTTTGACGCCTTTTTTCAGGTCGTAAAAATCGATTACCATTCCGTTTTCCCTGACCTCTCCTTCTACTACGACCTCGATTTTATACGTGTGACCATGCACTCTGCCGCACTTTCCGTGTCCTGGAAGGAAATGGGCACTGTCGATATAATCAATAATTCCCAATCTCATTTTTGCCATTCAGTATACACTCCATTTCAGTTAAGCAGTCCTCTCCCATCTAATGCTCATCTTTAATTCTTCCTTCATTCATAATCTCGGTTATAAGCATCCCCACATCCTATGGGTCTGGGGGATAATTCGAGTGTCTGTCAGTTCAAGCAGGCTTTTCTGCAGTTTCAGAATTTTATTTACTGATGCCTGCGTAGACTGCTGAGTCCTTGCTGCACAGCCAATTGGCGTTTCAGGCTGGAGAATTATGCAGGATACATAAGCCGCTACAGCCTCTGCAGCCAGCATTACGGTTTCAAATTTTGTATCTCTACCTACAACTATTTTGCAAAAGCAGTCTCTTGAACTGTTATTTCTGAGAAGCTTGAAGCACTCTATTGTATTTTCCACATGGACTTCCCGGTTCTCAGGGCAAAGCTCCCGGATAGCTTCAGGAAGTTTGAAATCCCCGGCAACATAGGTGACCTTCTCACAAATTTTTTTGACCTGCTTTGGCAGAGTCATATTTGATTCAAGGTAAAGAGGTGAGGACAAATTCAGGTTCTTTATGAAATCTGCATGCAGAAGAGGTTCTCCCCCTGTAAGAGACACTGAATGGAGCTTTTTAAAAGGCTGCAGCATAGCCTCCAGCTTCTCAACATTTACAGGGTTGGGAATATTCTCAAAAATGCTGCTTCCTTCTACCCTCTCATAATTGCAGGTCCCTGGATTTGCAAAATCCGTATCACAATAGTCACAACTAAGGTTGCAGCCTGAAAAGCGAACAAAAACCTGTCTTGTGCCAACATAAGGGCCTTCTCCCTGCACAGAACAGAAGACTTCCTTTATAGGAGCAAATGTATGGTCTGGAGCGGACATTTATACGACTCCGAGTGGCCTGGATTTCCTAAGGTCCTTTTCTATATCCTCAAATTCGCGGACGTAGGCTTTCCCTATCGCTTGCATGAAGCTTGCAACCTGATCATCTTCCCCGATGCCGGCTTCTTTCATATTTCCGTATATGTCATGAGAAACGTTAATTCCGAAGTGAATTTTCTGGGAAACCGCAGAGGTGCTGGCAATCGATACTGTCAGTTTTTTTCCTTTCAGGAAAAGGTCATCTCCTTCCCGGGTAGTCTGCACTCCCATCCCTGCCAGAGATTCTCTTACAATGGCTGTAAAAAGACGCTGCCGTGCATAAATCAGCTTCAGGTCCGTGGAGTCAAAATGCTCGATAATAAAACTTACCATATCCTCGGACCAGATTGACTCGTTTGCTCGTCTGTCTTCGAGGTCAATCATATGTTCTATTTTTACGTCACATGTACCTCTGAAAACTACAACCGAGTCTTCCTGTACTCCAAAACTGTTGTAGGCCCAGAGAGAGGAAATCTGGCTTCCATCATAGTCAAATTTATCAGGTAGGATGATGCACTTCATAAAATTCACTCTGAAACTCTTTCTGTGATGTATTAGGTTTTGCATTCTGTTTAGATTTTTTTTCGGCTCAGATCCCCAGCCTTTCAAGGAGAGGGTCTTTCGCACCTATATTTCTGAACGCACGTGCCCTGCGCACGCAACTTTCACACCCACCGCAGGGAATTTCCCCTCCATGGTAACAGCTCCAGCTGTACTCAAGGGGAGCTTTTGCTTCCAGGGCCCTTCTGACTATTTCGGTTTTTCCAAGTTCGATTAAGGGAGCCAGTACCTTTACCCCATTCTGAGTTGAGTAGGAAAAAGCATTGTCCATTGCCTGCACATAGGCCAGGGAATTGTCAGGAAAAGTTCCGGCCTCTTCTCCATTAAAACCCACCAGGAGATAATCACATTCCCTGCTTTCGGCAAAAGCTCCTGCTATATTGAGCATCGCCCCATTCCTGTTAGGAACCCAGACAGCCTTTGCTGAAGCTTCTGTAATTTCTGCAGGGGCTGTTTCATCAATGTCCTCAACAGATAGTGAAGGGACACCTGCATTCCGATTAACCAGAGAAGTGGATGTTATTTCCGAAAGCCAGTCCAGCTTGATGACCTGGTGTTCGATCCCGAAGTATTCACACACCTTTCGGGAATATTCGATTTCCCTCTTACCAGCCCTCTGCCCGTAATCAAAAGTAATTGCCATTTCGATGTCAAGACTTTCGGCCGCAATTGCAAGCGCTGCAACTGAATCAAGCCCGCTGCTCAGGAGGGTTATAGCTTTCATTTTAGACTCACTACTTGAACTCTTATTTAAACTCTTTATTTATTCTATAGGAAAACTTCCTTATGGGTATTCCCCCAGGATTCCCGGGATGCTCTTCAGAGATTCCCTTGATAATACCAGTAACCAATATTTAAAAGTAGCTGTTACCGTGAGAGGAAATTCAAAGCTTTGCATTCGGCTTCACGTTAGCCCGAAATCTGTTTCCTAATTCCGATTGAAAATAGCTAATTTGTTCAGCTTCAATTATGATATTCCGGTCCTAAAATTCTATTTTATAAAATTCTAATTTTTAGAAAGGTTGTAAAGAACCTGCTTTAGTGAATTCCTTTTCAGGAAAACCTGAGTATATATTAAACGCGGGAAATCTAATATTAAGAAGAGGTATTAAGAAGAGGTATTAAGAAGAGGTATTAAGAAGAGGTATTAAGAAGAGGTATTAAGAAGAGGTGGGATCACTTGATTGGAATTATTTCGGACTCACACGATAATCTGAACGCTATCAGGAAAGCTGTGGAATTCTTTAACAAAAAAGAGGTAAAAGCAGTGCTGCACGCAGGAGATATCGTTTCTCCTTTTACTGCAAGAGCATTTAAAGAATTGAATTCAAAACTTTACTTTGTATTCGGAAATAATGACGGAGACAAAGTGATGCTTACAAAATGGTTCGAAGAGATCGGAGCTACTGCCTGCGGAGATTTTGGAGACCTGACAATTGACAGCCTGCATATTGCTCTCCTGCATGGAACAAACGAGGCGCTGGTTAACGCCATCGCAGAGTCAGGAGATTTTGATGTGGTAATCCGGGGCCATAGTCATGATCCGGGAGTCAAAATCGTAAAGGGCACGCCTGTTATAAACCCAGGAGAATGCTCAGGAGTACTTTCCGGAAAAGCTACTGTTGCAACTCTTGAGATCTCAAACCTTAACGTTGAAATCACGGAACTCGAACTGAGCTGATGGCTTCCCTTATCTTTTCAATAATTTCTGTCAAATAGACTCTGCCTTACTGGTAGAACACTGGTAGAATAATGGTAGAATAATGGTAGAATAATGGTAGAATAATGGTAGAATAATGGTAGAATAATGGTAGAATAATGGTAGAATAATGGTAGAATAATGGTAGAATAATGGTAGAATAATGGTAGAAATATCGAAAGCTATATCAGATCTCGCATAGATTTTGATTTCAACATCTTTTGAAATTATTTTTCAACTAAAAATTGCATAATTATGAGATCGACAGAAATGGGAAATAAAGAGTTCCTGCCTGTCAGGAAAAAAGAAATGGAACACGTTTTGGGAAGAAGGAAGAATACCCTTATTTTTGCCTGTTCAGGCCTTTCGAACACAGGAAAACTCACCATGCAAGCAGCGTCTGCTCTTGCTTTCAGAAGGCCGGATATCTACAGGGCTGCGGCTGCTCACAAAGGAATAGATGCAGTTGAGGATGCAGCATCCGAAGGCTTTAGAATTCTCGCCCTTGACGGCTGCACTGACCGATGTGCTACGAAAAAACTTGACGAAAAAGGGTTAAAAGCAGACATTTATATGATGGTTACAGAACTCGGAATCGAAAAAACAAGGCCCTCGGATATAAAATCTGAATATATAGAAAAAATTATACGTGCAATAAAGGACGCCTAAATTCGCGAGGTTATCTGGGCTCCTCGAATGCAAGTATTATCAATATCCCCGCCTGAGAATAGCTATCAGTTCCTCTGCATGTGGCATTCCTTCTTTTATCTTTGAGCAGACAGAATCGATGTCATAATCGAGACGGAAATGTTCTACTTTCCCGTTTTCGGTGTCAAAGACAGCACAGCTTGCCCGGATATCCCCATCTCTCGGCTGCCCTACTGAACCCGGATTTATTATTGTCAGGTTCCCAAGTTTCCTGTTCATGGGGATGTGAGAATGCCCGACCACTAAAAATTCTGCTTCCACCGGTTCCATTGCCTCATTTACCATATTCCGGATTTCTTCGTCCGATGTTTCGGGTTTTATGTATTCGAACATTGAACGTGGACTTGCATGAGTCAGGTAAAGTTTTTTTCCGTCGATTTCCTCTTTGATCAGGAGAGGGAGTTTCTGAAGGTATTCCATTCCGGACTTATCAAGCACTTTCCAGGTGTATTCCCTTGTCGCAATTGAGAGATGCTTATATTTGTACCCACACTGGCAGTCCACCTTAAAAGCGACTGCATTATCATGGTTTCCTCTTATAGTTGGAATCGCTTTCTTGCACAGGAGATCAATGCATTTTTCGGGGTCAGGTCCATAATCAACAATATCTCCAAGGCAGATGGCTCTATCGTGAGGGATTTCCAGAACAGTCTGGAGGGCTTCATAGTTTGCATGAATGTCGGCGATCAGCAGGAGTTTCATGCTTTTTCTATCCATTTTAAGGATTATTTATCTTTCTAATGATTTATAATTCCTAATACCGTAATTCCAAAGTATGTTCAAAATCTGGCTCTTAAATAGATCCATCGATCAGCGAATTGCACTAAATGAGGGGTCTGTTTTAGAATCGGTGCATCAGTTTTTAAATATAAGTTTTGAGTAATATCAACTTACCAAATACACAACGATTTCAAAATTATTTTTAATGGCAGAGATGAGAACTTACTGGTTCCTGACACTTTGAATATCTGGTCGTGTCCTTGAGTTATAGATCAATTCCGAAAAAGCGAGTACATCTCCAGTATTTGAGGAAAATGTAGAGAGTTTTTGTCTTACGATTTTCAATAACTCACACCCACGACCTAATATTTGAACCTTCTCAGAAATAAAGTGGCTAGAAGGAGCCTTGACTGAAATAAAGTTCCGGGTAAAAATATATGTCCCGAAATTTGTCGGAGTTCCAGAAGCTTTGCAGCCTCGGAAATCCTTAAAAAAGAATTAAAGTAATACGAAAAATCTTATCTTTTCGGACTTCTCGTATTTCCTGTGCTTTTCGTGTTATTTGTGCTGCGAGTGTCACCGCGAGAGCCGCCGCGAGAGCCACCACGAGATCCACCGCGAGAAGAATCAGCGCGAGAGTCACCCGACTTTGAATCTCTTCCCTTTGATTTCTGGGCAAGTTCCACAAAGGGTTTTCGCCCTTTCGTTTTGTTTTTGAAGATTTCGAGTAATGTTTCAGCCTGGGCAAAGGGAACGGTTACGAAGGAAAAGTGGGGGAAAATCTCTGCGTCCCTTATTTTCAGTTCGCTATCTCCTGTCTCCCCCTGCATGAACTCGCATAACTTGTCCGGAGTCATGCCATCGACTTTTCCCATAGCAATGAACAGCCTGGTTTTGCCTTTTATGTCGACATATGAACTGCTGGAAATCTCCGCATACATGCTTTCGTCGAACTGTTCTTTGAAAGCGTACTTCAGAAGTGCAGCCAGGATTTTTTCTGCAGGGAATTCTTCGAGGAGCTTTGTGCTCATTTCAAGGCAGTCACCGTACTCTTCCTCTTTTATGGTAGATTCGAGTTCGGCTTTCACTCTCGACCTTTTGGCTTTTATAACATCTTTTATTTCAGGCAGGCGTCCTTTCTTCATGTCGGACTTTGAGATATTTTTAATGTAGGTTAGCCGCCTGTATTCCGTGGATGTAACAAAGGTAATAGCTGTCCCCTGCTTTCCGGCTCTTCCTGTCCTTCCTATCCTGTGCACGTAGGAATCAGGGTCCTGGGGCAAGGAATAGTTGATAACATGGGTTAGCTCTATGATATCGATACCTCTTGCTGCAACATCAGTTGCTACCAGGATGTTTAGTTTCTGTTTCCTGAACTTGTTAAGGATTTTTTCCCGTTCTTGCTGGGAGAGGTCCCCGTGTAGGGCATCGGCTGAATAACCGCGGTCTCCGAGCTTTTGGGCAAGCTGGCTTGTATCAATTTTTGTCCTACAGAATATGAGTCCGTAGAATTCGTCTTCGATATCGATAATCCTGCAGAGGGCTTCGAATTTATCGCTTTCCCTGACTTCGAAGTAGATCTGCTCGGTCAAGTCTGTGACAAGGTCCTCTTCAATGGCAACGTGCTCATAGTTTTGCATATACTTCTTGACGATTCCAAGGATTGCTTTTGGCATTGTAGCTGAAAAGAAAAGCATTCTTTTTTTAGGGCCAGTTGCCTTTAAAATTTCCTTTATCTCGTCAATAAAACCCATGTTTAGCATTTCGTCGGCTTCATCCAGCACGAAATATGCAATATCTTCAAGGTTTAAGCTCTTCCGCTCAATATGGTCTATGACTCTTCCAGGTGTTCCGACAACAATGTCGACTCCAAGTTTCAGTGCCCGAAGCTGCTGAGTCATGGACTGTCCCCCATAGATAGGGACGATATGCAGTTTTTTGTCCCCTTTAATGGAGTTAAGTTCCTCTGAGACCTGGATTGCCAGTTCGCGGGTTGGGGTCAGGATTATTGCCTGTACCTTTCCGGATTTCTCAGGGATTCTATCTATAATGGGAGCTCCGAAAGCCGTTGTTTTCCCGGTTCCGGTCTGAGCCTGCCCTATAATATCACATTCTCCTTTCAAAAAAAGCGGGATGACCTTTTCCTGAATTGGGGTTGGTTCTTCAAACCCTTTCTTTTTGAGGGCTTTCAATATGCTGTCAGAAAGCCCCAATGCCTTAAATTTTGCTAATTTTTCCATATACTCACTCTAATTGACAATTATTTCTACAAATCTTGCAGATGTAGACCTGCTGTTTATACTCTGCCACATACCCGGCAGTTTCCTTACGGAAAAAGGCCACTTATTAAAACGGTATAGGATACCAGAAAAAACAGGTAAACACGCCGTATAAATGGTTAATATCCCCGGGAATGCGAGAAGGTGCCTAAGGACCAGGGAAATTCAGAACCGAAATACATAAAACTTATACAGCAAAATATGATTTTCTTGAATAAGTTCCGGACGCTTTTTTGAATTCATCCCTGTGATACAGGCAGACTAAGTGATTAGACTGAATAATCTTTCACTTGAATAGTTACCTTCTAACTCCTTTTCCTATATATAACCCTTTGCTGCCCATCTTATGAGAACCTGTGAGATTAATGAGAACCTGTGAGACAAAGTTTATGATTATCAGGGATTGGGCTTGAGCCCGAAATGTCTGAACGCTTGAAAGTAATGCTATTAGTAGTGACAGCCCTGGAGGCAAAGCTCGTAAGTAAACATTTCTTTAAGGAGATCCAACCTCTGTATGGAATTCCGGATTTGTTCGGGCTTGTCCAGAAGTTCTTCACAACCTGTTTCTTCCTGTATCGTTGTGACTCTCAAAAGCTCGGCGAAGTTTACGCACTCATCCAGAAAGCGATTGAACAGCTTGCGAGCCTTTGCAAAATAATCTGATGTCCTGAAGTCCGGCTGGACGGTTTTTTCGTATTCTGCTCTCTGTCTCATCTCTGCTGCAAGGAGACGGGCCTCAACATAATCCCTGGAATTCAGTAAATTCCCCAGGTCTCTTAGAACTCCTCCGATATGCTGAGTAAAATAAGCCACTTCAAAAGCCCATTGCTTATCAAAGTTAACTTCCGGGCCTGTACTAGAAAAAGGAACTTTGTTCATTATTCAGGTCATCTCTTCCTTATTGTTTTCTTTTCACCTTTTTATAATATTAACATTCTCAGAAAGAAAGGATAAAAGTTTAATATATTTTCCGGCTCTAAAATGTGCTGGTAGTCCAAAATAAGTTGATATTTCCCCAGAAAATTCACATACTTGAGTTATGCATCTTATTTTCCTCTTTATGTCCGTTTCGTTTTTCCTTATGTATTTGAGCTTAAAAACAGGTTCATATGAACAAGGTGTGTTCAAAGCTGATAACAAGAATCAAAGAAAAATAGTTCAATGTTTTTCTGATCAATATATCCATTTACTTTTTCGCTTGTTTTTTTGAACTTCTTCTGCTGATGTTTCTCTTGAAATTGATTTTGTCTTTTTATAAGATAATCCTATTGAATCTGAGGCTATAACCTCAACTATTGAAGTAGGTAAATTGTACTATCAGATTAAGGAAAATCTCCTCAATCTCGGAATCACGGATACACTAAAAGAAGTGTCTTAAAGAAAATCTCTAAGAGCGTGTCTGAAAATTCAACCTGATCTCACAATTGGGATAGGATTACACATTTGATTTAAAAAACTGTAGCATTAAACCGTTTACTGCCTATAAAGTAGATTTAAGACATAATGTCTATTGAATTTGATTTTGTGAATTAAGCTCACAGGTCTATAGGATAAGGTGATATCCTTAAAGTTAACATAAAACATACTTGTTATCCCATTGTAGAATTGATTTGAATTTTAAGACAGCCTCTAAGATCTCTTAATCACGCATACACTTACAGGAATTTACCAATTTTATATAGTTAAATATATAATAATAAAAGAATAAAATATGAAAATAGAATTACTTTTTGACTATAGGAGAGTCCGTGACTTGGGGATTCAGGAGATACCTCCCTTTATGGTAAACAAAAGGGTGGGATAATCTGAAGTCGGCTTCTTCAAAATAAGAACTTGATTTCACAAATATACCTGCTTAGACGCGCAGTCAAGACCCAGTAAAAAAATTTATACAATATTTAAATTTTTTTCCTTTTCTACAAGTAATTTTTTGTTTGTATTTATATTCAACGAGTTTGACTTTTTTTTGGCGTATTTCGGGCCATTTCTGGGCCACAGGTTGCGTTTAAATTAAATTTTAATGCATATACCCATTGAAATTTCGCCTCGTCGGTGAGTTTCAAATAAGTATTTTATATAATTGAGTTCATATTTAACGTAGGTTTGGTGATTTACCTCGCAGGGTTGCCTCACGCGGTTTTAATTTATTAGAACTTATTTTCTTCCCTGTAGACATTCTCTAATTTTGACAAACAATTTACAAATTTTAAAGTTTATTAAAGGTTGTTATTATTTCCAGTGAAACCTAAGTCGTTCATTTGTTTTCCTGTAACTTTAGCGATTTGTTCTACAATCTTTTTCTTGCATAAGTTATAGAAGCCATTAAAATTATCGTGCCTAATAGAATGAAGGTCGAATGTATCCGATATACAACTACAATAAAATAAATTTAAAAAGCGAAATGATTTTGGGATAAAACATTAGGTCAATGTGTACCTGAATTTCTGAAAAATTTACTTTCTGAATTTAACGTAAAAAGGTGCTTATTATCCAACTGTCGAAATAATTTGAATTTCAATACATCCTCTTAGTATAGGCCCGTCTCTATCACTTCTACAACAGGAAAAGTTATTTCGTTGTTCAAAATTATATCTTTTACAGATTCGATTTCTTCGCGAAGATGATTAATGACAAGACTGCTTTTTTCTTTATTATCAACTTCTAAGCAAATTGTAGAATTTTTAAATTTTATATTTAGTATAGACCTATGAGATTCCCAATATTCTCTACTTTCAGGATTCAAGCTTTTCTCTATATATTGGTATACCTCACTTGGACATTTTGTATTATCGATTTCACACGCATCTAAAATCCTAAAAATTGAAGAAGTTAAACGTAATCTTACATTACCAATCTCAATAGGAACATCCATTATATTACATGATGAAGAATGCGCTTTGGCGACCCACGCTAATTGATTCTGGATCGTCCTTCCCAAATAACTTTCAAGGATAGGACTTTTATTAATTATGTAGGCAGAATGGATATTATGCTCTTTTCTGTCAATGATATTACCAATATCATGTAACCAAGCTCCTAAATATAATAAATAAATTTCTTCATCATGTAATGTTAGAGGCCATTTTTCGATCACAGAGTCAATATGCTCTATAATTTTTATAGAGTGATCCACTCCGTGAGAAGGATAATCAGGGATATTTCTAGGAATGAATCGCAAGAACTTCTCAGCAAAATACTGAATCGGTTCAAGTTTGGATTCAAATTCTGGAAAAGTATATCTGTATTTTACCGCTTCCATGATAACCTAAATTCTTTCCAATATTTGTTGTAAAGATCTTTAACGATAGGTTTAGATTCATTTGTAATCATCAAAAGTTTTCCTGCTCTCCCCCGTTCAGTTTCGCCATACTCAGATTTTACAATCCCCCAATCGAATAAAGTATCCAGAGATTTTGAAATCGTATTTTTAGATATTTCTCCTTCTAGCATCGAAACTAATTTTGTGTACCAAATTATTTCTCCATTTATTTCGCAATGATAAATTTCGGCCGCTACCTTGAAATCGTTAGATAACGGACTTTTCTTCTCTTTGTTAACTATTTCCATTTCCCTCACCTTTCCTTTTCTTAATATTTTTTTATATCCTTTACAAAATTAATTGGAATTTTTCATCATATTATCAAAAAAATGAATATGAATATGAAAAATACACAAGATGATAATCTCCGATATAGTTTGAAATCTATTCGTTGATAACTCTAGTTGTAGCATTAATTCATTTGATTATGAGTATTTATAACTTTTTATCCCATTGGGATACTTTTTGGGAGAAGCCTAGATAAAAAGATATAAACAATGCTTTTTGTGTCAACTAAATTAAGTTCAAAATGCCCTTTAATTAATGGTCGCGTCAGTGATTTATGGGTCAAATCTGAAAAACTAATATGCCTCATTTTTGGGAAAATGTAGAGAGATTCTTATGTTTGCGATTTTCAATAACTCACTCCTACGACCGAATTAATTATTAATGTGAAAGAGCTAGTAATGTTTTAGAAAAAAAATAAAACCATTTACCTCTTCTATACATTTATTGGCTATATTGGATAAATATAACGAAGGTCGCAATTATATAAATAACTTTCGATTTCTTCCAATTGTTCAATCAAAATAATCAAAGAAAGTTTCCTATCCTAAAATAGTGAATAAATGTAGTGTGTGGCTTGTATATAACTTAACAAAATACCTTTAAGAATACTAAAAAATTAGTACAATTTTATAGTATTCAGCTACACTTAGATCAATTTCCTTATATTTTTTGTCTTGTTTGAAAAACTTATTTTATCTATTCCGGTACAAAAAAATTCTTTTTAGACCAAAATTTAAAAAATACGTGTTGGAAGATTAAGTAATAACCATTGCATTATGAAGTTATTAAAATTATGGAAGTATCTTAATAGTTACAAATCTTTAAAAATACGAAGTATAGTATATTGTCTATGTTAGTGGAAGAAACGGTAGAAGAACTCGTATTAGAGGAAGAAGATGACATAATTATAGGATTGGAGCAAGTTTTTCCGAAAACATTTGAAGTAGATCCGTTTGAAATTATAACAAAGATTGAAACAGAGATGTCACAGTTAATTTCAGATGAAATATTATCTGAAGAGAGCACCTTCATATATATAGTTGAAAGAAGAGCCTTAAATTTAATTCATCCTTTCTTAAACTCAATCATTGATCATCATAATGTCGGATTTATCCGTGTAAATAGAGACGATAAAATTCAAATAAGACAAAATTCTAACGACGGTAGTAAATGTATAGTTCTTACCGATGCAATAAGAAGAGGAGAGGAAATAAGTAAAATAATCAGATTTTTGACAGAAAAAAATATAAAAATATTAAAAGTATGTGGGTATCTAGCTTGTAGGAAAAATGTAGAAAGAGTAAAAAAGGAATTTCCAACAACCAAATTTATTTTTGTGCATAATGTCGAAGCTTCTGAAGAATACAATCAATATCATGTAGAGTTAATCCCTATACATCAATCAAGAATAGAACCTTTAGATTCCGAGCATCCATATTATACTTATAACATACTTCCAAAAATAAATAAACTTGATGCCCCCCAAATCATACAAGCTCTCTGCGGATCCACACCTAAAGATGACGACAAACTTCGTTCTTGTGGTGTGATAGGATATACGGTAGAGTTTGAGGAAATAAACACCTTTGAAAATTTAAAAGTTATTAGACAAATCGATGATTTAAAAATTGAGAGGTTACTATTACGATTTAGGTTAGACATATCAAAATCGTTATTGAGAATTATGGCTTTTTGTCCTGTCAATCCGGGCATTATAGAGCAGAATCAAAAAAGTTGCCACATCAAGAAAATTATTCCAAAGAAGAATGCTTACTGCAAGCTTTTGGAAAAAAGTAATAAAATGATGTGCCCGATATGTTTAGACACTAACCTGTCCCTATTGGTATTAGAAGAAATTAATGGGAGAATCAACTTATTTAATAATGAATCTAATTACACAAATAACGTGGCATACAACTACGTAATGAAAAATATAGGAAAATATAATCCTTTCCAAATTATTTAATTTCGTTCTAATCTTAAAACATTTTTATTTAACATCGATAATTCTACAAAATTTACAATTTCCTAAATGAAAACTCCGAAGGTATGGTCGTGCATTAATAGCTTGTTGATATTTTTGTCTTTGAGTACTTTGGCTTGACTGCATCTGTTCTCTAAACTTACATTGGGTTGGAAATTGTAATGTATATAAGCTGAAAATGACATTTAGAGCTTGAATATCCAAGATTTCTGGATAAATATCAACAAACTGAAGGAACTGAGAGCAATTGATGTTACTCATCAAGGAAAGACAAATTACATTTCAACTACTCCGGGGAAGATTTTTTTGAAAATTCGAATAAGTTAGTCCACAGAGAATAAACATAACAATTAGGTTGGGGGCAGTTTCAAAAATTAACCCAAACCAACTGTGCTTCAACATAACTACCCAATTTGTGCAAACAGGCATGATTATGTATAACGGTTAAAAAATGGTAAAAAATTTTTTGTAAAAATTGTTGCGAGGGGTGGGACTCTAACTTACAGACTAGTGTCCTGACAACTTAATTGCGAGTCGCTTATATAGTTGAAATTATTATTATGTCTTATGGTAAATATTAAACTTAAAAAAAGTGAATTAAAATTTCTAACAAAATTTATAAGAAAAGGACAGAAAAATGCAAGATCTCTTACCAGAGCACGTATTCTACTTCTTGCAAATCAGGGAAAAGGTGACACTGAGATCGCTGAGATATTAGGTGTTGGCAGGTACACTGCTTTAAGGATAAGAAAACGATACCTTGAAGAAGGTTTGCAAAGTGCGTTGGTGGATAAACCAAGAACAGGTCAACCTGAAAAATATAGTGAAAAGCATAAAGCAGAGATAATAGCTCAAGCATGCACTCAGCCTCCTGAAGGAAGAAAGAGATGGTCTCTTGCGTTGCTTTGTGAGGAATTGAGAAAAAAAGAAGGATTTGAAACGATAAACAGAGAAAGTATTAGGCTCATTTTGAATAAAAACAAAACTAAGCCCTGACAGAAGAAGATGTGGTGCATTCAAAGGATTGATCCAGAGTACAGAAAGAGAATGTACGACGTTCTAGACCTTTACGAAGAAAAATACGACCCAAAAAGACCTGTCATCTGTCTCGACGAAAAAGCAAAACAAATTATCGCAGACAAAATAATGCCCATTTCCATGAAGCCTGGATGTTCAGAGATGTATGATTATGAGTATATCAGGAACGGAACAGCAAACATATTTGTGGCGGTAGATTTTAAAGCCGGAAAAAGGGTGACTAAAGTTACTGAAAGAAGAACAATGTTAGATTTTGCGCATTTCATGAAGTTACTTGTCATCGAGGGGTTTTCAGGAGCTGAAGTACTCCGAGTAGTTACAGATAATCTCAATATCCACAAAGAAAAATCATTCTATGAAGCATTCAGCGAGGATGAAGCAAAACAAATCCTAGAAAAGATAGAATTCCATTACACGCCGAAACATGCAAGCTGGCTCAACGCTGCTGAAATAGAAATTAATGTCATGGATTCAGAATGTACAGGCAGAAGGATAGGTGATATAGGAACACTTACTAAGGAAGTAGCTGCTTGGACTAAAAAAAGAAACGATGATAAAAAGAAAATAAACTGGAAGTTCACGAAGGAGAAAGCAGATAAGAAGCTGTCAAAGCATTATGTATCATAATTAAATTGTCATTACACTAGTTATTCTGGTTTCCTTTTTGGAAGATACATCATACATGTAAATATCCGTATTCTGGTTCCTGCGATCTGTCCAGACTATTTTATCTCCTGATATCGAGGGCTCTGTCTGGGAGATACTGTCCGAGGTAATCTGAGTCTTGGCTTTTGAGTTAAGGTCGTACATATAAATATCAGGGTTGCTTCTGATGTTATCAGAGAATACTACTCGGCTGCCAGAGATTGCAGGTTCCATTTGATCTTTTGCGCCTGAAGAAAGGGCAAGCTCTGTCTTTCCGACAGAGAGATCATACATGTAAATATCCGAGTTTCCGCTTCTCTCATCCTGCCAGACAACATAGTTCCCTGAAATAACCGGGCTAATCTGATTTCCAAAAGCCGAGTTAATCTCCTGTTCGCTTCCTTTCAGTGTTTCGCCGGCATCCGACCCTGCGGATGCGCAAGTTACCATAAATAAAATAACTGAAATAAACAGAATTGAAAATTGACCATGTCTCAAATTTTACACTTCCAATGTTCTCTCTGGAGTTTCAATATGAATTTTTGAATATAAAATATTTTTAATTTAAGTTGCTTTTAGATTAAGTATTTCCAGCAAAGCATATTTTTTAAGAGCTGGAACATCTAGAGGATTTCGAAATACCTCAATATTTGCCGATTGATTCTCAAGGGAATAAAACAACCCATGGAAATCAGAGGTTTATTGAAATTCTCTCTAAATATTATATCCTCCATACTTTTTAGCAATTTCCTGCTTTCCACTTTATCTTTCTTTTAGAGAGGATTTTCTGGAAAATTTAATCTGGGAGTCGATATTAATTGGTGAAGTTAGAGACATTCAAGTTCTGTCTTATTTTTATCTTGTTTTTGTTTGTTCAGCGAATTCATCTTCAATATTCTTTTTTACGAGAAATAAAAACTCTACGGTATCAGTACCTATTTTCCTGGACACTTCCTATCCCTCCATTAGATTCTTAATTTGACAGATCCTACTAATTAGTACAGTATTTTCTTAAGAAAAAAGCATTGCATCGGCGCAGAATCTTTCGGAAAAATGAAAAATGTCAAAAATCAAAAAACACAAGATAGAACTTTGAATTGTATGAAGAAAACATAAGCATGAAGCCCATCTATACATTATAATATATTCGCTTCTGTCAAATTCGGGTTAGATTCTTACTTTCGGGCTTCCAGCATGCTGAGTGTATTCTGAATCTGGCCTGCTTCTATGTCGCCATTAAAAGTCCTCCGAAATCAAGGTTCCCCCCTAAATACTGGTTTAAAAAGCACTGCGTTTAGAATTTTTACGGGTTCAGGTGTTTAAAAAGCTGGCTTTCTGGATCGGTCTAGTTTTCTCAGTTATAGTTATATGAAGGCAAAGGAATTTCATTGGTCATCGGTTAAGGAATAAATGATTTTCTTGCATACGTTTTTATATTATTTATAGTATAAAATTAATTTATTCATGGATACCGAGTTTAAATCTTCTATCGAAAATCCTCTCCGAAAAATGTTTCCCGAAGAATGGTTAAGGGAGACTGCTAGAGAGAGATCGGAAGAGCCGTCGTGTAGG
>MDTP02000044.1 GCA_001714685.2 Methanosarcina sp. Ant1 | reverse complement strand
AAGATTAATATTTACCATAAGATATAAAAAGAACTCAAAGTATAAAGCGACTCACAACTAAGTTGTCATGGTACTAGTGCTTTATTTTGCAAGCCATGAGACATAACAAAATTCGATGGAGATAAATTGGATTCTGGATTGAATCGGCAATAATGCAGCACATGAAGATTTGATCAAAATGGTAAAGAGTAAGTGAAAGAACCATTAGATTATATAGAACACTTCATCGCAATAAAAAACGATTAACATAAGGCAACGAAGGGAAATGATTAAGCCTGATTAGATGAGAAAATCCCAAGGTCTGTCTTCGCCTTGTACTTGATAAAGACTATCCCGCGTTCTCTCCTCATAGTTCAAATTCTTTATTTGCAGGAGGATTAATCCCTTTCAAAATTACAGCAACTCAGAAATTTTGTCTGCATTTTGCAGCCCGAAAAGCACTGCGCCTACACCATATTCTGACAGGCGTACAAACCCCTTTATGTTTTTGTCCACAAGTTTAGCGCGATATAATTCATCGACTGCATTTTTATCTAGTTTTGATTGCTTTTCCCATCCTCCGTTTACATCAAGCATTCCCAATTCATGTAGATGCTTAAGTATTTCGATTTTCATAACTTCTAACATATACATATTTATTAACTCCTCATTTCAAACGTAATCTGCAGGATCAGGCTCTAAACATCTCGCTTTCTGACATTTTTATCTTCTCCCCTTCTATTTCGGGGTTATCACTTATTCTTCAAAGGTTCTGAGCTTCACCAACACGTTTCTCGTGAATCACATAAAACACATTAAAAACGATTGGAGGAAAGCCCGAAAGAGTTACGTCCCTTCTACTACAGCATCCGAAACTGTCGTTCCGAAGATATACCCCCTCAAGTATATTTATTCGGAACAGGACCAACGTCTTCCAGGCAATTCTTTATTCACATGTCCGACCTTATTCCTCACTCTTTTGACCTATTTGCTCCCTTACAATACACAATTATCCCCATTGTTATTTTAAATTAATTATACGAAAAATGGCTTCTGAACAAAAGTTACTTCCACATAAAATGTTTTAAAATCGAACAACAAATTAATATTAATTATGTTTTTTATTATTTTCTGGAATCTTCAAAATTTAGCATTGGGTTTTTTTCCTAAAAAAGCAACACAGACTAATTTTATATCAAATTCTGAGTTTTGAAGGCAAGGTGCTAACTAGTATACATACTGTGTAAAAAACTTAAAAATAACCTAAATATTTAGTTGTGTTCTTGAATAATTAATCAAATCTGGAAAAAGATTATACCTCCCATTGTTGAGAAAATATAGAGAGTGCCTCATGTTTACGATTTCAACAACTCACAGAACGACCTATATGTTCGGTTCTTTTTTATGCTACATTTAGCGAAATTGTGAAAGAAAACGCTATATAGCCTTCTCAATATATTCAAAATAACAGAAGCAATGTGTTATAATTATATTTTAGGGGGAATTTAAGATGAAATGGCCTGCTAAAAGAACAGCTTCAGAACCCACACACTGGGATCCTTTTGAAGAGATTCGGAGGACGCAGGAGCGCCTGAGCCAGCTGTATGAAGATTTCATGCCTATGAAAGAATGGGGAAGCGGAAAGATATTTACTCCTGCCGTTGACATCAAGGAAGAAGAAGACAAGCTTGTTGTCACTACCGACTTGCCAGGAATCAATAAAGAGGATATTGAGATAAACCTTAAAGAAGACATGCTTGAGATAAGTGCAAAGAGCAGAAAGAAAAAAGAAACCGAAGAGGAAGGATATATTCGTAAAGAAAGGGAATATACTCGCTTTTACCGGGCTGTCCGCGTGCCTACCAGCATTAAAGAGGAAGGAAGCACTGCAAAAGTAGAAAACGGTGTCCTTACAATAACGCTTCCGAAAATGAAACTTGAATAGCCAGTAAAGAAAATACAGATCGAATAATTTTCGAGAGCCAAAAGATAATTTTCGATGTAATGGGAGGGTTATGTATGAAGGGAAATGAGAAGATAATAGAACATCTAAACGCTCGTTTGGCCGATGAACTGACAGCTATCAACCAGTACATGGTCCATGCCGAGATGTGCGAAAACTGGAATTACAAGCAGCTGGACGAGATGATCCAGAAGCGAGCCATCGCCGAGATGAGGCACGCAGAAAAGCTGATCGCCCGCATCCTCTTCCTCGAAGGGAAACCTATCGTCAGCAATTTGAACCAGATTACTATCGGCGCCGAAGTGCCGGAGATGCATGAGAATGACCACGGGGCTGAAGAGGGGGCCATCCGAGGTTATAACGAAAGCATCCGTCTGGCGGCGGAGGTGGGAGATAACAACACCAAAGTGCTCCTTGAGTCGATCCTGAAGGAAGAAGAGGAACACATCGACTGGATCGAAGCCCAACTCGACCAGATCAAACAGATAGGTATCCAGAACTATCTGGCGCAACAGATCTACGAATGAGAGCGAGGCCTGCTGCATCTACGCACTTTTGAGGAAGGCCTGTATAAAAACATTATCAGTATTATTATAGGCCTGAATACAGGCCATGTACTAGCGCGGATCTCGAAGACCTTTCTGGAATCCTTCAGTTGCTGTCCTCACTAAATCCTCGAGACCTTGTGGTCATTAACGGCAGTAGATGCCAGAAAAGTTGATATTATGAGCTGCAGGTGAGAGATGCCTGCAGCCAGATATTCGGTTAATACAGTATCCTGGGGGTAAGTGATTGAGCGAAAGCGATCTGGTAGAAATTGAGGATACAACATGGGAACAGCTGGTAGAAAAATCTTCAAAACCAGTTATTGTAATGTTTTACAGCCTGGCATGTCCTTTTTGTGAGGCTATGGAACCTTATTTTGAAAATTTTGCACAGGAATTCAAGAACTCAGCGGTCTTTGCCCGCATGAATGTTATAATAAATCCCTGGACTGCAGAGAGGTATGGAGTTTAGGGCACGCCCACATTCAAATTTTTCTGTCACGGTAAACCTGTATGGGAACAGGTAGGTGACATATATCCTTTCATATTGGAAACTGCGATTGAGAACATGGTCAATTATGGAGAAGATTGTATAAGAAAAAGCACTCCAGTAGGACAGGATGTTACAGGATATGTTTGACCTGCAGGCCATTGGCTCTTATGTCATCTTTCCTTTTTTCTCTTACCTTTTCATCTGTATATTTCCTTTTTTACAAGCATAAATTCACCAAAAATAGCCTAGTTACAGTCAGGATGCTAAGGTATTGATTACTTCTCATGCCTTGAGAATCTCAATTGACTGCAATTCACCAAGATTGAAAGAAGGGTCGTGTACACGTTTATTGATCAATTCCGAAAAAGCGAGCACACCTTCTGTATTTGAGGAAAATGTAGAGAGATTCTTGTGCTTACGGTTTTCAATAACTCACACCCACGACCAAAGATAGTTAGTTGGTCATAAACCACAATTTACGTTTTCTGGCCGTTATCGAATTCCTTAACTTTTTGAATGTTATGATATCCTGCACACACAACTCTTTTTCAGCTTTCATTGCTCGGACCATTGACTCAAGTTTGTTTGCTTCCATAAAAATCACCTGACAGTTGTGTAAAAGGTCGTCCACTATTGTGTGGTTGATGTTTTCATGATAAGTTTTAAATGGAACTAATGCTTCATTTTCACGCATTAAGCAGGTCTGCCATTAACATAGATATGCTGTTTTTCACTATTTCTATGTTATACTCTCCCATTTCTTTTCTGAATTCTATGTAATCTCTTTCTACTTCTTCAAGCTCGTATTCCATTTTAGACCCCCATTAAAGATATATTGATATGACCTTGACTATGTCACATTACAAGGTGAAGCGTCATCATTAGATCTCGTATGCCAAAGATATCGTTCGTAGTGAAATCGATAACAGCGATTGGAATAACTGTCTAATCTGACAAAGTCCTATGACTTACCACTTGATAAATAAGAATCAAGCTATTAGATGTTGTACTGCATTTGTATTTTTATTTGTACTTTTATTTGGAGTTAAACAATATAAAATATAACGAAATATGGTTAAGAAATGAGTATTAATTAAAATTGGACTTTCTATATTCAAAATTTAATTAAATTTCCCCAATTGTGGTATTTTTCTCAATCAACTATTCTCAACGTTAAAATTTTGTAATTAATTTAACATACTGGGTGAAAAAAATATTATAATTAGATAATTATTAATAAAACATTAGTTTTATTAATTGTAATTATTTGAATTTTTAATAATGTTTGATATTTTTACATAATATTTTATATAAAAGCTGTAATTTTATCTAAATTTCACTAAGCTTACAATCTGAGATTATACATTTTCGGTTCTATAAAGTCACAAAATCATTTATGCAAAATAACTGGTGCCTAATAAAGAAAGGGTTTGAAAACACTCGAGTCATATGAAGGGAAACTTTCAAGCACGGTTCCTGGGGGAGAAAGAAGGAGTAATCCTCCCAACTTACCCGACATAATAGGCACAAATACTTGAAAGCACTTTCATGCCAAATAATTATGTGTTACCCAAGTTGTTCGCAACGAGCCCTTAAGTTGCCACATGTTGCGAATGTACATTTTCAAACCTCACAACAAAACGCTTCTAGCTTGTCAGAAATTTCTTATATAATTTGCTCAGATATTAAGAAGGGGAATATCAATGGTAGCTAGAATAAAGATTGAAGGGAAAGAAATTGAATTGTACGAAGACATCGAAACATTCACTCACAGCCACCCTAAATCGGAAAAAGCGAAGCATTTCAAAAATAAGATAAAGGAAGGAGAAAAACAGGTTACACAATTTAACGTTCAGATGGAAAAATCAGGTTTCGCCATAGGCAATGTGACAGCAAAGCTTGATTTAAAAGGAGTTGATTTTTGCGTCGGCGACATTTTGTACGGGTTAATAGAGCCTGAAAAAGAGTATGTGAAATTGGATCTGCTAGACCACAAAGACTTGGAAATTATTGAAGGGAAACCAGTAGGACACGATTATTACAAGGTTATTGATGGAGAAATACCAGCTTATCTTTTGTGCGTGCAGAAAGAGAGATCAAAACTAAAATTCTTGTTGCGGTTAGGATGCTAGAAAAGTAGATCTGATGAAAATGAATGGGTTTTTGACGTGCCTGATAGCGAAGAATACATAGTTTCCGGCACCTTCCATGTAGAAAGAAAGCAAAAAACACTAGAACATACATGTAATTAAACCCGCAGAACAATTTTAAATGGCGAAAATTTTAGTTCATACAAAGAAATAGTGAAGGTCTTTCCTCCCATCACGGTTCGAGATGTCATATAATCGCTTTCTGTGCATGGTTCACTTGCATCCTCCATGCACAGGTTCTTTCTTCTTCTGCTAATTACTTCCTTATTTTTTTCACATAAAGCTATGAGCCTGTTTTATTTGGATTCGGTTAAGTTTAAAGCATCAATAATTGTTATTTTTATGCTAATATCTAAGAATTATGTTGGAACCGACTTTCCGCAGATCTCTCCTCAAAAGTAGTATTTTTCACAATTTTTTCCCATCAACCTTATTATTTTGTCCTTA
>MDTP02000043.1 GCA_001714685.2 Methanosarcina sp. Ant1 | reverse complement strand
GTTACTTTTTAGTTTTTAAACGATTAAAACTCTCTTCATTTAAAATTATTGACATAATACTACATTAAATTGCTTTTAAGTTGTTTTAAGAAAAATTTTTCGCGAAATAAGCTTTATTATCAAGTATTATTGAAAAATAAGGAATATTGTGGAAAATGGCAAAACCTCAACTGAGTTCCTTTTCTTTTGTTTTTATGTGGTTGAGAATTTAACCAAATTTTAATATCAGTTGGACTTTCTATACTTCATGAGCCGCACAGAAAATCCATCTTACATATATGAAGAGATAAGAAATGCTGCAATTGATATCTTGGCTGGTAGAACGGAAATTACGTTTAATCAATATAATCATTTAAAGAATGGTGTTCGAGAAAACCTTTTTTATGACAAAAATGGCACATTCCCTAGTAATTACGAGTATCCATTATCTTCAGCTGATAGTGATATCTTTCTTGAAGTATTCTGGGATTTTTTCCGACAAGGAATCATAACACTTGGAATGAATGATCAGAATCCAAACTTTCCTTTTTTTAGAGTTTCTGCACATGGAAAGAAAATTATTGAGAATCAGGATGTCTACTTTTATCATGATGTTTCAAGCTATGAAGCTGTTATAAAACAACAAGTGCCAAGTATTGACGATGTAACTTTAGTTTATCTTCGAGAAGCTATGGAGTCTTTTTATGGTGGTTGTTACTTATCATCATCAGTTATGCTTGGAGTTGCTTCTGAGCATACATTTTTGAAATTGTTGGATAAAATCGAGAATGGCAAAAATAAATCAACATTTAAGAAAGCTTTTGATGAGAGGCATATTTATAAAAAGTTTGAAGCATTCAAAAACAGGTTGAAACAAGAAATGGGTAACAATATAACTCTACCAGATGAAATAAAAGAAAATATGGATACCAACCTTGACGGCATAATGAACACTATACGTAACTTTCGCAATGACTCTGGACATCCAAGTGGAAATATAATAAGTCGAGAACAGTGCTATGTTAATCTCAATCTCTTTATTCCATACTGTAAAAAAGCATATCAATTGATAGATTTCTTTTAAGGCAGTTCTCGCCAGAAATGCAACTATGGCTTTTAGCTTCCACATTTCAGGAAGCACTTATTTTTAACCTGCCACTTTTCTTGGCATTAGAACATGCCAATGTCCTACATCAAGCTTTGAATGTGTAATGTCTGTTTATGCATGTTTTCATTTGTTTCTATTTCTCATCCTTCGTGATAAATGACAATGTTTTTTAGTTCACAGTTGATAAGGGACAAGTAAACATTTTGTGACAAAGGAAAGAGATTATGACATTAAGGGAAATGTGCGAAAAATGTAAAAAATTAGATCCAAAAATCTGGATAGCTTCTTATGTTCTAATCTCAGCAATTTTACTATATTGGTATCCACCAGTTCAAATATCTCATTTTGAAATAAATAACGTTACAAGCAACGCCACCCTTGAAAATCAGTACCGTATGACTTTAGCCCAAATACTAGGTGGTGGTGCAGTTGCCATTGGTATATATTTTGCTTGGAAAAATTTTATAATTGCTCAGGAAAACTTAAAAGCTGCTCAGGAAGGTCAGATAACTGAACGTTTCACTAGGGCTGTTGATCAGTTGGGTAATGATAAAGTAGAGATTCGACTCGGTGGGATATATGCTCTTGAGAGAATCGCTAATGAGTCAGACAAAGATTATTGGCAGATAATGGAAATTTTAACAAATTTCGTAAGAATAAATTCACCTGTCATAGACTGGGATAACAAAATTCAAGAATTAAAGACCCCAAGCTCTGAACATATTAAGGATAAATGTAAAGTACGTGTTGATATTCAAGCTGTTATAAATGTTATTGGTAGACGTAAATACTTCTTCGGTGCTGGTGAGCAAAAAGCTCTATATTTACGTCATTCAAAATTACGAATGATCAGCTTATTCGATGCTCTTGATGGAGCACATCTTATAGGAACTGATCTTAAAGGCGCTCATCTTGAAAGAGCTTTTCTTGATTTTTCTGACCTTATAGGAGCTACTTTCAATGGAGCTTATTTAAAGAAAACTGAATTTACAAATTCATGCCTCAATATGGCTCAATTTGAAAAGACTGATCTTAGATGGGCTATCTTTAAAAGATGTTACATAAAGAAAGCTTATTTCTCTAATGCTGATCTTTCATGTGCTAATTTCTCTAATGCTGATCTAACAAATACTAATTTCTCTAATGCTGTTCTAGCAAATGCAAACTTTGAAGGATCTATCCTTATTGAAGCCAAAAACCTAACTGTTGACCAGCTTTCTAAAGTGAAAACTCTCTACAAAGCACAATTAGACGAAAGGCTAGAGGCAGAATTAAGAGCGAAGGGATACTCACACCTTTTAGATGTAAAACCTGAAGATGAACCGTGAATTCATCCTTCAAGTCAGGTAGACTTTAAACTTCCCTTTCCATGTTCCAAGGAACAAAGAGTCAGTTATTGACTCTCTAAATAATAATATGCTCACAACTTTTTTAACATAAGAGTCATTATGCCCGACCTGGAAGGCTTCATGGTCTGGGGCAAAAACATATCCATGTTAGAGGACCCGAACATCTCTTCGTTTACCCGGTTGGTTATTTCGTCGAAAATCATCTTGTATGAGGTACAATAGGGATCAACACCCTTTATTTCGCCATCTGTGGGTACTATGGCATTATATGGGCATCCGCCTCTACAGTATTTGATATGGGCACATTTGCCGCATTCTCTGTCCACATACTCCTTAAACTGGTGCAAGCGCTTCCAGGCATCGGACTGGGCGAGGTCAGCCATGGTCGGATGGTCATAAACATTGCCCATAACCCATTCAGGCATGCCTATAAAACGATAGCATGGGTAGATGCCTCCTTCAGGGCCCACTGCAAAGGTGTCTCCCATGCAGTCAACATAGGTGCAAACAGTTCCTCTGCCTGTGAATACACATTTACATAAATGGTCAATATTCATAACTTCAATTCTACCCATGTTTTCCAGATATTTGTCCATAAGGTAAATTAAGAGTTCTCCATACTCTTCCGGATCAATTGTCCATTTATCGGGATTTTCACCTTTTAAAGAGGGCAGGCATGGGTGCAATTTAAGAGTAAAACCCTGCTCAAGATAAAAATTGAAAATATCTTCCTTGAACTTTACGGAATGGGAAGTGAAAGTGGTAATGAATCTCACATTAAGCCCGTGAGCCCTGGCAATTTCATAGCCAGCCATTGTTTTTTCATAGTACCCTTTTCCCCTTTGCAGGTCATTAAGCTCTTTTGGGCCATCCAGACTGGACCCGATGGGAATATTGTATTCTGCAAAAATTTCTGCTATTTCCGGGGTAAGCTTCCAGAGGTTTGTCTGTATTGCAAAAGCTATATTCCTTGGGCTTAAACCCTCTACAAGTAACGGCAGTGCTTCCCGATAAAAGTCGGCACCTGCAAGCAGCGGCTCCCCGCCATGAAAAGTGAAAGTAACCGAATCTCCCCTGAAGCCTTTAAGCCATTCAACCACTTCTTTTATAGTTTCAATGCTCATTATCGGAGATTTTTCTTCGGAACTCCAGCAGTAACTGCAATTAGCAGGGCAACCAAGGGTAGGGATCAGCATCACATGAAAAGGCATATTTAAAGCTCCTTTTTTTTAAGCTTCTTTAAATTATTAGTAGTTTTCTAAGTTGACCTATCAGGGAAAACAGAGGGTCACAGGCTGTCCCAAAAATGAGCTTGATCGTACATTTGGGTAAGAAATCTCAGAATATTTATCTTCCCTGTCGCGTCCTGCAATTATTTTGCAGATTAAATCCAAAAAGTCTTTTTCATTTTTCCAAAAAGAAAACCCAATCAATTACCTTCCTGAGAAAGCTCAAAAGGATAAACCTTTTCTGACCTGAGCAAATCCAGTGAGTAGATCAGGCACTCCTGGGTATCTTCATAGGTCAAACCGGGAAATTCCGCAGGATTTCCGACTCAGATCAATCATGAGCCCGAAGGTCGATAATGAACTCAACTGCGAGGCGTATGCCTTTG
The DNA here is from genome assembly GCA_001714685.2 of Methanosarcina sp. Ant1. GTDB lineage: Archaea > Halobacteriota > Methanosarcinia > Methanosarcinales > Methanosarcinaceae > Methanosarcina. The sequence continues at coordinate 357 of MDTP02000043.1, read as the reverse complement.
ATTATGGGCTTGCCTGTAAGAACTGCAGGGTTAATAACCATACGCTCTCTCCATATCATAGGATTGCACCTGACTAGAATATGATCCTGCCAAGTATTTAGGTTAAAGGTGTTATATTAGCCGGTCCAGGAAAAGGAAGTGCCATTAAGTCAAAAATAGATAAAATCGAAAATGAGTAAACATATGCTCTTCCCGAGGGCAAAATCCACCAAAAAAAGCTAAAATGTTTACTCAGGATTGTAATTAAGCCTTACTTTTAAATACCGAACATAAAATATATTGCGTAAATACTTTTGCAGGTAATAGCTAAAAGCCAAAACTAATTGAGGCTATAATGACAGTCAAGATAACCATTAA
>MDTP02000042.1 GCA_001714685.2 Methanosarcina sp. Ant1 | reverse complement strand
AATTTTTCACGAAAATATAGAATTAAGTGCTTTTATTTGGAATTTAAAGCATTTTAAATGATTTTGGCATAAGCTCAGATACATAAATTCCCAGATAATCAACTCATTTGTTTTATCATCCATAAAAATTCGGTCAAATTCCGAGCCACTGAAATCCGCAGACTCTGGATCTATTTCCTGTCGCCGGAGTTCGTCTTTTAACTTATTGGAAAGCTTCTTCCCCTTAATTCCAAGGGAAAGTACTTCGGTCTCTATGATTTCGGCAGTATGGGGGACCAGTACACCATCCCTGAGAGCGTCTTCATAAGAATACTCAACAGTAGGGTTTTCATTTTCACAGTCGAACATCTCATAGGTATTTTTGCTTTCATGTTCTCTGGGAGTGGCTGTAAGCCCTATTTTGATTGAATCAAAATAATTACCAATCAATCTCTGTTTATCATAAATTGACCTGTGTGCCTCATCAAATACTATAAGATCAAAAAAGCCGGGGCTGTACCTTTCATAAAGTTTCCTTGGATTCCCACTCATCATACTCTGAACGGTGCAAACAAAGAGTCTTCCACTTGTCGAAAAACCTTCACGAAGATCCTCAACAGGTTCCGTGAAAAACTCTTGAAAACCTGTTGTTTTTGCCTGATCGACAAGGGCTGTTCTGTCAGCAAGAAAAAGTACGTTCTGGATCATGTTGGCTTTCATCAAAAGGTCGATAATGCCCATTGCAACTCTGGTCTTGCCCGTACCTGTAGCCATATGTACAAGAGCTTTCCTATGGCCGTCAGAGAAATGCTCGCTCAACTTCCTGACCACCTGGACACTTCTTGGCCTGTCAACAATTGTATTGTTGATTTCCACATCTTTAGGGTCTACCAGTTTATGAAAAAGATCGTTTCGTCTCTTCAGGTCTTCCTGTGAAAAGGGGCCGCTAATTTCCCTTTCTATTCCTTCTTCATCAATAAGGCGCCATTTTTTGCCGTTTGTCAGGAAAATCGGAATCTTGCGGTTTACTTGTTTTTCAATGTCTTTTGCATATGTCCGAGCCTGAATCCGTCCTGATTTTTCGTCCTTAGAATATCTTTTTGACTCAATAATCGCAAGAACGTTATTACCTTCATCTAGCAAAACGTAATCAATAAACCTGTCAACATCTTTTTGATAACTTCCCTCAAAATAAGAAAACTGTTTACCTACGAAATCAGACTTGATGGAATTCACTTCTTCTTTTATGTATTGTTTATACCAATCATATTGCTTCAAAACAGGGTCTATGAGCTTTTTTCTTGTTTTGTGTTCATTAATAAGAGCAAGAATATTATCAAGATCAGATTCCATATTTTATAAAAAAGTTCTTATTATTTATAAAAGTTCTTAAAGTTATGATTTTAAAATATAAAAAAGAACTTTAAGAAACCTTTACAAATGAACCCGCAAAAAAATGAAAGCTCGAAGTTGATGATTGTAATCTAGTACTTAAGCTTTAGCTAGATATCAAGGATTTTGGACAAAATAACTAAAGTGCTTTGAACAGAAAAAACGATAAGCCTCGTGCGTGATTCGAACACGCGACCTAGTGATTACAAGTCACTCGCTCTACCGGGCTGAGCCAACGAGGCAAATTGGTACTGACTGCAGACTTATCTAAATACAATACTCACAGATAAACTTTATGGCAGAATTATCTTTCAGGAGTCAACTGCAATGTTTTAACTGCTACCCTTTTCTCTACTTTTGCCTTCCTTAATAAATTATAGCACATAAACCTTATGGCATTCTTTCACCATATATCGCCTAAGATGTGGCAGGAAATCGCAAAATACGGGCGCAAGCTGGTTGAACATGGGCTTGTGGAATCCAATTTCGGAAACATCAGCATCAGAGCTGGGGATAAGATGCTTATTACCAGGACCGGGGCTGCTCTTGATGAGATCACCGAAAATAGTGTTGTTGAGGTGGATATTCTGAATACTTCGTCCATGGATATTATTGCATCTTCCGAAACAGTTGTACATAGAGAGATTTACAGGCAGACCTCTGCTCTTGCAATAATTCACGCTCACTGTCAATATGCGGTTGTAGAGTCCTTGCTTGCAGGTCCTTCCGGGTTGATTCTCCCTGTAGATAGCGAAGGGCAGTATTTCCTGGGAGACATTCGAGTCGTTGGTGGGGGAATAGGTAGTCACGAGCTTGCAGAAAATCTTGCGGATGCACTTTCGAGGCATCGGGGTGCTGTAGTGTACAGTCATGGAACTTTTGCAATTGGACGAACTCTTGGGGAAGCGTATATAGTGACAACACAGCTTGAGCATTCGTGCAAAATCAAATATCTGTATGGGCTTGCATCTTCGGAAAAAGGAAATAAGTAAATGTATTATTGAGTATGAAGATAATCAAACATACAGCTTAAGTATAAATATAAAAAAATAGGTAAACAGAGAGACGATATAAATAAACAGATCTAACCCGGCACATGGCGCAAGACAGGCTGCCTGTTTTTGGGATGGTTTTCTATCGCGGATATAATAAAAGGAAGAATCTCGAGTACCATGACGTTTAATACCCTGAGACCCTTTGCTTCAAAAGTTATTGAACCGCTGGCGGACTTTTTAATCAGATGTGACGTCTCACCTGATACGGTTTCCATAGCTTCCCTTATATGTGCCTTTTTTGCAGGCCTCAGTTTTTACTATTCTCCTGCAGCCAGGGAACTTGTCCTGCTGGCAGGCATCCTGGTAGTATTTAACTCGATTCTTGATGCTCTTGATGGGGTAATTGCACGGAAATCAAATAGGGCCACCCTAAGGGGCGATTTTCTAGATCACGTTATCGACCGCTATTCGGATGTCTTTATTATATGCAGCATCTTTTTTGCAGGTTACGTACACTGGCAGATCGGGGTTGCGGCAATTGTAGGTGTACTCCTTACCAGCTATCTAGGCACGCAGGCTCAAGCCCTGAATCTGGGAAGATATTATGGAGGGATTATGGGCAGGGCTGATCGTCTTGTGGTTGTAACGCTTGCGGCTTTCGTCAATTTTGTCTACCCGGCTTCAATTGCAGGATTTTCCATCCTGGGCTGGGCGGTCGTCCTGATTGCTGTAACCAGCCACATTACCGCGGTCCAGAGAATTTTCTATATCTGGAACAGGCTGGACTAACTGCGTTTTTTAGTAACTTTTGGATTCAGTTGAAGAGGTCTCTCCTTGGCCTGAAAATCGCTTACTGCGGCGGATAGGTTAATGTAAGACAAAATCCAATAGTGGATTATGCCGTCTCAGCAAAAACAGTATGAGTATCTGGAACACACGGCAGATGTGAAGTTCCTGGCTTATGGAAAAACTCTGGAGGAAGTATTTGAAAATGCAGCTCTTGCTGTGTTTAATGTTATCATTGACACTGACAAGGTTTCGGGAGAGACGACAAGAGAGGTTTTTCTTAAGTCACCAGATCTGGAATTCTTGCTTGTAGACTGGCTTTCCGAGCTTCTATACCTTTTTGAAGTTGACGAAATTATTTTTAGGAAGTTTAAAGTTGAAGAAATAAGAGAAGAGGAAGGCGGGTATTCGATAATTGCCCGGGCATCAGGCGAAAAGTTCTATCCCGAAAGCCATCCCTTTGAAACTGAAATCAAGGCTGTTACCTATAATCAGTTAGAAATAGTAAAGACCCACGACGGCTGGAAGGCTCAAGTCGTTGTAGATATTTGAGGGAACAGGAGATTTCGATCCCTATTCTGTACATGGCTGTTATTTTTTCTTTTAACCTTCTTGCGCCATATATATTTTCATGTATGTATATTATTATCTTATCCTGCAATATAACCTCTTAAG
>MDTP02000041.1 GCA_001714685.2 Methanosarcina sp. Ant1 | reverse complement strand
TCTTGTCGAAATGGAAGAAATATTGAAAGGGGATATTACCCAATTGTAGAACTCAAAATGGTTTTGAGACAGCCTGATAGTCTCTTTTTTAGAAAAAAAGTTAAAAAATGATTAAAAATAGATAAAGCATGAATAAAAAGAAGAACATAATGTAATTAGAATAAGTTAAAGGCATTATATCCTAGTTTGCATCACTACAAGACATAGAAAAACTAACGTTTTCATGTAGACTCTTCAACCGTATATCATGATTGAATCAAGTCTTGCGGTACCTATCTTTGTCCAGTAGTTGCAAATGATACAATACTGAGTTTCATAACCTAAGTCTGCTTTTAGTTTAGCATGACATTCTGGACATATTTTAAGACTTTTCGTAAATAATCCCCCATTCTTAATAATAAAATAATCTCTCTAGGACTTATCTTTCATAACTCATTCAATCATCACTCGATTTTTTTCTGTCTCTTACAACCACTACATATCTAATATTATAAGTTACTTTAAATTAATTATAACAATTCAGCTTCATCTTAGCTAAGGTCAATTAACAAATATTTGGATTTTATTCCCCGTAAATAATGAGTCTTGAATAATTTAATTTTCAGCTCAACCGCGTAAATCCTAAGATAATCAAGTTTAAATTCAGACAGCTTGTTCGGGATGAAAACTAAACATGTTTTGAATTTTTGGATAGGTATTATATTTATTTAAAGCTTCGCTGAAAACGGTATTATATTCGCCACCTACGTTTTTCCATGTCATTTTTCTGCCAAAATTATATGCGCGCGTGCGCATCTCTTTGCATTCTTTCGGATTTTCAATTAAGGATAAGATAGCTCTGGTAAAACCATTTGTGTCGTTAAAATCTACGAGTAACCCACGATTATCAGCAAGCATTTCTTTTGCGTACCAATGAGGAGTGGATATTATTCCTTTTCCCATACCCAAAGCATAGGTCAATGTACCACTTACGATTTGTTCTCTGGAAAGATAGGGCGATACATAGATATCACTAGCCATTATATAATTGCATAGCTCTTCTATTTCAACAAATTTATTATGAAATACTACATTGTTTTCAAGTCTGAGTTCGGTAACCATATTCTGAAGGTATTCTCTATACACTTCTCCTTGTGTCTTTTTAATTATAGGATGTGTAGCACCTAGTACCAGATAAACAAGGTTAGGATGCTTATTTACTACATCAGGGAGTGCTTTGAGCATACTTTCTATACCTTTGTTTTGACTCAATAAACCAAAAGTAAGGATAAGCGGTGACCCTTCGAGCTTCATCTTTCTTCTATACTTACTGCTACTGTTGAATGGATAATCCGGCATTCCATGGAAAATGATTTTTATTTTGTCTTCGGGAACGTCATAAACACTCTTTAGAATATCAACCGCTGTCTGACTCATTACAATTAACTTATCAGAGTGATCTATGAGTTTTTCAGTAGCTTTACGGTACGCAGGCTCCGGATCTTGGATCAATGTATGCATTGTTGTTATTACAGGTTTGTTTATTCCAGAAAGGAGAGCAAAAATGTAATCGCCTGCTTCTCCCCCAAAAAGGCCGAATTCGTGTTGAAGACATACGATGTCAATATCAGATTGGTTTATGTAATCAGCAACTCGATAGTAATCCTTGAGTTTGTCTTTCTCAATTTGAAAACTGACCTCTTCAGGATATTTGTAAGTTTCAGAAGAATCATTCACAGCAATAACTTCACAATTAACGTCGTTATATTTTCCAGAAACCGAATTTAAAAGATCAGAAGTGAATGTAGCAATCCCACACTCTTTTGGAACATAAGTTCCTATAAACAATACTTTCAGCTGTTTGTTCAATTAATACCCCCATCTTTAGTAATTTATATCCAACCCACATAAAAAAATTGAAAAGCCAAAATTATGTTTGATTAATACTATTTGAGAAAGTGAGGGTCCCCTACACTTTCCTACCAGAGATTCGTTTTATAGCTTTTAAGTCCAAATTTAAATAAGTTAGATTATTTAATAACACACTGCTTTATTTAAATATAAGAACTCCCAAACAGAAACGAAAGAATGGCAAGTATAACAAAGATTATGATGAGCCACCTCGCAATCTCCATAGAGAAACCAGCAATTCCTCGTGCACCCAATATATAAGCGATCAATGCTAATACTAAAAGTGCTACCGCCAGTCCTATCAAATCAGCTATGTTTTATTCCCCCTCAATGATATTTAACTGATAAATAAGTCCCATTAGAGATATAGGAGACCTGTGCAGGGTCTTCCTAATATATCACATTCTTCTTTCAGGCGCTTGCGCTTGACTCAATCTCTCACTTTCTATCCGATCCAATCTCTCTGTTTCTGTCTCTTCCAGTCTCCCTCTTTCTGTCCGCTCCAACACCCCTGTCTCCCAGTACGGTTTTGTTCCATAGTAAGTGTATATTGTATAAAGCCGCTCACGAGTCAAAGGCCAGTTGTCCTTATCAAAGCCTTCTGCCTTTTCTAGGATTTCCTTGCTAACGTTAAGGATGAAAGCGTGCTCGTGAGGTTTCAATGAGAGAGCTTGCCACGGAATAGCAAATAGTTTATCCCCAATACCCAGGAACCCGCCAAAAGAGAGTACTGCATATGCTATTCTACCATTTTCTAGATCAATCATTATGTCTTCATTTGTCATCGGTTAACGAATTTTATGCACAACTTCGAATACCACGTGTAGTGATTTTCCGACTTGAATGTTGAGATTTTAGCATAAAAAATAACACTTTCATGCATTTTATCTCTTAACCGAATACAAATGATTATGTCTTCAATCTTTCCCAGATGTTCTCCAGCCATATTGTAGACCTTGTCTCCTTTTATCGGGCTTGCTGCCAAAAATAACGGATTGTCTTCTCTTATCATAATTTCAACTCCCTATATTTAGCTTCAAATATCAGAGATGAAAACTCCAAAGTTTGCGCATATAAATGCACAACTTCAAAATCCCTGCCCCATGATTTTTATATTTCTGATTTTATTTATAATTAATGAATGAATAAAAATATGATTTAGTGTTACTTAAATACTGAAATGTGAACAAATTAGATGAATGTTTGACAAAAAACTATCTGAGAGATAAATTTGATGCCTCCAAATTTTAGAATTTGAAATGAAATCATTTTTTATATCTCCGCTTTTGATGGAATCCTTTTCCCTTTATATTTGGTGGCTGATTTATTCCAGATGAGTTATTTGCCTTTAAGTTCTTTACTTATATCTGCAGAGTTGGTGTACTCTTTATCTGGAAGTTTCTCAAAAACCGCCAATTCTTCCTGACTGACTCCATTTTTTTTGGCTTGCTGAATAAGGTCATTCTTCTTTACAGGATATTCTATATCTTTTAGAAACTTCTGAACTTCTACAGGATTGGTTTGCATAAGTTTATTCCCTCAACATTTTGGTATTATTTATCCTCGAATTTCTTAATATAGTGTTTTTATATACTTCATCTCAGCAGATTTATTACGTGAATTGTATCGCCAATTAGTTCCGATTCGTTTCTCGATGAATAGTTTATTGGCAAGTTCACGTACACATTAGCTGCTAAGAGTAATTTCGAGTTAGATCAATAAATTATTAGATTTTAAACATTAAAATACATAAAGAAATATTTTTAAGAAACCAGTATTAACTAAAAGTGAGTTTTATAATGGCTAATTTTCCCATATATTTGTTTAATTATAATATTTGTCTCCAACTAATTATATATATGTTCTGATTTTTCAATTAATTTTGTACCATAGTGAAAAAGGATTTTTTCTAGATCATTAATAATCACAAATGGTTTCATAAAGTTAAATTGTTAAAATATATATCTAATTTGAGCGATATGTCCATATAATTCCTATAAAGATATAATCTCTCTTCTTTCATTTAGATACCATCCTAAAAGATAATACTTTTTAATATCTACTGGGATCGCAAAAACTTACCATTGATTCCATCAGCTATTGACCGCAATCAATCAAAAACCCATAAAATAATAAAAAGTCTATAAAGCATAATAGTAATGTAGTAAAATAGCCAGTTAATTCCAATACACGAGACTGAATAATTCTTTAAATCATAGATTCCTTACAATTATTCATTTCATACGTTTTGATATAAGCACATTTAATAAGTAACACTTTTAGAATCAAAAAGTAACAATAATCTGCTAGATTATCCAGAATATCAAGGTGTAGCTTAAAATTATGCCCCCGTCTTTTTTCTAAAAATAAAAATGGGCAACCGTGATCCGGGTAATTTGGTTCAATAACAATTATCAGTATCTGTTCTACTGAATTTTGTTTCATCTGATTTTATATAAATAACAGATAATATATAATTTGACCTATACTGTGGTCGACGATGTCTATGAAGAACTCCAATAAAATAGGATACTTTCAGAGTCATTGCATGCCAATCTTTTTTTCGATGAAAGTATCCTACCTCCTATATAAATGACTTTTACTGATATTGTCCGGGTACCTTCTTAGCCCCGACTTTCCGCAGATCTCTCCTCAAAAGTAGTATTTTTCACAATTTTTTCCCATCAACCTTATTATTTTGTCCTTA
>MDTP02000040.1 GCA_001714685.2 Methanosarcina sp. Ant1 | reverse complement strand
ACAGTAGAACGTGAGGAAGTTGACGCTTATATCCCACGAAGCTAAAGACTTCGGGGTTTTACGCTTCGTCCTATAAAACGCCTGAGACAAATGCCTGAGTTGCCAGATTCCCACTGAAAACTTACCTGTTCTAATTTTCAGCTCATCTGCAGAGGGTCTGCCTTCATGTATTCCCTCAGCACGGTTGTTGCATAACTTCCCTTCGGCAGCATGAATTCGAGTACTGCCTTTGATTTTCCGGGATTCAGTTCGTCGTCTGCAACCTCAAATTTAGGCTCTGCCTGCAGGAGAACTTCCCGGCGGAGGCCTTTAGAACTCATTTCGGGACTTTCTTTTATATTGAAACCTTCCAGAGACACTTCGAGTTCTTGGAGTACCTCTTGCTCGATCTCTCCGGGAATACCTGAAGCAAATTCTGTGTTATAGCCTGGAAGAGGGGCGGTTATGAAGGCGCGGTTTCTTTTAATCAGGCGGTTTATGGCAGTCACTGTCTCGGCTGTAACCTTTTCGGTCTTTGAAGAGTCCGGCAGTCCGGCATCATTTTTGAAGCAGACAATATCGCCTTCTACAGCCTGGTTTAAGGAAAGGCCTTTTTCGATCCTGCGGCAGAGGATTATATTGTAAATGTATGATTGATATCCGTGCACAAACATCTTGTAAAGATTTCTTGGAAGAACCAGGAAAGAGCCCACAAAGTCGTCCGGGTTTGCGATCAGGTGGTTCATCATGGCTCTTTCGTGACCAAGGCGGAGCGGATAGGTTTTAAGACCTTCCTTAAAATCACGGGTTTCTTTAACGAGCTGGCGGGCTTTTTTTGTTTCATCCGGTTCATCAGGGAAGGGCTCGGCAATATAGAGCATGGAAGCTTTTTCAAAATCTCCTTCTACAATGGCTTTTCCTACCAGATGGGTAACAGGGCGGATAGAACCGAAACGCTGAGTTCCGAAGAAATTTAGGACTCCACTCTGGGCCAGGATTTCTTTTGTAGTTTTTTCAAGCAGCTTTTTTGTCTCCTCAGGAGAGCTGGCTATGTCCCTGATTGTAATTATAAAGTCATTTCCCCACAAATCCCCGAGTTCTATTGATTTCCGGGAGCGGCCCAGGACTTTCAGTTCTACGTCTTTCAAATAGATGTTTTCAATTTTGGGAGCATCAATATCAAAGATACTGATTTTTTGCGTGGTAAGTGCGCGTTTGTCCTTTGTGCCTGCAACGCTGATCCTCTTCTGGCTTACCTGCAGGATTTTTGCGAGAGTACGGGTCAGGTGGTGTGTGTCCCAGTCGTGCTTTACGACCTCGAGAATCAAATACTTACCCTCCGTTCCTTCCTCCCGATTAGTGATTTCTTTAACAATAAAGTCCTCCACTTCCTGGCGGAGCTGCCCTCCAAGGCCTTTGGTATCTGTGGAGTAAAGACTGATTCCTATCTTTTTTTCGATTTCGGGAACTTCCATAATTTGCAAACACTCCTCTATAGGGTACTAAATGTAGATTAAAAAGGTACGAAATATTTACTGCGGTCAGATATTGCCAGTAAAATCCGAAAATAGCTACTGATTTGTAAAATAGCTACTGATTTCAGTACTTCACCAACTGGATCGAGAAATCATTTAGCTTCATTCCGATTTCAAAATACTTTCGGTTAAATGTTTGAAATCGTAATGAGGATAGATGATTTTCTGATCCAGTTGGTGAAGTACTGGATTTGTAAGAGAGACTTATTCCGCTGCCTTGGGGTTGATATCAATCACTTCTACTTCTTTTGTGTTTTCGAAGGTCCAGCTCCTGTATGTTTCTTTTTCTTCGGCGGTGTAAATTTTTGCCTGAGCTGTTTGTCCTGGAAGTCCGCCTGCGTAAAGACTGGAAGTTGGGTCAAGCAACACCCACGAACCGTATTTATCGGTCAGGTAGTTCACATCGACGTCTCCGTAGTAAGCCCTAATCCCTTTGACTGCTTTAGTTGCACTTTCTCCATTGCCTATATAGACCGCTGCAAAGGCATGGTTACTTGTCAGGTAGACTCGAGTTGTGCCTCCAACCGCTTCGATCATGGATGAGAGAAGAATTGCCTGGTCTTCGCAGTCTCCTGCTCCTACCTTCAGAGTGACAGTTGCTGGCTCCCATACATCGTTACCCCTTGGGTCACTGACGTATTCGATTTTCTCTTTTACCATATCGAAGAGGGTACAGACCTGATATATATTATAAGCCCCCGGATATGAACGAGCCACTTCGGCTGCTTCATTCCTTACTTCAGGCTTGGCTGGTTCCACAAGTCGGTTTATGGTTTCAAAGTAGTAAGCATGATTATATTTGTACTTTGGAGCAATTTCTTCGGGCATCTGCTTTAGATATGTAGTGACTCCACTCATGAAATAAGGCTCGTATTCATGCCATTTACCCTGTGAAGTACATGCAAGCGGCCAGAGGACAATATTAAACCTGGCTTTTTCTTCCTCAGGCACCTTAACTGCAATTACTCCGAGACTCTTCTCTTCGCCGGGGGAAAGCAAAGCTCCGCAGTCTTCGGAATAAATCCGGTTTTTGGAGGCGTTAACTGAAACCCCATACCTATAAATAAATATCTGGTTTCGGCCTTCATTCTTGATACTGATCTTAAAATAGCTTACCCCCCCCCGAAAAAAATCTGAGGTTTGATAATTACTGCTCAGGGAGAAGCCAGGCTGGAGTCGGGTTCTCAGGATAGGCTCTAGTTCGTTTTTCTTGGGAGAATATCCAGGTAATGCCGGTAAAGTAAATAAAGCCGGTTCAGGTGTGAAAGCTTCATCCTGATTTTCAGCTAATGACCCCAAGCCAAGGTAAATTCTTAAATCGTTAGTAATATTATCAATAGAGTCCGAAAATAAAAATCCGACCATCGTAACCGGTAAGAGGCATATACATAAAATCGCAATCGCTGAAACTGCTTTTTTTCCTGAAACCCCGGGGTTCTTCATTTGTGCCTCCTAACAAAATACAGGCAGAACCTTTTTCTGGTCGATGGAAGACCTGTGCTGTTCCTTTGCTCACTTCTGATTTATGCTGTCTGTTAGCCCCTGTCTTGAATGTTTCTGCAATTAAACAAGCTTAAGATCCCGCGTAACTTTATCTATGATCTCTCCCTTTGCCGGCCCGATTCCAAGAACCGTAACAGTTCCAGACGGAATTTCCGTAAGTCCTGCATCCTGTATCAGGGCTGTTGGAAGTCCTTCCCTTCTTGCCTTTTCTTTAAGCTCATAAAGGTCTTTAAGGGTAGGAACTTTAAGGACAACCTTTTTCTGCCCACCTTCCTTCCACTTTTCAAGATCGCCTTTGTTTGCCCATTCCGCCGCAGAAATAGCAGCATGAGCAACCTGTACTGCAAACTTGCCTTTGGAAAGTTTCAGGTCATCCCGGGTAACTATACACTGTTTGTATTCACTCATTCTTTGCCTCGAGCTTATTCAAGGTCAGACTATATCTTAAGTGTTTTCGATATCGCCTTTCAGTATCAGATTGAGAAATTCATTTTAGGCTTTCAATAGTCCCTATAACCTTCCACAATCTTTTAGGATTATTTTCCTAAAATCTCTACTTTACTACCTGAGTTCCCATATTTTAAGCACATAAGCCAAATTCCACAAGTATGATAAGCCAGATGAGTTTGATTTTGAAATTAGAGCCTGTAGTTAATGTGCTTAATTTTTAGGCACACAATTCGACATCATGCGAAGCATATGCGCTTAAAAAAGCGGAACTTAGGTTACTATTCAATTCAGCCCGGAAATATCCCTGTTCAAGTTCTCTCTAAGACTCTCTAAGATATACTATCCACAATAACATTTATAGTTATTTCATAAAAATATTTTGGAGGTATTCCATGATATGTTCTGCAGGATTTATCCCCCATGCATCATAAATCCCTTTTCCTGAAGGTGTTCCATTGACTTCAAGAATTCTAGGAACGCTTTCCTTTATGCCGTCATCTTTGTTATTTACTTTGTTAAGACACTCTGTAAATCCTTCTATAATGTCGACACCTGCGAATGTTGTGCCTATTGCAAGGGAAGCTTTTTCTGCAAGCTCTTTTTGCTCATTGGTTAGGACACAGCGGTCTGCACTACCTCCCTGGCTTAGATTATTTACCCATGAGCCTGCTGCAGCTTTCCGGTAAATTGCACCTATAGCAGTGCCACCAACAACGAAGACTCGAATATCCCTTCCGGGGTTTTCTATAAACTCCTGGATATAAAGCATCCCCCTTTCTTCAAGTAGCCTTTCTAGAGAAGCCTCAAGGGATACAGATTCGGCTTTTCTATCTGAAAATCGAATTTCCCCATCCTTGATCCTTGCAATATCCTTTCCCTTATACCCGAAAACAGGTTTTATGACAGAATCTCCAAACCTTGATATTACCCTGAGGGCAGCTTCCATATTCTGCACGGCTACGGTTTCGGGTGCAGAAAGGCGGGCTTCCGCCAGGAGATAAGAAGCATGATACTTGTTTGCAGCATTCTGGATAGCTTCAGGGGAATTAATAACCGGAACTCCTCCAGCTTCCAGTTCTCTCAAGATATCAAACCTGAAAGAAACTCCTTCGAAAGCCCCTGCACCTACATCTCTCACAATAATGGCATCAAGATCTGGGAGAGAAAGATCTCCTGTTTTAAAATGAACCGTCGATTTGGGAGTTGTTGAATTTATTTTAACCTCTGCAGTTCTGAGATCAATAACAAGAGGTGAAAAGCCTTTTATCCTCGCTGCATTGATAAGTGCCCTGGCTGTCCAATCTTCAGGGTCAGTAATTATAATCCCTATTTTTTTCATGGAGTATCATCCGGAGGATACCAGATCAAGTTTACGATAAGGAGATATGAGAGGCTCTTCAGCCATCTCACCGAGTGAATATTGCTGGTAATTCATATTCAGTAAGCCTATGAGGCTAAAGATTATTTTCATTTTTCTCTTTTCAGGTCTGCTCTTCAAGGGCTTCAAGTCCCTGCTTTTTGCGATATTCATTGATTGCCCTGTGGATAGCTTCCCTGGAGACGACTGAACACTCAAGTTTTCCGGGAGGGAGTCCTTCAAGAGCCTCAGCTACTGCTTCGTTTGTAAGCTCCCAGGCCTCTTTGAGGGTCTTACCTTTTATCAGCTCTGTTGCCATACTGCTGGACGCAATTGCCGCTGCACAACCGAAAGTTTTGAATTTTACATCCTCAATTCGGTCATCCCTAATTTTCAGGAAAATTTTCATCTGGTCCCCATGTGGGTTTCCGGCTTCTCCAATGCCGTCAGCATCTTCAATTTCCCCTACATTTCTTGGGTTCATGAAATGGTCCATGACTTTTTTATTATACACAAAATTCCCCCAATTCCTATATTCTTATGTGCTTTTCCTAGATCTTATGTGCTTTCTACTCATTTCTCACATGCAGTTGCAGGTTTATAGAAAGGAGACATATTTCTCAGCTTTCCAACAGTTTCAGACAGCACGTCGAGAACGTAATCAATGTCTTCTTCGGAGTTTGCATCCCCAAGAGTCAAGCGAAGGGATCCCTGAGCTATTTCTGGAGGCAGACCTATTGCCTTTAACACGTGCGATGTTCCAAGAGAACCTGAAGTACAGGCGCTGCCTGTGGAACTGCAAACTCCCATCTGGTCGAGCATAAGAAGTAAGGACTCTCCTTCAATGTACTCAAAACTAAAATTCAGGTTTCCTGGGAGGCGCTTTTCAGGATGACCATTCAACCTGCAGCTGGGAATTTCGAGAACTCCGGACAGAAGGCGATCCCTCATTTTTCTTATTTTATCGTTGTGCTTTTCAATATTTGAAGTTGCAAGTTCTATTGCCTTTCCCATCCCTACTATGCCTACTACATTCTCAGTACCTGCTCGTTTTCCCCTTTCCTGACCGCCTCCATGCATGTAATTGTGAATCTCTGTCCCTTCTCTGAGGTAGAGAACTCCAATCCCTTTTGGCCCGTAGAATTTATGAGAGGAAAGCGAAAGCATGTCTACATCCTTATGCTTCTGTTTCATGTCAAGGGGGACAGTACCTATGATTTGCACGGCATCGGTATGGAAGAGAACATCGTGCTCCTTTGCAATTTCTCCTATCTCTTGAATCGGTTCTATGGTTCCGATCTCGTTATTTGCATACATGACCGAGATCAGGACAGTATCCTCCCTGATTGCAGCTTCCACCTCTGCAGGGTCTACAAGTCCGTACCTGTCTACAGGCAGATAGGTCACATCAAAGCCCTGCGATTCCAGATACTCACATGGGTAAAGTACTGCATGGTGTTCGATTGGAGTAGTGATTATATGCTTTCCTTTTTTTCGCCTGGAGAAGGCCGTTCCCTTGACAGCCCAGTTATCGGATTCGGTTCCTCCTGAAGTGAAGTATATCTCTCCAGGTTTAGCTCCAAGAGCCTTTGCAAGCTGCTCACGGGCTGCCTCTATTGCTTCTTTGCCTTCTCTCCCTATTGAGTAGAGGGAAGAAGGGTTTCCGAAATTTTCTCTCAAAAAAGGTAGCATAGATTCAGCCACCTCAGGTTTTGTGAAAGTTGTGGCTGCATGGTCCATGTAAACAAAGCGCTTTTCTCTCATCAGAACACCCTATGAAATTAGGTTTTGCGTAATATGAATCTATTGTGTCATATTTCTTTTTCCGGAGTTATTTATTCGTTTTTTATCCATGAAATTTCCAGTAAGTTTCTACTTGTATTGGAGAAATTTGAGGCTTCCTTTTACTCGTAAATTCCTACAGATAAGCAACTTTCGATATCAGAAAAATTGGCTCTTCGTCATTCTCTATGGGTAAGATGATTTTCAATTCAATACCCCGTTGGTTTTTGTGAGGATATCCACACAAAACAACGAAGAGCCGAAAAATTATATATAATGAGATTTTGTAGTTCAACATCAATCAGGGGAGGAAAAACAGGTTTTGCTAAAACAATTCTCAATTATTCTGAGTATCTATTTTCTTGGGGAACTGATACAGAAAGCGTTAGGTTTGGCGATTCCGGGCAATGTAATTGGGATGCTCATCCTTTTCGTCGGGCTGTATACAGGAATGATTAAACTTGAAATGATAGACCGGATAAGTGATTTTTTGCTTGAGAATCTGTCTTTTTTCTTTCTTCCGGCAGCAGTCAGCCTTATAACCTCTTTTGGCCTGCTTGAAGGAAAATGGATTGAAATTCTTACAGTATCTATAATATCTACCGTAATAATTCTTGGTGTGACTGGGCTTACAGTGGAATTCACTAAAAAGTTTTTGCAGAGAAAGCAGGAAGAATCCTGTTGTGAGAGAAATGAAAGTTCATCTGAGATAATCACAAAAGATAACAGGTCTGCGAGAATAGAGTAGAAGAGGTAACTAAAATGAAGATCCATTTTTTGAGTGAATTTCTCAATACACCTTTATTCGGGATTTTACTTTCCTTAGTAGCTTTTCAGATAGGCACGCTGCTATATAAGAAAACCCGGTTTTCTATCCTTAATCCCCTGCTTGTAGCTTCTGTACTTGTGATGTTTTTCCTCCTTTATTTCAGGATAGATTTTGAGACTTACAATTTCGGAGGAAATTATATCTCGTTCTTTCTCGGGCCTGCAACAGTCGTTCTTGCAGTACCTCTTTATAAAAAGATCCGCTTGCTGAAGAATAATGCCTTTCCGATCCTTGCAGGCATAATTGCAGGTTGTATAGCGGGAATTTCAAGCATTTTGATTCTATCCAACCTTGTAGGGCTTGATGAGGTCATAAGCAAATCTCTGGTTCCTAAATCAGTAACCACTCCTATTGGAATTGAAATTTCAAAACAGATCGGCGGCTTGCCCGCAATAACAGTGGCTGCAATTGTAATTACCGGAATTATAGGGGCTATCCTTGGGCCATTCATCTGCCGCTTTTTCCGCATAAAAGATAGTGTCGCGGTCGGAGTTGCAATCGGCACTGCATCCCATGCTCTAGGAACAACTAGAGCAATAGAACTTGGAGAAACCGAAGGGGCAATGAGCGGGCTTGCAATCGGTATAGCAGGCCTCATCACGGTCTTTCTGGTTCCTTTGCTTCTTTACCTGTTCAGTTATCTATTTTAACGTTCAAAAGCATCTGCAGTTTCAAAAATCCGATAATTGGGAAATTACCTGAAAAAAAGAAAGTGAAGAAAGTAAAGAAAGTAAAGAAAATAAAGAAAAATAGGGGAAAATTAGAGAAAGAGTCTGTATTATGTGCATATTGGTGATTAATGTGCATGTTGTTGATTAATGTGCATATTGTTTTATCTGAAATTCGTGTACATCCCCATCTGCCATTGGCCATTTTCTAACTTTTTTCTTAAGATTTCTTTTGCAATTCTCACATAGACTTCCCGAATCTGAGGAATTAGCATGGAAAAACCTATAGCATCTGTGAGAATACCCGGAGTTATGAGGGCAAAACTCCCTATTAATACAAAGAGCCCGTGAAGGAGTTCGTTTCCAGGCATACGCCCCTGGCTCGTTGCTTCCTGGATCTGGTGGAGTACGCGAAATCCCTGACTTTTTGCCATATAAGCGCCCAGGCTTGCAGCTATCAGGATAATAAGTACAGTATTTAAAGCGCCGATAGTTCCTCCTATTTTGATGAGCAGGTAAAGCTCAATAAGGGGGACAATGAGAAAAACGGAGAGGAGTTTAAGAAACATGCTGGTCATTTTCAGGGCCTTGGATATTTATTTAAAACTTACTAATTTTATTAGCTAACGTAAAGGATCGTTTTCAATTTTGCAATTACGAGCTACTACTCTTCTTATATATTGATTTTTTGGAGATTTTCTTTCCAAAAGCTTCGTAAAGAAAATGTATTAACTAAAAGCATATTTGATTTACTCCAAGAAAAATAAGGAAGTATTAAAGAGAAAAGCAAAAATTGAAGAAGATTGAAGAAGCTAGAGACATGAGAGAATACATGAAGTAAAAACCCGAAAAATGAAGTAAAAGATTTGAAAAATGAGGTAGAAGGTATGAAAAATGAAGTAGAGGATATGAATAAAGAACAGTCCCGTGGGAAATGGATGGCTCCTGGAATTGGAGTTGGTGCGACCCTGGGAATTCTCTTTGGAAATTTTGTCCTCGGTCCGGCAATGGGTTCCCAGACCACAGGTTTTGTTATAGGAATGTCAATGGGAGTCGGAGCTGGACTAATATTAGGGTTATCACTAG